>CAIJNQ010000030.1 GCA_903822015.1 uncultured Verrucomicrobia subdivision 3 bacterium | reverse complement strand
AGTAATCAATCATCTCCTGCCGGCCGGGAAACTCCGAGCGATAGCGTTCGTCGCGCCACGGCGCAATGACCTGCAAGTCCGGCGCGAGCGCGGCGGCGGTGAGTTCGAAGCGGACCTGGTCGTTGCCTTTGCCGGTCGCACCGTGCGCGATGGCGTCGGCTTTTTCCTTCTTGGCAATCTCGACCATGCGTTTGGCGATGAGCGGGCGGGCGATGCTGGTGCCGAGGAAGTATTGCCCCTCGTAAATCGCCCCGGCGCGGAGCATCGGATAGATGAAGTCGCGCGCGAATTCTTCCTGTAGGTTGTCGATGTAGATTTTGGACGCGCCGGTCTTGATGGCCTTCTTTTCAAGACCGTTCAGTTCCTCCTCCTGGCCGATATCGGCGCAAAAGCCGATCATCTCAGCGTTGTATTTTTCCTTGATCCAGGACATCAGCACCGAGGTGTCGAGTCCGCCCGAGTAAGCGAGAACAATTTTCATGTGACGGACATTAAACCGGCAAGCGGGTCGGAACGCAAAGGGGAAAATTGCTTGTGATCCACCGCCGCGCCGTCACGGCGCCGCCGCTTGCAGTCGGGCGATGTCTTTAAGCGCCAGCGGGTCGGTGGCCGCGCCGGTGTTGTTGAAAAACGAACCGGTGGGCAGGTCGCCCAGCCATTTCCAGTAGTCCACATGCCCGTCGGCAAAGGCGAGCGTGTCGCCATGACTGTGCCGCCAGGAGGGTAGATTGAACCACTTGTTGACGGTGGCGGAAAAAAGAAAATGCCCGTCGTCGATGGACGAAATGTCCTCCTCCAAAAACGTGAAGGTGGTGGCCGGCTTGAGCAGCTGGCTGGTTTGATGGATCGGCTTGATGTCCCATTGGTCCACGTCCTCCTGCGGCCCGCCCAGATAGCAGCTCAGGGAATAGCTGCGCAAAACCGGGATGGTCGTGCCCAATACGGTGTTGTGATCGGCCGGACACCGGTAGCACTGGAGGTTCTTCACATTCGGATAAATCGAGCCGCTGGTGATGGTCGCCGGGTCGCTGTCTAGCCCGGCATGGCCGGAAACCCAGGAGTTCGAAGGGCTTTCCGGCACGTTCGCCCCGCGAAAAACCCAGCCGTTCAGGGCGAGTTTGCCGCCCGATTCATCGGCATACATCTGCCAGGCCAGGTTGAGCTGCTTTTGATTGTTCAGGCAGGTCGACCGGACGGCGCGCTCTTTGGCCTTGGACAACGCCGGCAGGAGCATCGCCGCCAGAATCGCGATGATGGCAATGACCACCAGCAATTCAATCAGGGTGAAAGCTCGTCCGGGTTTCATGATCTTCTGGCAGCGGGCGGTCATGGGTTGGAAAGGTTACGGCACATCCACCAATGAGAGCCGGACTTTCTGGCTTATCTGCTGGGACATGGTCTGGGTGCGGGTCGTGATTTTAAGCGCCATGTCCTGGGTGTTGTGAACATCCACAATCATCCCCGGCTCCGGATCAAACCAGAAGTCGCCCGTGATCTTCCCATCCTTGATTTCGACCGCCGCGCCGACCATGGCCGCCGACACGTTTTTGGATGCAATGGTGCCGGTGGCGTCCACGTGGGCGCATTTGCGGGCGCCGTGCTGCTCCCAGTTCTTGAACGTGTAATTCATGTCCATCGTCAGGGTGCCGATGGTGGAAACGATGTCGTTTTTGACCGACCAGCTCTCGCCGACGTTCACGATCCGGTTCGGCAGGGCCTCGGAAAAGGAACCGTAACGCTTCAAGGTGTCCTCGCTGAACATCTGCTGGAACATCCCCACCTCCTGCGGTTTGGCAACCGCCTTGATGCGCTTCATCAAGTCATCCACGCCGCCCATTTTCTCAACCTTCCCCGAGGCATCCGTGAAATACTGGAGCCGGGCGCCAATCATCGCGCGCAGGATGGCCGCCGCCGGGTTGTTGGTTTCCGCGGCCGGACTTTCCGTGGAATTGAAGCTCATCAAGCTGCGGCCGCCCATCGAAACATCCATGGACACGTTCTCGAATTCCAACTGCAAGTTCCAGCCGCCGTTGTCCAGTTTCTGGAGCGCTGTCAGGTTGAAATCCTGGGCCAGCTTGATGTCCTGTTTCACCGGGTCCGGCTGGTTGGGCACCTTCATTTCGGTGGTCATGTTCAATTCCATCCGCATCGCAAACGTCTTGCCGGCCGCCCATTTGATCTTCATATCCACCGGACCGTCGGCGGCCGCGGCGACCGCGCTGGCATCGGCATTACCGCCGGATGCGGCTGCCGGCTTCTTTGGTTTGGAGCAGCCCGAAAGCAGGACGCCGCCGGCCAGGGTGGCCAGCGAGAGCAGGGTGATGATTTTTTTCATGGAGTTGAATTCGTGCCGGCAATTTTGTGAGACATTCATAATTGAGATGCCTTGAACCCCGGTTTTGGATTCAAAAACATTGATCGATGTTTTCATGTCAGTGGCCAAAAACACCCGTCAGGTGACAGAAATAAATTAAATCGCCATCGAAATAGTCGCGGCGATGAATCCATAAGGCGCCGTTTTGGAATTTTGTCCAGCATAATATATTCTTTCCTCCGGCGCTATTCCGGTGGTGAGCGTGGACCCTCGCCTGGCCGAGGTCTGTTCCAGCATCCACTACCAGTCCAGCCGGGGCGGAATCAGTGATGTCTGCGCCCGCCGGCAGTTTAATTATCTCTATTGTTTTGCCGCGCGGTAGAATCGGGTTGGGAAATTATTGGCATTGGTGTCCACAAACTGCCACGAACCATTGACGCCCGCGATATTGGTCGAAAGCGGTAGCCAGGCCACCGGCGGCGCCAGATTCGTCGCGACCAGCAGTATGTTGGTGCTGTTTGCCGGGCTCAAAACCCCGAGGGTTACCTGTCCATTCAGAGCATAAATGATATTGGTGATGCTTGGCGGCGGGGGCGGAAGCGAGAGGCTAAACACGGTGCCGTAGCCGCCCGAGCCGTCCATGTCCGACGTTCCATAAAGCAGGTTGCCGGACAACAACAAGTCGGACATTGGCGCCATGCCGTCAGGGTAGTCGGTAAAGGAATAAAGCGTTGAAAAGCCGCTGCCACCGGTGTCGTAGGAATACACGGTGCCGTAACCGCCGGTGCCGCCGCTTTTTGTCGCTCCGTACAGCACATTTCCCGCGGCAATAACCGAAACGGGCGTCGCCCCGTCAGGATTCACCCCGCTGAAATCATGAAGGATCGAATAATTTGAACCATCGGTGTTGATGGCGAAGAGGGTGCCCGTGTGTGAGGCGCCACCATATAGGGTCGTTCCGTAAAGCGTGTTGCCCAAAAGGCAGAGGCCGGAGCCCTCCGAGCCGTCCGGAGTGTTGGTGAACGAGTAAAGCGGCTTGAACCCGGAGCCATTGGTGCTGACGCTGAAAACCGTCCCCCAGTGCACAAGGCCGTCGGAGTTAAGGTAAGTCGCATTGATGGTGATGCCATACAACGTGCCTTTGGCGAACACCAGCCCGACCGGGCCCCGGCCATCGTCACCGCCCGTGAAATTATAAAAATTGGTGTAGCCGGAGCCGTCCGTATTGATTGAAAACAGAGTGCCCGCCACCGCGCCCGAACTGTTCGTTCTTCCTCCCGTGTAGGTGGCGCCATAAAGCCGGGTGCCCGACAAAATAAGCCCGATGGTGGGTTGCGCGCCGTCCGGACTGTTGGTGAAATCGTGCAGCACCGTGAAACCGCCGCCATTGGTGGATATCGAATACACCGTGCCGCCGCTGTATTTCCCGCCAGATCCGGTCGTCCCGAATAGGGTGCCACCGGACAACACCAAATCGCCCGACGGATTAAATCCGCCGAATGAACCATTGGTAAAACTGTGGATCGCCGTAAGAACGCCGCCCGTGGACGAGAGGGAATATACCATCCCGGCGTTTTTGGTGCCGCCATTAAAAGTGGTGCCATAAAGCGTGTTGCCCGAAAGCAACACCCCGCCTTGCGGATTGGCCCCGTCGGGAAGACTTTGATTTCTAGTGAAGCCATATAATTCGGTGAAGGTTTGGCCGGATGCCTTTACCGCGAAGATCACAACCAAAAATAACAAAAACAATCTATACGGCTTCATAAATGCTCAGATTTTAGAATTTACCTGGGTATCGCAAGTGACATACACCCCTCCGCATGCTTGAGCCGAACCCTAGCAGCCGCGTAAAATCCAGTTAACCCGCTATTGAGGTAGTCGTGTGAAACTCCGGAAGCCGGTCGCACCTCAAACTGGCAACAAATCTCGCCGCCTTGGCCCCGATCAAAATTCCTCGCCGCAACCCGCTCGTAATTTTCAGACACGTTATCAGCCCGAACGATGCAGTTGGAATTCAACGACAAGTCGCCAAGCTGCGAAGCCGCAAAGTAAAGGCAACGAATCCCGACCATCGATCCACGATCTGGCGGACACTTCTTCGCCGGGAATGCCCTTCACCTGGCCGCTTTGGATTTCCTCCACGCGGGGCCACTTCCGTTTCCAGGCGGATTCTACGGCAGGTTCCATCGGGGCCGCCCGAACCCTCCCTCATCGCAACCTGTGACGACAGCAATGTTAACGAACATGTATTAGAAATTGTACAAATAATGCTATTTTAATAAGTATATAAAATGATCGTCAAAGATCAATCAGTCCATTTTCCATCAGTAACCGGCAAACTGGTGAAAATTTAAAATCCGGTACCCTTTGGGACCTTTAAGTACCTTTAAGTTACCTTGAACCGATAAAGCGACGACGAACCGCTGATAAAGTGGCTGATTAGGTGTAAGAAAAGTTTCCAGAGCTGACCAGTTTGGTGCCACTGCCCAAACGGGTCAGCCGGAGTTCTTTGAAAATCTAACGATGCTCGGGTAAGGATGGCGCGCCGCATTTGCATTTGTTTGCTGGGGCATCGCGTCGCGCCATCCGGGGCCCTCGGTCAGCATCACGCATTGCCGCCAACTTTAACTTTTCGATTTCCTCGGCCAGTGTAGGCAAGGCTACTCCACCGCGCAGCATGTCAGTGTTTTAGCTTTTTGATATAAGCTGCCAACTGACGACTGCCAACTTGATTTCCTTTACCACCTGAAAAAATAAAAAAGGTAAAGGAATGGTAAAGTTTCGGGTGCTCTATCAACGACTTACATCAATTGTCGCCTCCCTGGTAAAGAAAAAGGCAAAGTTTTTTTTGACCGCCCCCTGTCTCCGGCTTGCACTTCACGCCTTTGTTACTTTTTTTGTTCTATTTCCGCCGGGCTTCACAGCCACAACATCTTCCGAACTCCACCGGCTGGCCGTGATACCTTTTGTGAATTTTTGGCATTTTCAATGCGGGGGATGAAAAATATCTGCCGCGTTTGGTTTGGTTCGCGGCGAGTGAATCCGGCTCGACGGAGCCTTGCCCCACCCAATCCGTGTTTAATCCGTTTTATTTCACGTTGAACTGGTAAGTTTCCATCAAAAATGGCGGGACGCCGCAACCCCGGCGGCCGAGTTTATCGGTGGGACCCCGTTTACAGCGGGATTTTATTCCCAGCCGTGCATGGAATCGTAGCGGAAAGTCATGGCGTTGGTATCGTAACCCTTGAACCATTGCGCATGGCCGTCGGCGAACAAAATGTTCTGCCCCTTGTTGTGCGCCTGCCATTCCTCCCACGGAATGCCGTTGACCACCCCGCCGACGCAGTTCTGCGAGTAATCATCCTTGTCGGCATCCTCCGGCGTGAAATCCAGCGTGTCGCCGGAAAGCACATAGGCCGTCGGGAACAGGATCCTTTTGCTGTCCACTGCGGCGTCATCGTTCGGGGTGCTGCCGATATAGGCCGCGCGCGCGCCGTTGAAATAGTTGAACCACGACTGCTTGTTCGCGGCCACCTGTTTGTTGGAGGGGCAATGGTAAACGTTGGTATTTTGAACGTAGGAATGAATCTGCTCCATCCAGCTTGCGGCATGGGTGTGCGGGTCGGTTTGTCCCCACGGAATATCGCCGCCGGATTCGGGATAAAGCGCGTTGTTGTCGTCGGCGAACATGGTCAGGCCGAGGCTGATCTGGTGCAGGTTGGAGGTGCACGCGATGGTCCAGGCGCGCTGCTTGGCCGAGGCCAGCGCCGGGAGCAGCATCGCCGCCAGAATGGCGATGATGGCAATGACCACCAGCAGTTCGATCAGGGTAAAGGCGGGTGCGGATTTTCGGGTATTGCATGATGTCACCATGCAAATGCAGACGCCGCCGAGGCGATAAGGTTTCAAATATGTTTTGGCGCCGAAAATTTCAGGAAAAAATCACGGCGGAAAACCAATCGCAAGTTTCACCGCCGAATATTCGGGATGGATTTTCCCGTCGCGGGTGCGGATGACCAAATCCGGTTCGGTCCACGTCTGGCCGCGAAACCAAGCGGGCAGATCGTCGGCCCGCATCAACCCGAACAAGGCGATGAGGGGCGGATCGCCTTCGCGAAAGATCACCGGACGTTTGCGGACGATGACCAGGCCGGAGTGATTTGCGGCGGATTCGACGCGGGCGAGCTGCGCGGGTTCGTGGGGAAACACGCAGGCAAAAAATCCGCCGGGCGCGAGATGCCGGGCGGCGGTTGAACAATAATCGGCAATGGTGCCGCGCAGTTCAAAGCGGCAGGCCAGCTTCTGGGGGTGCTCGCTTTTCACGCCGGCCGCGGGCGGAAAATATGGCGGGCTGCCGGTGATGAGTCCGAATTTCTCATCGGGGCGCAGAATATCCGGTGTGCGGAAATCACCTTCGCGGATTTCATAGCGTCCGGTGAGCCCGTTATAACGTGCCGATTTTCGGGCGAGCGCGATGCTGACCGGTTGCGCCTCGACGGTGACAAATGTCGCGCCGCCGAGCCGCCAGGCGCAAATCATGCCGACGGTGCCGATGCCGCTGCCCAGATCCAAAACAGCTTGCGCCGTCGGACACCAGGTCGTGCCGTACCAGGCCGTTAAAACATCATCGGTGGAAAACCGGTGGCCATCCCGCAATTGAAACAGGCGAAAATGTCCGCTAATGGCGTCGCGCGTCTCGTGGGGTTCAACGGTCACACCGGAGGCGAGTCCCGGCGGAAGGATGCCCGGCTTGGCCCAGCCCTTGAAATGCGTTTGTTCCATTTGCGATATTCGATTTGCGATTTATGAGCCGAGGTGAATCCCGGAAGTCGCGCGTCAATCGTAAATCGTAATTTGTAAATCACAAGCAGGCGTCCGGTTGCCCGCCCTTTTTGCCGGCATAATTCAGTTGCCTCGAACGCGCGGCGGATTAGAGTGTCCACATTCAAATGAAGAAGTTATCGCTCATTTTGGGACTGGCGTGGCTGATGGCATTCCGCGCGGCGGCGCAGATTTCAGTGGAAGTCGTGCCGGAACAGGACCAATTCCTGCCGAGCGAATCGGTGCCCGTGGCGGTGAAGATCACGAACCGCTCCGGCCAGACGTTGCATCTGGGCGCGGATCCGACCTGGCTGACGTTCGCGGTGGA
The DNA here is from genome assembly GCA_903822015.1 of uncultured Verrucomicrobia subdivision 3 bacterium. Lineage (GTDB taxonomy): Bacteria > Verrucomicrobiota > Verrucomicrobiia > Limisphaerales > UBA11358 > UBA11358. Next base: position 22,414 of record CAIJNQ010000030.1, on the reverse strand, counting down.
GTCGGCGGACGGTTTTATCGTCGCTAAGAATGCCGAAGTGCCGGTGATCGGTGAATTTAACGTGGGATCGTCGCAGGTGGCGACGAAGCATGTGGACTTGAAGCCGTGTTTCATCCTGACTCGGCCGGGGCGGTACCGGATCGTGGCGACGGTGCGGATCAAGGGTTGGGCTGAGGATATGACCAGTCCGGCAAAAAACTTTGACATCATCAGCGGGGTGAAGCTGTGGATGCAGGATTTCGGCATGGCGCCGGCGACCGGCCCGACCAATCAGGAGCCGGAAGTTCGCAAATACACGCTGGTAAAGGCGAATTATCTACATTCGCAATTGCGCTTGTATGTGCAGGTGAGCGACGAGGCGGAGGCGCATATTTTCAACGTGATCAACGTCGGGAAGATGGTTGCGTTCAGCGAACCGGAAACCCAATTGGACCGTTTTTCCAACCTGAATGTGCTGTGGCAGAGCGGCGGGCGGCTGTTCACTTATGCGGTGGTCAAACCGGATGGCACGCTGGCCAGGCAGGACATCTATGATTACGTGACCACCCGCCCGCGGCTGGCCATGAGTGACGACGGCACCGTGAGTGTGGTGGGCGGCGTGCGCCGCCTGCCGCCGGAAGAGATGCCGATGGTCAAGCCGCCGAACGAACTGCCCGCGTCTGAGAAGCCGTAGCCGCCCGGCTCATTGCAACAGGGCGTCGGAGGTGGGGACTTCAGCCTCCATCAGGTGGATGATCAACGTGGCCCGCGTCAGGGCGTTCTGTTGAGTTTCGCCCATAAACGATTTCAGCCGCAGCCGCACGGCCGCCATGGGATCCCCATTGCGGTCACGCAAGGGCAAAATCAGGGTGTCCACGCCTTTCGACTTCCCGTAGGAAATCGCGCCTTCGGTGATCGCCTTGATTTCCGCATCGGTGCCCGGCTGGCCGATCTCGGACTTTTCCTTGCTGGCGATAACCCCGGGCTGGTTCTGGCCGTTGAGGGTGTAAATTTGCAACCCCAGTATGCGCGGCTGTTTTTCCATGATACTGTCCACGAGTAATTGTGACGCCGGCGTCCGCGGCGTGTAATCAATGGTGGTATCGCAAAAATAGCTGACCGCATCCGATTTGGTCCAGAAACCCACTTTCCCTTCGGCAAAGGAGTTGTCCTGCAGCGGCGGCATGACGAGGCGTTTATCAAACCAGAAGGTGAACTGGTTGCCCTGGCCCGAAATGGTCAGGGTATGCCAGGTATTGTCGGCGATGTCCACCAGCGGCCCGATGGGATCGGAGCGGACGCCGTTCACCATCTTGTAAAAACGGACGTTATGGCCGAGCGCACTGGCGCGGAAGACGTAAAAATTGGAGGCGTTTTGAAACCGGAAGACGACGCCGGCCATCTGCTCCGCCACGCCGCTCACGATCTTGATCCGGGTCGACAGCCGGAAATCCCGGAAAGTCTCGCCGCCGTAAACAAACATGGGGAAATGCTCGTCGGTGGCATCCTGGCTGGTCTGGGCGAGGACGGCCCGGCGGGCCACGGCCGGGGCTTTGTCCGTGAGCGGAGCGAGCAGCGGCGGCACGGCGTCCATGAGGATTTTCCAGGTGCCCGGCTGGCCACCCCCGGCCACCACGCTGAAAAAATTGGTCGGGGTGGAGCCGTCCCGGAAATCGCTGAAATCCAAGTTGATTTCCGCACTGAAAACGGGCGTGGCGAACAGGAGACCAAGGCACAAAATGAAATGGCGCATTACGCGGCAAGCCTAGCAAAAGACCGTCGGGGGACAAGCAATTGCGGGATGAGCCACGGTTCGGGAAGATCTCGTTTTTGCCCGGCGGGCCGGCCGGTTGTAAAAGGGAAACTATTTCCGGACATAGCCGTTCACCCGAAACCATGCCACCGCGTCGGCCAGCGCCTGGCGCGGCGGCGTCTGCGGCAACCCCAGCTCTTGGATGGCTTTGGCCGGATTGAACCACATTTTATATTTCGCCATGCGCACGCCGGCCAGCGGCGCTTTCGGCGGCTGGCCAGTCACGCCGGATACGGTTTCAGCCACATACGCGGCGGCGAGCGCGACCCAATACGGCACTTTCATTTTCGGCGCGGGCAGGCCGGTGATTTCTTCCAGCACCTTCAGCATCCCCTGCATGGTCCAGTTGCCGTCCGCGTGGCCAAGAATATAGCGGTTACCCAACCGGCCTTTTTCCGCGGCCAGAATATGCCCGGTGGCCACGTCGCGGACGTGCACCCAATTCAAGCCGGTGTCGAGATAGGCGGGCAGTTTGCGGTTCAAAAAGTCCAGGATGAGCTGGCCGGTCGGGGTCGGTTTCACATCCCGCGGGCCGACGGGTGCGGAAGGGTTCACGATGATGATCGGCAAACCTTTTTGCGCCAAACCCAAGGCGACCTGCTCGGCCTGCCATTTGGAGCGTTTGTAGTGGTTGGTCATCTGCGCTTCGGCGGCGAAGTCCCGCTCATCCGTCGGCGTGAATTTACCGGCCACATTTTCCGGCAGCCCAATGCAACCCACCGTGCTCGTGTATATAATCCGGCGGCAGCGGGCCTGTCCCGCCGCCTCAAGAACATGGCGGGTGCCATCGACGTTGGCGGCATACATCGGCGCATAGTCGCGCATCCAAAGGTGATAGCTCGCTGCAACATGAAAGCACCAGTCGCAACCGGCAATTTCGCGATCCAGCAATTGGCGATCGAGGATGTCCCCGGACACCCGCTGGAAATCCACACCGGCCAAGCCGCGCCCATCACTATCCGGTCGCAGCAGGGCCTTCACCTCATGCCCGCGGGCGACCAGTTCATGGACGAGATTCGCGCCGATGAAGCCCGAAGCACCGGTGACAAAACATTTCATAAGCGGCAACAAATTGGCCCAGATTTGCGCCGGAAGCGACCTCCAAAATTATTGATTCGATTGATCATGCCAAGTGCGGCAATTTGGACGCTCTGAAAATGCCGGTCACCGCAAATCCAGCCGCCCATGACGGACATTATTCCACCGGAAAACTGATCCGGCGGCTGCTCGCGCTCGCGTGGCAGTTTCGCGCGGACTGCGTCTGGTCGGTGGGGCTGAGCCTGATCCTGCTGCTGCTGGGCATCGCGGGGCTCAAACTGCTCGGACTGGTGATTGACGTCATCCGGGCGGCGCTGGATCCGTCGCTGCCGCCACCGGCTTATCCGTTCGGCTGGCATCCGCCGGCGGCCTGGTCGGCGCTGCAGGTCGTAACGGCGCTGGCGCTGGCGATCGTGGCGCAGGCGGTGGTCCGGGCGGCGCTGACCTATAGTTACAACATGATCACGGCCCGGCTGACGCAGGGGGAAATCGTGCCGGCCTTGCGCGCCCAGCTTTACGAGAAGTTGCAGCGGTTGAGCTTCAGCTTCTTCGATATCCATGGTTCCAACTCCATTTTTAACCGGGTGACCGGGGACGTGCAGAATACGCGGCTGTTTGTGGACGGCGTGTTGCTGCAGGGCGTGAACATGGTGCTGACACTGGCGGCCTACGCGTTTTTCATGTCGCAGATTCAACCGTCACTGACCCTCGCCTGCCTCTCGGTTTCGCTGCCATTATGGTGGCTCGCCCAATACTATTCGGCGCGGCTGCGGCCCGGCTATCTGCGCAACCGCGAGCTATCGGACCAGATGATTCTGCTGTTCAGCGAAAGTGTGCGCGGGATGCAAACGGTGAAGGGTTTTGCCGCGGAAGCCCAGCAGATCCGGCGCTTTGAAGCCGCGAACGACAACGTTTCCGCGCAGCAGCGGGAAATCTTCCGGGACCTGTCCATCTTCACACCGGGCACCCAATTGCTATCGCAACTGAGCCTGGTGATATTATTCGCCTACGGCGGCTGGCTGTATGTGCAGGGAAAAATCCCGCTCGGCAGCGGCCTGGTGGTATTCGCCGGCCTGCTGCAGCAATTCACCGGACAAGTCGCGACCATTGCCACCATTGCGAATTCCGTGCAACAAAGCCTCGCCGCCGCGCGCCGGGTTTTTGAAGTGCTCGACACCCCGGTCGAAGTGCAAAGCCGGCCCGGCGCCGTGAAGCCGGCGCGGCTCACCGGCCAAATCACGTTCGAGAATGTCACGTTCAGCTACGCGCCCGGCAAGGAGGTGCTGACGGATATTTCCTTTGCGGCGAAATCCGGGCAGGTCGTCGGTATTTTCGGCATGACCGGCGCCGGCAAAAGCTCGCTGCTCGGTCTGATCCCGCGCTTTTATGATCCGTCCCGGGGCCGCATTCTGGTGGACGGGCAGGATTTGCGCGACCTGGATCTGGACTCCTGCCGCCGCCAGATCGGCATCGTTTATCAGGAAAGTTTTTTGTTCTCCAACACGGTGGCGGCCAACATCGCGTTCGGCCAGCCGCAGGCGACGATGGAACAGATCGAGCGCGCCGCGCGCATTGCCTCGGCGCATGATTTCATCACCGCGCTGCCGCATGGCTACGAAACGGTTCTGGGCGAGTCGGGGGTGGATCTGTCCGGCGGCCAGCGCCAGCGTCTGGCGCTGGCCCGGGCCCTGATTCTGGAGCCACCGATTTTGATTCTCGACGATCCGACCGCGTCGGTGGATGCCAAGACCGAGAATGAAATTGTCTCCGCGCTGCGCGCCGCGATGACCGGCCGGACGGCGTTTGTGGTATCCGGCCGCTTGAGTCTTTTGCGCCGGGCGGATTTGATCCTGGTTCTGGAAGCCGGGCGACTGACGCAATCCGGCACGCACGAGGAACTGGTCCGGCGTCCGGGGCCATATCACGAAACCGCCCTCTTGCAGATCATGGATTTATGAGGGCGTCGCCAAAATCAACCGCCACCGGGATTGCAAAGGGGGATCCATCGGCGCGCGAGGCCATCACCTTTTACAATCCGCTGGAGGAGCGCGAGTCGGACAAGGCGCCCCTGCAATGGGCGCTGATCCGGCGGATTTTCCGCTACACCCGACCCTACGCGGCCAAGCGCAACTGGCTGTTCATCCTGACCTTCCTGCGCGGGTTACAGTTGCCGGCGCTGGCGTGGCTCATCGGGCGCACCCTCAACGGCCCGATTTCCAACCGCCAGCTTCCGGACATCTACGGCTATGCCGCGGGCTATTTGGCCCTGGTGCTGTTCACGGTCGCCAGTTTTCATTATCGCCAGCGATTCGCGCTGGAGCTCGGCGAAGCCGTGGTGCACGACATGCGATCGGAGCTGTTCGCCAAGCTGATGACGATGCCGATGGCATTTTTCAACCGGACCAAATTCGGCCGCATCATCAGCCGGATGACCTCGGATATCGACAGCGTTCGCGCCGGGGTGCAGGACGTGGCGTTCGTGCTGGTGGTGCAGGGTTTGCAGATGATCGTGTCGGCGGTGCTGATGGCCTGGTATGACTGGAAGCTTTTTTCGCTGATGGTGCTGCTGGCGCCGGTCATCTGGCTGGTGAACAAAAATTATCAGCAGGAGATGGCCCGGCGGATGCGCAAGGTGCAGGAATCCTGGAGCCGCGTCGCCTCCACGCTGGCGGAGTCCGTGAGCGGCATCCGCGTGACGCAGGCGTTCGTCAGGCACGAGGTCAACGCCGGCTTTTTCCAAAAACTGATCGACCAGCACGGCGAAAACAACGTCGGCGTGGCGCAGGCATCGGCGGTGTTTGTGCCGCTGCTGCAATTGAAGAGCCAGCTTTTTCTGGGGGCGATGGCCCTGCTGGGCGCATTCGGCACATTGCGCTGGACCGGTTGGCTGCACATGGAAGTGGGCGATCTGGTGATGTTCTTTTTTCTCGCCAACCTGTTTTTTGACCCGGTCCAGGTCATCGGCAACCAATTGAACCAGTCGCTGATGGCGATGGCCGGCGCCGAACGGTTGTTCCGGATGCTGGATCAGAAACCGGAATGGCAGGACGCAGCCGCGGCGAAACCCCTGCCAGCCATCCACGGGCGGGTCGAATTTCAAGCGGTAAACTTTGAATACCAGCCCGGGCGACCGGTGCTGACGGACATCTCATTCACCGCCGAGCCGGGACAGTCGGTGGCGCTGGTCGGCCACACCGGCAGCGGCAAAACCACGCTGGTGGGCCTGCTGCAGAAATTTTACCTGCCCGCCGGCGGGCGGGTGCTGGTGGACAACGTCGATCTGAACACCATCACCGGTGATTCATTGCGGGCGCAAATGGGCAGCGTGCAGCAGAATAATTTCCTCTTTTCCGGTTCCGTGCTGGACAACATCCGCCTGGCCCGGCCGGAAGCCACCGAAGGCGAAGTCAGGGCCACGTTGCAAGCCCTGGATTGCCTTGACCTGATCGAGGCGCTGCCGCAAAAACTGCAGACGCCGGTGGCGGAGCGGGGCACATCGCTGTCCTTCGGCCAGCGACAACTCATTTGCTTTGCGCGGGCGATGCTGGCCAATCCGCGCATCATCGTGCTGGATGAAGCCACCAGTGCGATTGATTCCGTCACGGAAGCGCGATTGCAGAAGGCCCTGGACATTTTGTTGCGCGGACGAACGGCATTCATCGTCGCCCATCGTTTGAGCACAATCCGCAAGGCCAGCCTGGTGCTGGTGCTGGAGCAAGGACGCATCGTCGAGCGCGGCACCCACGAAAGCCTGCTGCGACAGACCGGGGTTTACGCCCGACTCCATGAGGAATTTGCGAGTGCCCGTCCGGATTAACGTAGGTCATAGCCAGATCAGGGTGAGAAAAAAACCAGCCTGCGAAACCCAAGAAACGCAGGCTGGTTCTCAACCCCTACAAACAGAACACACTTAAAATATCACGCTCCCGGCGATTGTATTGTCGTATAAACTGTTGACGTTGTGCTGCGGGTGGCTAAGGCACTTTCAGAATTCGGGACCAAACCGGTAGGCTCCCTCGGTATGCGCAACGAGAAGCGAATAGGGTTCGACATGGATCAGGTTTCTGGCCGATGACAAGGCATCAATGCCAGCCCGCCGATCATCTGCCACGATTATCCAGTCTCCGGTGATATTCAAATCCCGGCTCTGGCCGGTGCCATTATAAATGACGAGGATGTTCTTCCAACTATCGCCGTTCGCGTGGTAGCGGATGACATAGGCAACCAGATTGACGGGCAGGTTCGTCGCAAAATCCAGAGCGCGATCTACGGCAGCCGGATTGGTCATGCGAAAGGCCGGGTGCGCTTTTCGCAGCGCGATCAAACCCTGGTAAAAGTGAAACACCTCTTCATGTCCGGCTTTTAACGTCCAATTGACGGGATTTACCCGGGGATCGTTGTCATTGTAACTATTGCTGACGAGATTCTTGGATCGCAGGAATTCGTCCCCGGCATGAAGGAATGGAATCCCCTGGGCGGTCAGCACGATGCCCGCCGCCAATTTGTCCATGTTGATCCGGGAGTTTTCCGATGCGTTCGACGCCGAAATCTGCAATTTATCCCAGAGACACAAATCGTCGTGGGCGGAAGCGTAATTAATGGTCTCATTCGGTGAATAAACCTTGATATCCCGGGCGTCCCGGCCGGTGCTCTGCCCTTTGATGTTCAATTGAAACCGGTCCATGCCGCCGTACTGAGGTCCGGCGCCCTGGACAAATCCGCGGGCGGTCGCGGACATGACATCCCCTTTGACGTTGTCCCGGATCCCATCGTTAAACGCGGCGATCCCGGTTCCCTGGACATTGACCTGGGTCATCATCATTTTCGCCGGCAAGACTCTTTCCATATCCCAGCCTTCCCCGTAAATGATCACATCCGGATTGATGCGTTTGGCCTCGCGATAGACTTCGAGCATCGTGGGGCGATCCAATATCCCCATAAGGTCAAATCGGAAACCGTCGACGTGGTACTCCGTCAGCCAGTATTTGATGGAATCTACGATGAATTTACGCGCCATGGGTTTTTCCGAGGCCACTTCATTCCCGCAACCGGTTCCGTTGGCGTATCGCCCGGAAGCATCAATCCGGTAATAATAATGAGGGACTATCTTGTCAAAGATCGAAAAGGGCCCGGACCCGGTGCCGGCGGTATGATTGAATACCATGTCCAGGACCACACCGATATGATGCCGGTGAAACGCCTGGATCATGGATTTGAATTCCTGCTGACGGGCGGTGCCATCCGGGTCGCTGGCGTATGAACCTTCGGGAGTATCAAACAGAACCGGGTCGTAACCCCAGTTATACCAGGTGTACCCGGCGGCAGGCTGCCGCTCATCGCCGCCGGCATAATCTGTCACCGGCAGGAGATGGACATGGGTAATCCCCAACTCCACCAAATGATCGATGCCGCTCATTTTACCTTCCGGAGTTTTCGTTCCCTCCTCAACCATGCCGAGATATTTGCCGCGGTTTAGGGCGGAAGTCCCTGAATTGGTGTTGATTGAAAAATCCCGGACATGAACCTCATAGAGAATTGCGTCGGTATTATTGGTTAATCTCACAAACGAATCCTGCTGCCACCCTTCGGGATTGGTCTTGATGGGATCATAAATCAAGGTCCGACCGGTATTGGCCGAGCACCCTCGCGCGTTGGGGTCGTTTACCGAAAAAACAGTTGGCGGATCGCCGCTCAAACCCGGCAGGGTTACTTGAAAAAGATAATATTTACCATCCTGATCGCCGTTGATCTTTACTGACCAGATCCCCTGGTTGTCGCCCGTCATCGGGACCAACCTAAAAGTCGGGTGGATGGCGTCATCGAAAAGTTTCACACTGACCGACTTGGCGGTCGGGGCCCAGAGTTTAATCGATGTCGATTCCGGAGAATAAACCGCGCCCAGATCATGGCCCGGATATCGGTAGGTGTTGAGCTCCGATTCCATCGGTGAAGCGCCGGAGAATTTGGCGGCAAACATCAATAAAACCATCATCAACGGAACACCCAATCGATCCGGGAAACGAAATTTAGGCAGGGATATCATTAAAAAAATTCTGGCTCACGTGTGCGAACAAGTCCAGCTATTCCAAATCGAGGGTGAATTGTAGCAATAATTCCCGAAGGATTTGGATGAACTTTTGCGGGTTCGGAGAAAATCTGAACGTCGCAGGGCAATGCTCAGGTCAGGCTTCCGATGCGCCGCAATCGCAAGGCGGGTCCGCCCAGTTTTCGTGATTCATCTAGGTTCACCTCGAATTCCGCCACCCAGTCGTTGTCTGCCTTCGGGTCCACCAGCATTTGCTGCACGCGCCAGATTTTTTTGTCTTCGGACGGCGTAACATAGGTGTGCCGGGCATTGCGGGCGTTCGGATCGAGGCAGAGCCGTTCGTGGCCGGCCTCGTAGGCGCCCTTGATCGCGTCCAGTCGGTCGGGCGTCCACGGGGTGTCGTCGCCGTCCAGGGGTGAATCCAGATTGGCGATGGCGGTTTCGTAATTGGCCACGACCAGGCCGCGCAGAAAAATGAAAATCCGGTTGCGGATGGCGGCGGTGAACGCCCTGGTGTCGCGGGTGATGTCGGCAGCGGCTTCCGCGGCGCCGGGCGGGCGGACATCCCGGGCCTCGGCTTGCCGGTAGTTCGGGTCCCGCATCCTTTCCCATTCGTCGAGCAGGCTGGAATCGACCTGCCGGATCATCGTGCCGAGATAGAGCTCCATTTCGCGGACCTGATCATTCTTGGCGGCGTCCGGCACGGTTTGCACGAGCACCTTAAAAACGCTGTTGATATACCTCAGCAAAACCCCCTCGGCGCGGTGCAATTCGTAGAGCTTGATGTAGTCGGCGAACGAACGGAACTCTTCGAACATCTCCCGGACGATGGATTTGGGGCGGATGTTTTCCTGGCCCACCCAAGGATGCCGGTCGGCAAACGCATTGAAGGTGGAATAGACAAATTCGCGGTTGGGCTTGGGATATTCGCATTTTTCGAGTTCCTCGATCCGTTTATCGAATTCGATGCCGGCAAACTTCAGCTCCGCCATCTTTTGATCCTTCACTTTGTCGAGTTGCTTGCGCACGATGATCGCCGGGTCCTCCAGGATGGATTCAACCAGCGTGAGCAGCACCAGCGCGAAATCCGGCGCCTGCGGATCGAGCAGGGGAATCGTCTCCAGCAGATACAAGGACAGCACCTGATCCATCGAGAAATCATCCTGCAGCTCGACGTTAACGCGCAGGTAAGCGCCGTCGGCGGTACGGGGAATGAACTCCACAATCTTCCGTTCCACCAGCGAGCGGAATAATTGCCACGCGCGCTGCGTATGGGCTTTCTTCTGTTTCGGGGTTTCGTGGCAGTCGCGAATGAGCCGATGCATCGCGGCACAGCCATCAGCGGGGCGGCTGAGGACATTCAGCAGCATCGCGTGGGTGACTTGAAACCGGGACGTCAGTTTTTCCGGCGGCAGGGCGATGAGGCGCGAGAAGGTGTTCTTGTCCCAGTTGACGAAGTTCTTCTCGGGCGGCTGGCGCTTCACCGTTTTCCGGCCGTCGCGCGCCGATTTTTCCGCGAGCTTGAGATTTTCGATGACGTGCTCCGGGGCCTGCGCGACCACCCAGCCCTGGTCGTCAAAACCTTTGCGCCCGGCCCGGCCGCCGATCTGGTGAAAATCCCGCGCGCTCAGGATGCCCGTTTTCTGGCCGTCAAACTTACACAGCCGCGTGAAGAGCACCGTGCGGATCGGCACGTTAATACCCACGCCCAAGGTATCGGTGCCGCAGATGACCTTGAGCAATCCCTTTTGCGCCAGCTGCTCAACGAGGATGCGATATTTCGGCAGCAGCCCCGCGTGATGCAAACCGATGCCGTGCCGCAACCACTTCCTGATCTCCGGGCCGTAGGGACTGGTGAACTTGAAATTTTCCAGCATGCCGGCGATGGCCGCCTTTTCCTCGCGCGTGCAAACGTTGATGCTGGTGAAATCCTGCGCGCTTTCCGCCGCATCCAATTGAGTGAAATGCACGACATATACCGGCGCGCGGCCGCCGGAGACGAGGCTTTCCAAAGTTTTCGCCAGCGGCATTTCTGAATATTCATTGGCCAGCGGCACCGGCCGATCCGTGGAAGAGACGGTGGCCGTGGGGCGGCCCGTAAGCCGCGTCAGCTCCGTTTCGAAAAACGCCGGGTCGCCCAGCGTAGCGGACATCAGGAGGAAGCGCGACTGCGGCAGGGTCAACAAAGGCACCTGCCACGCCACGCCGCGCTCGCGGTCGGCATAATAATGAAATTCATCCATGACCACATCCCGGACGTTGGCCGCCGCGCCTTCGCGCAGCGCGATGTTCGCCAGAATTTCCGCCGTGCAGCAGAGGATAGGCGCGTCGCGGTTCACCGAGGCATCGCCGGTGGCGAGACCGACATTGTCCGGGCCGAACTCGCGGCACAGCGCCATGAACTTTTCGTTCACCAGGGCTTTGATCGGACAGGTGTAAACCGAGCGCCGCCCCCGGGCGATGGCTTGAAAATGCAGGGCCGAGGCCACCAGCGATTTGCCAGAACCGGTCGGCGTGTTGAGAATGACATTCTTCTCCTCGAACAATTCCAGGATGGCCGCCTCCTGGGCCGGATACAGTTGGAGCCGCCGCGCTTCGGCATAGTCGAGAAAACGTCCCAGCAACATTTCATTGCTTGCTTGCCCGTCGCGCGGGATCAAATCGTAAAGCGTGGTGCTCACCGGGCACGAACTTTACCGTTTATCGCGGCCAGGGAGAAGAAAGATGAACGCCCGTATGGGCAAGGCAAAACCACCAGGGCAGCAGGACGAGAATCGCAAACCCGATCCCGGCCGCAAGGTTTACCGGCGGCTGGCGGGCGAGGCGGGGGGCCAGAATCAAAGGCGATCCGATGATCAGGCCGGTGATGAACCCGCCGAGGTGGGCAATCACATCCGCTTCCGGACTGAAGCCGAGCAGCACAAACAATAGCACACCCGCCATAATACCGCTGGCGAAAAGCCTGTAGGTATTGGCATTTCGCCGTTGCAGCAGGCTCACCGACTGGACGGTCAGCAAACCCAGCGCTCCCATCACAATGCCCGAGGCGCCGAGTCCCCGATGAGTTTCGTCATAAACCAACCAAGTCAAAACATTGCCGCCTGCGCCCGCCAGATAAGCGGCCAGCAAACCGATCCCGGGGCCGTATCGGCCCATGACCAAACCCAGAAACAAAAAACCGAACACCGCGTTCATCGCCAGATGCGCGAGGTCGGCATGCAGCCAGGTCGCCGTAAACAAGCGCCACCATTCGCCATTCGTCAGCGCCATATTATCCATTGCTCCATTGACCCGCAGATTGGTGCGGGTTTCGCTGCACCAGTAAAAGAAAATGTTCAGCAACACCCAGGCTCCGCTGCTCCAGTCGAAGAACAAACCCGGCTGGAACACCGGCCGGCGCCATCTCCAGTTGCGGTTTTCCAGGCGGTATTGATGTATTTCCGCGAGCGCCCGGTCCTGGTCTGTCGCCGAAACGGATAGAGTCCAGCCGGCCACGTCATCCCGGTTAACGATGTGCTCGATTCCCTGACTGGCCAGAACGAGGCTCCAATCCATTGCCTGACGGCGGGTGAGCGCGGGTATCAGCCGGAAGGCGGCTGGCGAGGCCGGGGGCGGTTGGGATGACGGTTCCACGGATCTATGGTGAACCGCGGGTGAATGTCGGGCAAGCGCGAGAATTAGAGCATTTCCATTAAATCGAAGAAACCTCAACCTGCGGCTTCATGGAAGCCCCGCCAAAAATCAAAAATCCTCGCTGCCCATCGCTATATCTTTTCCGTCAACGCTCTAGGTCGATAGGGCGGGCTCCGGGAAGGCGGAAATGTTGAATTTTCCCTTTTGATTGTCCACGGCGATGCGGCTCCCTTCGGTTATCTTTAACTTGCGGGCCAGGCGCTGAGGGATGGTCACATTCAAGTATTCCCCGTCAATTTTCCCCATGCCCCGGGCATACGGAGCCAGCCGGTCGCCGCCGACCGCGAGGGGAATCCGGACCGTCAGCCGGCCGTCGATCAGTTCCACTGGGCCTTCCAGAGAAGTGGTTTCCGACGCAGGTTTGCCAGAGGCCCGCCGGCCGCCAAGATCGAGTAAAATACCACCGATCACCAGCAACGCGGCCGGAAGCGTGACGCCCCGGGTCCGGTCGCGACATTCGCCCAAGGCGCTCTCGATGGCTTCACGGACTTCACTACCCGTATAACTGGCAAAATCCGGATATTTTTTGCCGTGCTGGACGCCAATGGAACGGGTGATGGTATCCACCGAACCCGCGCACCCCAACGCGAGCCACAGGAAACCGAACAAAAGCAGGATGTAACCCGTTATACGCATGATATCTAGACGGTTCAAATGGTGTGACGGGAGCAATCCGGAATGAACCGCCCAGCAAACCATCTCATTCAGGTTTATCAAGCATCAAGAATGCCAGTATCTGACCCAATCCGCTTTCGGGGTATTTATGAGATACGAAGACACTCCGTCACCGGCCGGAACCGGCCGAGGCGAAAAACGGAGCGCCGGTTCAATCCGGCGAAAGGGGCAATCAGTTTGCCGGGATGATTTTCTGGAATTCCGGCAGAGCGCGGAGGGAATTGAAACGCGGGTCGCTGCGGGCCTCGATGAGCATGTTGCGAGCGCCGGGATTGGACAGAACCCGTTTGGAACTCAAATCGACACTGGCGCGGAGATCACTGAGCGCGGCATCGGTTTTGCCGGAAATGGCCTCCAGCGCGGCCAAGTCATAGCGCGCCTCGGGCTGGTTGGGGTTAAGGGCGACCAGTTTTTTCAAAACGGCCTCAAGTTTGGTGAGATTGCCGAGGGCGGCCGAGATTTGCGCCATGGCCAGAACATTCTCGCTCTTGATGGCGGGGTTGGCCAGTTCCTGATCAAACAAGCCGGCGGCCTGATTGAACAGGGCAAACGCGCGGTTGGTGTCCTGCATTTGGTTATAGAGGCTGCCCAGGGAGAGGATATTCTGGAAATTGGTCGGATGGGCGGCGGCTTCGACCTGGAGTTTCTGCAATTGATCCTGAAACTGGCCGCGGGAAGCCGATTGCGCCTTGAATTCCTGCAACTGGTGGATCAGGTTTTTGACCTGCTCATTGAAGGGATCCAGTTTCAAGCAGGTTTGGGCGACAATCAGGGCGTCATCCAGGCGGTTGAACTGCAACAGGAAATTGACGTAACGGAAAACCGCTTCCGGGCTGTAGGGGCAGAAGGCGAACGCCTGCTTGAAGGCGAAATCGGTTTCCCGCACCAGGGCCTGCAAATCGGCATTGTTTTTCGGGGCAAATTCGGGCGGACAATCCCGGCCCAGGCGCCAGGCATACATGCCGGCGATGGAACTGCGGAGCTTGGAAAAGGCTTTCTGCCCGCCGTCATCACGGATGAACCGGCGGTCGCCCTTGAATCCGGCGTAATTGTTGCCGATATACAGTTTCTCGGCGAAGTCGGCAATCTCCTTGACGGTGGTGTCATAGGTAATCCAGTTCCCGATGAGCCGGTCCGAATATTTGCTCCAGAATTCATGATCTTTGACGAAGATGTCATTGGTCAATGACGGCACCGGATTACGGTTGACTTTCATGATGATGCCCGACGGAGTTTCGTAGGGATACATCCAGTCCAGGGGGAAACTTTCCTCGACGTAAAACTCGTTGGTGGGGTTGTGATCGAAGATGACCTTGCACAGGAGGCCATTGATCATCATGACCGCAACCTGGCCGGACACCTGCACGCGGCCATTGTCATTGTGCACATCCTCGCCGGGCTTGAGCTGGCCGAGTTGCTGGCGGCGGGCGACATCCTCGGTGTATTGCTGGAAGCAGGCCTGGGAATCTTCGGGCGACGGAATGTAGATTTCTGCGGACGGATAAACGCCCTCCGCGCGCCGGCGGGCTTCAACTTTCGCGCCAAATTTAGTGAAGGGCACATCGAGAACATGGTAGGAAGCCTCGGAAATGGCCCGGACCACGGGACTGTTTTCACCCAGGGGGATGCCCAGGACGTATTTGAAAAATTCCCGGAAGAACGGGGGGTCCTGTTGCTGGCTGCGATTGTATTGGGAGCGGAGATAATCCAGATAGGTTCCGTCAGCCAAGGCGTTCTGGGTGATGAGATACACATCGCGCCGGTCAAATTTTTGATCGAGATACGGCTGGCAGCGATGCGGAATGAAGCTCTCACAGAAAATCATGTAAGTCGGGCAGAACCGGCCGGGGTCGGTGCCGCCGAAGAGGATCGTGTTGCGCGCCATTTCCGGATAGATGTCATAGGGGGGCGTGAACATATCGTGGCCGAACCAGTAGCCGAACCAGTGGTTGCGCTGTTCGCTCTTGTACCAGTGGGACATGGCCGACCACACGGGCAGGGCCGTGAGCAGGCAGAGCAAAATCAAGACGGGTCCGCGCTGGCGATAGACCAGCAGCGCAACCAGGAAAATGATCGGAATGGCCAGGAGGATGAGGTTGGCAAAGACCGGCAGGGCGTATTGATCCTTGGAGAAGGCCTGGGCGATCCAGTGAGGAAGTTCGAAGACGCTGATCTGCCCGGCCGGACCGAAATAAAGTTTGCCGGTCGCGACGACGAGGCAATACATCGCCAGAACCACGGCAATGCCCCCACCCAACAAACCCCAGCGCCGGAAATTCTGGTAATGCGTGGCCACATAAGCCGCCAGCAGAGCGAGACCGTAGCCAATGAGGATGGCGACGATGCCATGCGAGGCGGTGAAGAACGCCTTGTTTTCATCGGCCGACTGGCGGTCGGGCGTGGTGTTCATGATGATCGTCAACAGGACGCCGACACAGAGATAAATGGCCGCCAGGCCGATGATCCAGGAGCGTTCGCGGCTTTTCATCTTGAAGATGAACAGGAACGGCAGCAGGGCGATGAAAATGGCGACCCAACTGTAGGATTCCGCAAGTCCGCCCAGCAGCAAGCCCAATTGCATAATGAAACGCATCGGGTCGTGAACGATGTCCGTCGGATTGGCCTTTTCATACTGGCCGCGGGACAGGGCATGGAAAAAGCCCTCGACCGTGCGCGGATAGCCCCATTGCATGGGGGGACAGGTCATGCCGGAAATCGGCTCGTATAAATAAAACGAGGCGCCGGCCAGCCAGAGCAGGCCCATGAAAAGAACGGCCTTCCATTCGTTGCCGATGGCTTTGGTTTTCAGCGACAACCAGATCATCGCCGAAATGGAACCAAGTCCGACGACATGGAAAATACCGATGAACATCGGGCTCAAATCATTCAGGGCGGGCACCTTGCCGGTGGTCATGCCGATGAGGCCGAGCGCATACATGATACTGTTGCCGAGGAACAGATCGCGCCCCAGGCGCGGGAGGGCGAAGGCGATGCAGATTTCAATCCCCATGGCCGCGACCAGCATGGTCTGGTGAATGGTCGCGCACAGGCCGAAGAAGAACATGCCGATATAGAGATAGCGTCTTTGATGCGGGGCATAGATCCAGCGCATCAGGCAGAGCGCCACGACCATCAACCACGGGACGTCGAACGGGGAAATGCGGTTGATGACGACCGATTCCTTCCAGAGAAAGCCGTCGAAGCCCATCATCAATCCGGCGACCGTGCCGGTGACGATGCAGATGGCGTTTTCCCATTGGCGCGGCATGTTTTTCAACTCCTCGATACCCTCGATGAGCATGCTGCCGCCGCGCGAGACCATGAAGCCGACGAGACCGCAGGCCATGGCGGCGGCGAACGATTCGCCGAGCTCAACGCGCCAGGCGATATTGCCGAACGGCACGACGGCTGTCCATAACCAGGAATAGAGGGTCCAGAAGGGATAGCCGGGCGGGTGGGGTATGCCAGCATAGAAGGACGCCGTGCACAATTCGCCGCAGTCCTCCAGCGTCAGTTCCGGCGCGAGCGTGAGCAGGTAAGCCGTCCAAACGATCGCGAAAGTGAGGCCCAGAACCAGCCAGTCAATTCTCCGGAACAAGGGGGGTACTTTTATGGGGGCCGGTTTCACAACCGGGGCCTTGGCTACCGCCGCTTTTGCATTCTGCTCTTTCAATTTATCTTTGCTCATGTGTAAAAATCCGGGTCAATTCAGCTTGTTAGGTCAAAAAGGAGCCATACTAGAAGGGGAAACGCCATGATTTGTCCAATCAAAAGTGACGGCGGACAGGTTGTTTTGCGCTCCCCGGAAGTTGTCCGAGGCATAAGCGGAGTAGCTCTGGTTGCTTAAAATCAGGGCGACCATGGGTTCGTGGCGCAAGCCGGGGCGGGAATACCCCGCATTCAGGCTGGAGAAGGTGAGCACCACGCAGGCCATGGCCGGGGCCAGTGAGCCCACCATCCAAGCCAGCTTCGGCATGAGACTAACCGGCGCGGCAAACAGGCGGCGCTCAAGCCTCGCCGAAGGGCGACGCGGCTGCCAGGAACGCAAGCGGATCTCCAACCATTCCTTCTCTTTCATATGCCAAACCCTCTAGTTGATTTTTTATTTTTTGCAATCCATAACGATAACGGCCTGCCGCCGTATGCGGGGAAATATCCAGGAGCCCGCCGATTTCCTCGAAAGTGTATTGATTCCAGATTTTCAGAACGACGGCTTCGCGCTGTTCCACGGGCAAACCGGCCAGGCACCGCATGGCTTCGCGTTCCGCGGGATCCTCCCCGGGCGAACGCTCAAACCAGCGTTGTGATTCCAATTCGCGGGTCAGCCGCCGCCACAGCGACCGTTTATAATTCAAGGCGCGGTTCCGGAAACTGCGCAGGCAATAATGTTCCGGCTCACGGGGCGGGGCGGGTTTTTGCATCAGTGCCAGGAAGGTTTCCTGGAGAACATCCTCCGCTTCGCCGTGGCTCAAACCCAGCGCGCGCCCGTAAAGGATCAGCCCCGGCGCTTTGGCGAGGTAGAGGTCATGGAACCAGTTTAAATGCATGTCATCGTTCACGGCTTCGCCAGATAGACACCGGTGCCGCCCGATTTGTATAAAAAAATGGCGAACCCCTTTCCAGCCGACGGGATATAGACGAAAAACACAACGAATTGTTCAATGCCCGGTGGATGACGGCCGCAGGACCGGGAAGAATTCCAATTTGCCAAGGCCCCACCGTGGGGAAATCGCCGCCTCGGCGCTTTTTCATTTCCAACTTGAATCCGATTAGGCAGGATTCGCCGGATTTCAGAAGCAAATTATGTACAACGGAAAGAAAATTGTCGTGGTCATGCCGGCCTACAATGCCGCCAAAACCGTCACCCAGACCGTGGAGGAGGTTCATCAGCAGGGCATGGTGGATGAAATCATCCTGGTGGACGACCGCAGCCGGGATAACACGGTGCAGGTGGCGTCGAAGCTGCCGGGCGTGCGCGTTCATGTGCACGAGAAAAACACCGGCTACGGCGGCAACCAGAAGACGTGCTACCGGCTCGCGCTCGAAGCCGGCGCGGATATTGTCATCATGGTGCATCCGGATTATCAATACACGCCGATGCTGATTCCGGCGATGGCCTCGATGATCGCCAACGGCCTGCATCCGTGCGTGCTGGCCAGCCGCATTCTGGGCGGCTATTCCCTGCAAGGCGGCATGCCGACGTGGAAATACGTGGCGAACCGGTTTCTGACGGCGGCGGAGAATGTGTTACTGGGCGCCAAGCTGTCGGAATACCACACCGGCTACCGGGCGTTTGCGAGCGAAGTTTTGAAGAAGTTAGACCTGTCGAAAAATTCCGACGACTTTGTGTTCGACAACCAGATGCTCGGGCAGATCTTCTGGCATGGATTCACGATCGGCGAGGTGAGCTGCCCGACGAAATATTTCAAGGAGGCCTCCTCCATCAATTTCCGGCGGAGCGTGAAATACGGCTTCGGCTGCCTGAACGTCGGCCTGAGATACCGGCTGGCGAAAATTGGGCTGCTGCGGTCGGAATTGTTTCCGGCTTCCGGCCGGTGAACAAAAAGGCCGGGATTTGGCAATCCCGGCCCCGAAGATCATCCGGAAGCAATCAATTCAAAGCCGCCGCCAGCCGGGATTTTTTCCGGTTGACCGTGGGGCGGGTGAGGACGCCGGACTTGACCGCTTTGTCGAGGACCGAATGGACGCCGGGCAGGGCTTTTTTGGCCTCGTCTTTTTTACCGGCGGCGATGAGGGCGCGGTAATCTTTTTCCACGCCGCGGAGGTTGGACTTGATGCTGCGGTTGTGCTGGTGCTTGCGTTCATTGCCGCGCATGCGGCGTTCGGCTGATTTGGTGTTCGGCATAAATTAATTAATTTTCGACGTAAAAGGGCGGAGAATCTAGCCAAAAGCGGGCGAATGTCAACCGCGAAAGCCGGCAGATCCCGCTTTACTTTAACGGGGTTGGTTTGCCAGTTATGGCGCAACACTTGCTGTTTTTCCTGACTCAACAGGTCAACCGTGAGGCCATGAGCAAACGCCTGAACATTCTACATTTAGAGGACGAGCCGGATTTTGCCGAGCTGGTCTGCTCCCTGCTGGAGCAGGGCGGCGTGGACGCCCAAGTCAAACGCGTGGGCGACCGCGCGGCCTTTGCCGAGGCTTTGGAGGCCGGCGGATTTGACCTCATCATATCGGATTATCACCTGCCATCGTTCAACGGCCTGGACGCGATGGCCATGGCGAAGGAAAAATTTCCGCAGACGCCGTTCATCCTGGTATCCGGCACGATCGGCGAGCAGGCGGCGATAGAAAGCCTGAAGGCCGGGGCAACGGATTATGTGCTCAAACAGCAGCCCGACCGGCTGCCCTCGGCGGTCCAGCGGGCGGTGCAGGAGGCGGGGGAACGCGCCAAGCTGCTCAAGACGGAAGCGGAGCTGGTCCGCCGCGAAAAATATTTCCGGACGCTGACTGAGAATTCGCTGGATGTGGTGGCGATTCTGGACCGGCACCAGACCTATGTTTACGTCAGTCCATCGGTCCACCATGTCATGGGGTATGCCCCGTCCGAGTTGATCGGGCAAAAAGCGCTGGCGCGCGTGCATCCGGACGACGTGCCGCAGGTGAGCCAGTCCCTGCAAAAGATCCTGGATCAGCCAAGCCAGCACGTCTGGGTGCAATATCGCTACCAGCACAAGAACGGCGGGTGGCACCGCCATGAAGCGGATTGCCAGAACCGATTTGACGATCCGGACATTGGCGGCTGGGTGGCGCATTGCCGCGATGTGAGCAGCCGCTGGCAGGCGGAAGAGGACTTGCGATCGAGCGAGAAACAGTACCGCCTGCTCTTTCAAGGCAATCCGAACCCGATGTGGGTCTTCGACCTGGAGACGCTCCGGTTTCTGGAGGTCAACAACGCGACGATTCAATTTTACGGCTATACGCGGGAGGAGTTTCTGAAGATGACCCTGCGGGACATCCGCCAGCCGGAAAAAAGCGGCCAGCCCAAGCCGGCGGCCGGCGGCACGGACCACGGCATCGTCTGGCGGCAGCGCCGCAAGAACGGCAGCCTGGTGGATGTGGAAGTCGTCTGGAGTCCGATGGCGTTCGGCAACCGTTTCGCGGCGTTGACGATGGCCACCGATGTGACCGAGCGGCGGCGGATGGAGAATCGCAACCATATTTTTTCCAAGCTGGGCCACCGGTTGAGCTCGGTCAACAATACCACGGCCTCGGCCATGATCATCTGTGAGGCGGCGGATGACCTGTTCAAATGGGATGATTTCGCCCTGGATTTATATTTTGCCGAGAGCGACGAGGTTTTTTCGCTGCTCAACATCACCACGGTGGAGGGGCAGCGGGTGGAAATCCCGCCGGCGCTCCAGCCGAAGACGGCGAACGCCCTCATCCACCGGGTGGTGGAACGGGGCGCGGAACTGCTTTCGCCGGCCGAAGCCAGGGATCATGCCGCGGCGACGATGCTCGCGCCCATCCTGAAGGGGGAACAAGTCATCGGCATATTGTTTGTGCGGAACCACACGCCCGGTTCCTACACGCGCAGCGATCTGGAGGTGCTGCAGACCCTGGCCGACCAGTGCAGCGGCGCGCTGGAACGGGTCCGCGCCGAAGGCCGGTTGCGCCAGACGGAACAGCGTTTCCGCGACCTGTTTGAAAATTCGCCGGATGCCATTCTGGTCGAAGATCTGACCGGGAAAATCCTGGATGTGAACCTGGCCGGCTGCGTGCTGCACGGGCTGCCCCGGGAGCAACTCATCGGCAAAAACGCGGTGGAAGATCTGCTGCCGGAATCCCGCCGCGCGTCGGCCCGCCTTAATTTTCAAAAGCTGGCGGCGGGGAAATTATCCTGGGTGGAGGACGAAAGCGTCCTGGCCGACGGCCGGGTCATACCCATTGAAGTGCGGGCCGGGCGCGTGGAATACAACGGCAAATCCGCCCTGTTGCTGCATGTCCGCGACATCACCCAGCGCCGGACGGCGGAGACCGCCCTGCAAAGCTCGGAGATGCTCTTTCGGTCCGTGTGGGATAATTCCGTGGACGGCATGCGGCTGACGGATGAGAACGGCATCGTCATCGCCGTGAACAGCGCCTATTGCAAGCTGGTGGGCATGGCCGCGGCGGCGCTGGAGGGGCAACCGTTCACCATCATCTTTGCCGCGTCGGAAAGTCCCTTAGACCTGATGAAGCAGCGGCGGGAACAATTTCGCGACCGGATCACCGAGCCGAAATCCGAACGGCAATACACGCTGCACAACGGCCAGGTGGTGACCCTGGAGATCACGCATTCGTTTGTGGAAGTGCACGGCCGGACATCGCTCCAGTTAAGCCTGTTCCGCAACGTCACGGCCCAGCGCCGGTTGGAGGAACAGTTCCGCCAGTCGCAGAAAATGGAGGCCATCGGCCAGCTCGCCGGCGGGGTCGCCCACGATTTTAACAACATTCTCACGGTAATCCACGGGCACGCATCGCTGCTAGGGATGTCCCGGCTGGACGAGACGGCCGCGCGATCCGCCGGGCAAATCACGCAGGCCGCCGAGCGGGCCGCCGGGCTGACGCGCCAGCTGCTGGCGTTCAGCCGCCGGCAACTCATCCAGCCCAAACATCTGGACCTGAACAAGACGGTGGGCAACATGAGTGACATGCTGGGCCGGCTGCTGGGCGAAGATGTCGCGCTGCAGCTGAATTATTCCCCGACGCCCGCGACGGTCGAGGCCGACGCCGGGATGATGGAACAAGTGCTGCTGAACCTGGCCGTCAACGCCCGGGATGCCATGCCGCGGGGCGGCCAGCTGGCCATCCGCATCGCGTTGGCAGAGGTGGATGAGGCGCATGTGCAGCGGCAGCCGGAAGCGCGGGTGGGTCGCTTTGTCTGTGTCAGCAAATCCGATTCCGGTTGCGGGATACCGCCGGAGAATCTGACGCGCATCTTTGAACCGTTTTTTACGACCAAAGAGATCGGCAAGGGCACCGGCCTGGGGCTGGCCACCGTTTACGGCATCGTCAAACAACATCAAGGCTGGATCGAAGTTGAAAGCGCGGTCGGCAAAGGGACCACCTTTCGGATCTACATACCCTACCTGGGACAGGCTGAAATGGAACCGGCCAAGCCCGCTCCCAAAATTGCCGTACGCGGGGGCACGGAGACCATCCT
>CAIJNQ010000029.1 GCA_903822015.1 uncultured Verrucomicrobia subdivision 3 bacterium | reverse complement strand
TGAGAGGCCAATAAACCGTTCATAAACGACGAGCACCGGGCAATCACCTCAGGCAAGCGAACCCGGACAAAACCCCGATCGGTGGTCTTTTCAAGTAAAACACATGTATTTCAGTCCCTGCGATGTGCTCACAACGAACTCCTACGACTGGGAAGTCATTCGAATTCAGGAGATACAGTTTGCATAGTCAAAATCGCTCCCGGAACGGAAGCCGAACTGAGGGCATCAGTCCGGAGGGCACACCTGCCTAACGGCCGCGACCAATTCTGAACCGTTGCATTTTTTGATATATTGAATGGCGCCGAGGGCAAGTAGTTTGTCCACGCTGGATTTATCGTGCTCACCGCCCGAGTAGAGAATGACCGGCACCCCCTGATGATTGTGCATCATGAAATTCATCAACATCACGCCGCTGTCACCGGCCAGATTCACGTCGATCACCAGCGCCCCAAACGAAATTCCCTCTGCTACCCTGAGGGCCTCATCGACATTTTTTGCGGTCACCGCCGCGTAGCCAGCCTGCTCCAGCAATATTTTAATCATATCGAGCAAGCCGACGTCGTCATCCACGAATAGAATTTTTTTGCTCATGGCCTATTTAATACCGGATGGAATTATCGAAACAACCCGTTTTCGACAAGCAAATAATGCGCTCACGAGATTTCCGGCGATTCGCCGCCCGCACTGAATTTCGAAATCTCCGCCATCCCCCGGCTGACCGCGTTCCAATTCAACCAACAGCCGGAGATTATTCTCCAGTTGAATAAAGATCCTGAGGGCGGAATTTGCACTAACAGCACATTTCCTAATATTTATGACTTTAAACAGGCTGCCGGATTAAAATTTTGCCCGATCAATTATTTTTATGAGCTACAATTTCAGCAGTAATCTTTGTTGCTAAGGCACTTGAATAATTATTCATCAGAAACTGATTTGCGTTGGCGGAAACCTGATGTATTATGTCCACTTGTGATCCGACCAAGGGGCACGTTTATTTGTAATCTGAAAATCCATCCATGAAAATTCTGAATTATGGCTTTCTCGCCGGCGCGATCATTACCTTGCTTATGACAAATTCCGGCGCCCAAAACGTGCTGACTTATCACAATGACCTCGCGCGTACCGGCCAGAACACCAACGAGATAGTCTTGACACCGGCGAATGTTGCTTCAACGAACTTTGGCAAACTCTTCAGCCAGCCTGTCGATGGCTATATATATGCCCAACCTTTGGTGGTGACCAACCTGAGCATACCCGGCTACGGGGTGCATGATGTGGTTTTTGTGGCCACCGAGCATGACAGTGTTTACGCGTTCGACGCCAATAGCGTCGCCGGACCAGGCAGCGGCCTGATCTGGCAGACCAGCCTGGAGACGTCCGCCGTTACCCCCAACAATGATTTTGGCAACCGTTATGGCCCCTATACCGACGTCTATCCGGAAGTGGGTATTACAAGCACCCCGGTGATTGATCTGGCGTCCGACACCCTTTATGTGGATGCATTCACCCATGAGGGGACCTCATATTTTCACCGGATTCACGCGCTTAATCTTGCGGATGGACGCGAAAAATCGTTCAGTCCGGTGCTGGTCAGCGCTGCAGTGCCAGGCAACGGGGTGGATAGTTCCAATGGGGCGGTAACATTCAACCCCGAACAGCAGCTCCAACGCCCGGCACTGACCTTAGCGGGTGGCATTTTGTATGCCGCTTATTCCAGCTACGCAGATACGGATCCCTATCACGGATGGATCATCGGTTTTAATGCAACGAACCTGGTGTCAGTAACCAATTGTGTTTTCAACTCAACGCCCAATAGCACGGTCACCGATTTCGGGAACAATGCGGGTGAGGGCGGCATTTGGATGGCCGGGGACGGACTGGCCGCCGATGCGCAAACCAATCTCTACGTCATCGTCGGCAATGGCAGTTTCAACGCGAACGTGAGCGGGGGCACAGAATACGGCGACAGCACGATCCGGTTTTCCACAACCAACGGTCTTAAAGCAGCCGACTATTTTACCCCTTATAATCAGACCACCCTCGCGGCTGACGACCTTGACTTTGGCTCCGGAGGTGAGATGCTGCTGCCCGATGCCGCCGGCAGCCTGATCCATCCGCATTTGTTGGTCGCAGCCGGCAAACAGGGAACCATCTACCTGATGGACCGGGACAACCTGGGGCAATTCAATTCCAGCAGCGACGGCCAGCTTGTGCAATCGCTGATCGGTGCCATCGGCGGTGAAGGCAGCTTTGACACGCCCGCCTACTTTAATAATACGATTTATTATGGAGGTGCGGGTGATGAGTTGAAAGCATTTGCCATCAGCAACGCAAGCATCACGGCCACGCCCACCTCACAAGGTTCCACGGTGCTGGGGTTTCCGGGAGCCACACCCAGCGTCTCAGCCAACGGATCGAGCAATGGCATTGTATGGGTAATACAAAACCATGGGTCAGCGGTGCTCCGGGCTTACAACGCCACGAATCTGGCGCAGGAACTTTACAACAGCAGCGCCGCCGGGTCGCGGGACGTTCCGGGCAGCGGCGTCAAATTTGCCGTGCCCACGGTTGCCAATGGCAAAGTCTACGTCGGCACCCAGCACGCCCTGGCGGTCTTTGGCCTCAGCACTTCGCTGGGCCCACCGCAGCCAACGGCCAACGTCAACGTGAATCCCGCAAGCGATTGGATCGGCTATATCAACATCTTTGATTTGGGCGGGAATTATATCACCGGTTACGGCTCTGACACCCCCAGTTTGCCGGCCGGGTTCAATGGCAATTCGCTGGGGCTATCGCCAAATATCAGCCTTTACAGCCCGGGCGATACCAACTGGGTGAATCCTGACGGCACCGGATCCAGGAACGTGGATGCTAATTTTTACGTGGAGGATCCTGGTTTGGCTGGAGAGGGGATGGTGTTCACGGGTTATTGCCGCTCAAATACCCTGATCGCCCCATACACTTCGATGGCTTTCATACGGGACTTTAATGCCGATTACTCGATTCTGGTTCAAACAGCAACCGTGCCACTCACCACAGGAAAGGCATTTAAACTGAGCCTCGCGAGCACCGCGCCCGCCGACCATGTTCAGTATGGATTTGATACCTACGGTCCGGATGCCAATCCGGCGACCGCAGCCAGTCTGGGATCGGTTATACTCAGCAGCACCACAAACAGCGTAGCCAAAATCACCGGTCTGGCCCGGCTGGTCAACGGGGCATTCCATTTGGTCTTTACGAATATTCCCGGGGGGAGTTTTACCATACTTGCCACGACCAACGTCGCCACCCCGTTCAATGCCTGGTCGAACCTTGGTCTGGCTTTTGAATCACCCGCCGGTTCCGGTCAGTTTCAATTCACGGACCTTCAGGCAGCGGTTTCCGTAAGCCGCTTCTATTGCGTACACTCACCCTAGCTCAACGGTAGAAAATTGAAACGGACCAGCCACGCTTTAGATTCCAAGGGGCGACCATTGCCCGGGTGGTAAAGGGACAATGAGTAATCCCGAGGTCTTTGCCGGACCCCAGCGCCTTACGGACAGACGATACCCGGTCAAGCGCGGGGGGCAATATATTTTGGCAATTTCCGGCTGACCACAACCCGGAAGCTCATTTTTGTTTTGAAGCGCCGCGCAATATCTTCACGGGCTCGGGCATTTTGTAATGCCGTTTTAGTCCGGAATCCGCCAGCATTCCGGCCGGCACGCGCGCCAGGAACTCCGGGAAGCTGCGATCAACCCGGTCACGGATTAATATCTGCCCCGTTTTGGATGCCCAGAATTCTTCCTCGATTTTATGCAGGGCGATGCCCGCCTCCTCGCCGGTCATGTTTTCCCGCTTGCCCAGGGCCCAGATCAATTCCGGATCGCCCGACAAGCTAACGGGGAAGGAAACAAATTTCAAAGTGACTTCCGGCTCGTCGCCACGATCCGCCGCCGGAGGCCGCACGAGGATTCGGCTGCGCAACTGGGTTCCGTCCGGAAGCGACACCCCGACCTTCAATGACTCGCCGCTTTCATGGGGCTCAATCTCCAGATCGGCGTCGCCAAAACCGGCGGCGAGTTGCAGCTTGACCTCATTAAGTGACTTGGCTTCCAAATCCGGCAACTCAATACGCTCACAAAATTTTTCGAACGATTGAACGCGGTTTTTGGCCCGCAACTCCGCCTCAAAGGCATGATAAATCCGGTCCGCCAACGCCGGGTCGGGGGCCACCTTGGGCAATATGCTGCGGAGCAACTCTAGCAGCCGGACTTGTTCGTCACGCTTTGACTTCGTCGACTTCTTTTCTTTCATAGAGGGAAAATTGACCGGGCTCAAGTACCAGGCGATTTAACGGCCGGATGGTTTAGCGCAGGGGAACCGCGGTGTAAAACGGAATCGAGGGAAATCTTCCAGGTGCAGAAAGACAAAGGGACCGGATGAAAAAATTTGCACCCAAGAGAATTGGCAGGCCGCCCGGGATCGGCTATCCTGGTCAGCTCCGGCCATGAAAGACGCCCGTGTTGAAGAGATTCGCCAGCTCCTGCCCCAGGCCATGCTGCCCGACTGGGTAAGGCTCGGCGGCCGGATGGTCCGTTTATTGCGCGACAAACTGCACCCCCGGCAGCATGACGCAGTTTTGGACCGGCTGCTAACGCAAGTGCGCGCGTCGGTGACGCTTCGCGCGCAGCGGAAATTGCACGCGCCGCCCATCAGCTATCCGCCCGACCTACCGATCACGGCCCGGAAAGACGACATTGTGGCCGCCATCCGCGCACATCAGGTTGTCGTCATCGCCGGTGAAACCGGGTCCGGCAAGACCACGCAACTTCCCAAGATGTGTCTCGAGGCGGGCCTGGGTATTGAGGCGAAGATCGGCTGCACGCAGCCGCGCCGAGTGGCCGCCTTGTCCATTTCCCGGCGCATCGCGGAGGAATTGGGCGTGCGTTGGGGGCGCGAGGTCGGCTGCACGATTCGTTTTGACGATCGCAGCAGCGCGCAGACTTACATCAAGCTGATGACCGACGGCATCCTGCTCGCCGAGACCCAGAGCGATCCGCTGTTGTCGGAATACAATTGCCTCATCATTGACGAGGCGCATGAACGCAGCCTGAACATCGATTTCCTCCTCGGTTATCTTAAGACGCTGCTCGGACAACGAAACGACCTCAAGCTCATCATCACGTCGGCCACGATTGACACACAGACGTTTTCCCGCGCCTTCAACGATGCGCCCATCATCGAGGTCTCCGGGCGGCTCTATCCGGTGACGGTGGTATACGCACCGTTCGACGGGGATTCCGAAGAGCGCGGCGATATCACTTATGTGGACGCCGCCGTGCGGGCGGCCGAGACCGCTTTGTGCGAGCCGGGCGGCGGCGACATCCTGATTTTCATGCCCGGCGAACGCGACATCCGCGAAACGGGCGATATGCTCGCCGGCCGATTCGGCCACGAGGCGGAAATCATACCGCTCTACGGCATGTTAAGCGCGGCGGACCAACAGCGCGTTTTTGCCCCGCTCAACCGGCGCAAGATTGTCGTCGCCACCAACATCGCGGAAACGTCGCTGACCATCCCGGGCATCCGCTACGTCATTGATTCGGGGCTGGCGCGCATCAGCCGCTACAATCCGCGCACCCGGACGAAGCGCCTGCCGGTCGAGCCGGTTTCGCAAAGCAGCGCCAACCAACGCAAGGGCCGCAGCGGGCGCGTGCAGGATGGCGTGTGCATCCGCCTGTATTCCGAGGAGGATTTTGCGCAGCGGCCACCTTACACGGCGCCGGAAATTCAGCGGGCCAATCTCGCCGAGGTCATTCTGCGCATGAAGGCGTACCAGCTGGGCGACATCGCGACGTTTCCGTTTGTGAACCCGCCGCCGCCGGCGGCGGTGCAAGGCGGCTACCTACTTTTGCAGGAGCTTGGCGCCCTGGACGAAAAACGCGAACTCACCCCACTCGGCCGGGATCTATCGCGCCTGCCCATCGACCCGACGCTCGGCCGGATGCTACTGCAATCGCAGCATGAGCATGCCACACGCGAGCTGCTCATCATCGCCGCCGGCCTGAGCATCCAGGATCCGCGCGAGCGGCCGCTCGACCAGGCGGAGGCCGCCGCGGCCGCGCACCGGCGTTTCACCGATCCGCAGTCGGACTTTCTGACGCTGCTGAAAATCTGGGACGTGGTGCACGACCAGTGGGAACGTTTGCGCACGCAGGGCCAACGGCGCAAATTCTGCAAGGCGAACTTTCTCTCCTATCTGCGGATGCGGGAATGGCAGGATCTGCACGCGCAACTGCACGGCGCGCTGGAAGATTTGGGGGTGGTCAAATTGAACGAGAGCAATGCGGATTACGGGGCGATTCACCGCTCGGTTTTGACCGGCCTGCTCGGCCACGTCGCCTTGCGCCGGGAACGGAACCAGTATCAGGGCGCCGGCAACCGGCTGTTGGCCCTGTTTCCCGGCTCGGGGTTGTTTGACCGGAATGAGCGCCAGCCGAAACCCGGCGTGCCCGCGAAAGGCCGGCCGCCGGCGAAACCGGTCTCGACCCGGCAACCGGCGTGGATCATGGCCGGCGAAATCGTCGAAACCTCACAGCTGTTCGCGCGCACCGTGGCGGGCATCGAGCCGCTGTGGATCATCCGGCTTGCGCCGCACCTTTGCAAAACCTCATATCATCACCCGCAGTGGAGTGTGGCCGCCGGCAGCGTGCTGGTGGAAGAACGGATCACCCTTTACGGCCTCGAAGTCCACCGGGCAAGGGTTGCGTATGGCAACCACAACCCGGCGGATGCCACCGCCATCTTTATCCGTTCCGCGCTAGTGGCAGATGATCTGCTGCCAACGCGCCGCAAGGAAACCGGCGAGGACAATGACCGCGATGACACCCGCATCCTTCACGCGGCCGACAAGCAACCGGAGTTGCCGCCACAATATGCCTTCCTGGAACACAACCATCAGGTTCGGCAGAAAATTGAGACCTGGCAGACCCGCGTCCGCCGCCACGACCTCGCCAACCTCGACGAACGGCTATTTGAATATTACGCGCGGCAGATCCCGAATGCCTCCTCAGTCCACGATTTAAACGGGCTAATACGCGATGCCGGCGGTCCGGAATTTCTCTGTGCGACCGAAGCTGATATGACCGGCGGACAGCCGTTGAGTTTCGACGCCGAAGCTTTTCCCGATACCGTGCCGCTGGGCGGGCAACCTGTCGCCCTCAGTTACGCCTACACGCCGGGTGAAGAGCAAGATGGAGTGACAGTGAAACTTGGTTTCAGCCTTGCGCAAACCGTCTCGCAGGCCAGCGTTGAATGGGCCGTGCCCGGTCTGCGCGAAGGCCTCATCACCGAAATGCTGCGCGCCCTCCCGAAGAGCCTGCGCCGCGATCTGATGCCCTTCCCGCCAAAGGTAGAAGAAATCCTCCGGGAATTTAAACCAAACGGCGAGTCGCTGCCGCGTGACCTCGCTATATTTGTCCGTGAACGTTACGGCGTTGCCATCCCGCCGAACGCCTGGGCGGGAGATACCATTCCCGCCCATCTGCGCCCCCGCATTGAGGTCATCGACAACCATCGAAAATCGCTCGGCACGGGCCGCGATCTCTGCCAACTCCGGCAAAAACTGGACCAAGGCAAAAGCACGCCCGCACCCGACGATTCCGCCTGGCAAAGCGTCGCGCGGCAGTGGGAAAAATTCGGCTTAACCGCGTGGTCATTCGGCGACCTGCCGGAACGCATCACCGTCAGCGAAACCGGTCCGGTGCCAGTCTTTGCCTGGCCCGGTTTATCGGCAGAGGACAACGGCGTGAGCCTGCGCCTGTTTCGCAGCGCCGATCCGGCCGGTCAAGCCAGCACCGGCGGCATTCAAAAACTGGTGGGACTGGCGTTGGCCAAGGAATTCGCCTGGCTTCATCGGGATTTGCGCGGACTGCATCGCTTCGACGCGTTCGCCGCCGGTTGGTTCCCGCTGGACGAATTGCAAGAGGGGGCGTTTGAAAATCTCAAGCGCCATATTCTGCCGGCTGAAGTTTTTCCCGCCTTGACCGAGGAAAATTTTCGCACCGCGGTGCAACGAACGCAATCACTCATCCCGGGCCTTGCCCAACAAATGGTTGATCGAGTCGGAGACATCTTGAAATTAAGACAAGAGTTTTTGCGGCGCTGCGTACAGGCGGCGGTGCAGCCAACCGCAAAAGCCAAGACCCTTTCCGACTTTAGCCAATTGAGCCTCACCGCCAAAGAGAGACCAGCACCCGCGAACGTATGGACCGAAGAATTGGAAGGGTTGCTGCCGCGCAACTTCCTGGCCACGACCTCTTTTACTCAGCTCGCCCATTTTCCCCGTTATCTGAAAGCGCTGACGACGCGCTTGGAACGAGCGAAATTGAATCCCGTGAAAGACCGGGAGCGAGCCCTGCAGATCCAACCCTATGTGGTGGCGCTAAAAAACCTTACCAACCAGCCTCCCAAGTCCACCCGGGCGCGCGAGCGCGTGCAGGAATTCCGCTGGATGGTTGAAGAATTCAAAGTCTCGCTGTTCGCGCAGGAACTCGGCACCGCGGCGCCCGTTTCCCCGCAGCGTCTGGATCACCAGTTGCAAAGCCTCTGACGCACTATTTGCGGTAACGGTTGACATCACCATGCCCGATGCGAAATTGGCTTCTATGGATTTACAACTCACCGGCAAACTCGCGCTTATTTCAGGTTCCAGCAAAGGCATCGGCCTGGCCATCGCCACCGGACTGGCGCGGGAAGGCGCAACCGTCATCGTCAATGGCCGCTCGGAACAATCCGTAGGCGATGCGCTGGCCAAAATCGGCCGCTCCGTGCCCGCGGCCAAAATTGAAAGCTTCACGGGTGACCTGTCCGAGGCGGCCATCGTTGAAAAACTAGCCGCCCAATTTCCCGCCGTGGATATCCTGGTGAACAACCTTGGCATCTTCGAACCGAAACCATTTGAGCAGATACCGGAT
The DNA here is from genome assembly GCA_903822015.1 of uncultured Verrucomicrobia subdivision 3 bacterium. Taxonomy (GTDB): domain Bacteria; phylum Verrucomicrobiota; class Verrucomicrobiia; order Limisphaerales; family UBA11358; genus UBA11358. The sequence continues at coordinate 5,004 of CAIJNQ010000029.1, read as the reverse complement.
GCCGACTGGCGCCGTTTTTTTGAGGTGAACGTCCTCAGCGGTGTTCGCCTGAGCCGCGTCTATCTGCCAGTCATGAAAAAGAAGAACTGGGGCCGCATCCTCTTTATCAGCAGCGAAAGCGGCATCCAGATTCCCACCGAGATGATCCATTACGGCACGACCAAGACCGCGCAGCTGGCCGTCTCCCGCGGCCTAGCCGAGACCTGCGCCGGCACCGGGGTGACGGTCAACGCCGTGCTGCCCGGGCCCACGCATTCCGACGGCGTGGATGAATTCGTGAAGCAATTGAGCGGCGGGCAACCCTTCGCAGAATTTGAAAAAGAGTTTTTCGCCCGCGTGCGGCCGAGCTCGCTGCTCCAGCGCTTCGCGACGACCGAAGAAGTGGCCCACCTGGTGGTTTATCTATCCAGCCCGCTGTCATCTGCCACCAACGGCGCCGCCCTGCGGGTGGATGGCGGCGTGGTGCGAGCCTGCTTTTAGTATTTGCCACCGAACTGCGGCGAAGTCCCGGCCACAACGGAATTGCTGGAACAGTCTGAAACAGAGCCTGGCTAAGTTAAGACCATTTCCAGCGTTGCTGTTGATCATCCAGACAGGCGCGCACGGTTTCGGCCAGCTGTTCAGGACTGAAGGGTTTAGCCAGCAGCTGGATTTTATTTGCATGATTGTTGATTTCGGCGTTATGGCCGCTCATGCAGATGGCCTTTAAATGCGGTTTTTGTGCGCGCATTGAGTTGACCAGTTCCCAGCCGGAAACCCCGCCAGGCATGACCACATCGGTGAGCAGCAGGTCGATCGCATCCAGCCGTGAATGCCACGATTGAAACGCCAGAGCGCCGGAGCTTTCAACGTAAACTTTGTAGCCATAACGCTGCAACGTGATTTCGAACAATTCACGCAACACCGGCTCATCTTCGACCACCAATATCGTTTCACTGCCGCCCGATGCCCGGAGCACGGGCGGTACGGGCGCCGCGGGGTTGACCGGCCGCGCGCTGGCGGGAAAATAGATTTTAAACGTGGTGCCCTTGCCCACACTGCTCACGGTCTCAATCCAGCCCTGGTGTTGCTTGATGATGCCATAAACACTGGCCAGCCCGAGCCCGGTACCTTTGCCCACCTCTTTAGTAGTGAAGAAAGGCTCAAAGATCCGCGGCAGATGTTCCGGGGCGATACCCGAACCGGTGTCGGTAACGGATAAGCAAGCATGCAACCCCAGCCGGGCTTCACCCGTCCGCACGGAAGATTCAGGGACCGATTCACTTAGTGCCGTGGCGATGACCAATTGGCCGCCCCTGGGCATGGCGTCGCGCGCGTTGGCCGCCAGATTGATCAATATCTGCTCCAGCATGTGCTGGTCGGCTGTGATCCGGATATCGGCCGCCATCAGGTTCGTTTCCAGGGTAATGCTTTCGCCCACCAGCTTCTGCATCATCTGGCTCGTGCCGACAATCACCTGATTAAGGTCGATCGGTTTGGGCTGAAAGATCTGTCGCCGGGTAAACGTGAGCAATTGCCGCGTGAGATTCGCCGCGCGATCCGTGGCCTTGGCGATTTCGCACAAGTGATTCTGCAGATTATCGGCCGGCAAATTTTCTGCCTGCATCAGGCAAATGTAGCCCTGGATGATGGTGAGCAGGTTGTTGAAATCATGCGCCACCCCGCCAGCCAGCTGCCCGAATGCCTCCATCTTTTGGGATTGGCGCAGCTGCTCCTCCAGCAGTTTGCGCTCGGTAATGTCCGTCCAGCAGCCAATGACCTCGACCGGCTGTTCGGCCGGGTCGCGCAGCAGCTGGCGATCGTCACGCACCCAGCGCACCGCCCCGTCCCGCCGACGGATACGGTATTCCAAATTGACATCATCCCGGGCCAGCAACGTGGACAAACTTTCGGTTAGAATGTTCCGGTCTTCGGCCAATACGTAATTTGCCTCCCCTGCCTGGCCATACCATTCCGGCGTCGCGTAGCCGGTGAATGTCGTGAAGTTGTCGCTCACCCACGACGGGATCAGCCGGCCGTGGCCGAATTTGAGCGAGTACAAGACCGCCGGGTTGTTGGCCAGAAAATGTTTGAGTTTCTCCTGAGTGCCCCGCAGTTCCTGTTCAGCGAGCTGGCGCTGCCGGATCTCCAAGCGCAGCTGCTGGTTGTAATCCTCCAGTTCTTGCGTGCGCTCGTTCACGCTGTATTCCAGGTCTTGCACCCTCAAACGCGACTGCTTGGCCTGCTTCCATTTCTCCGTCAACGCGCAAACCAGCTGGAGCACCTCGACCGCATCAAAAGGCTTTTTCAGGATGACCACCCGGTCGGTCACGCCCAGCCGGGCTTGCATGTCTTTCCATGAATAATCGGCGTAGGCAGTGCACAGGATGATCTGCAGGTCCTGATCGATCTTCAAAAGCTGCTGGGTGGTTTCGACACCGTCGATGCCCGGCGGCATGCGCACGTCTACAAACGCCATGGAATATGGCTGGTGGGCTTTGACCGCCTCGGACACTGCCACAATCGCGTCGTCCCCCTGAAATGAGTGGGTCAGCTCCAAATCCTGACCGGTGGAATTCCCGGTTTCCACAGATCCAAACAGGCTCGCCTCAGCTTTGGCGAAGGCGTTCGCCGCCTGATCCTTTCGTTTCAGGATTTTTTTAAAGTCCTCGTGGATCGCGGAGTTGTCGTCCACGATGAGGATATGCCGGGCGTGCACCATGGCTTCAGTTTCCATAGGTTTGGCTGCGGGTCCGGACCGGCAATTCCAAGGTGAAGACCGCTCCCCGCCCCGGCCCCTCGCTGTGCGCGGTTAGCGCGCCACCAATCTCCTTGGCCAGCAGGGCGCCGCTATGCAAACCGAATCCGTGCCCGCCCTGTTTCCGGGTCGTAAATCCATGATGAAAGATCTTCCTGAGGTTTTCCCGGGAAATGCCGACGCCATTGTCGCAGACGGCAATCCGCACCCGGTCGTCGCCGTTGGATACCCGCACCGTCACCAGTCCCGGTTCCTTTCCCGCATCCACACAGGCGTGCTTCGCGTTCGCGGTAAGGTTCAGCAGAATCTGCAGCACTTTGTGTTTCTCAAGTGGAATCTCCGGCAAATCGGAAGCATAGTCCCGCCTGACGGTAATCCCCTGCTCCTCTAATTCCGGGATATGGATCCGTAAGAGATCCTCGACCAGATCAACCACCCGGACTTTTTCCGTCACCCCGGAAACCCGGCCATAATCCTGCTGGGTGGCCACGATGACCTTGATGTGCTCGATCTTGGATTTGACAAATTCAATTTCCCTGAGCAATAGCGTTTGTTCCTTGGCGAGATGTTCGCCGAGCTGCGTCAAAAAGCCTGGCACCTGCCTGCCTTTCGGGTCATTCGCAAAAAAACTCCCGAGGTTCGCTGAATTCTGGTTGATCAGTCGCGCCACCTGGATGACGCGGTCGATCTTGAATTCCTCCAGGTGACTGGCGACCAGCGAGGCGGAGATATTCAGACTGTTTAGCACGTTGCCGACGTTATGGAGCACGTTCGTGGCTACATCCGTCATGCCCGCCTGCCGAGAAACAATCAGCATTTCCTTGTGAGTTTTTTCCGCCTGAGCTTGCTGGATTGTCCGCTCCGCCACCTCCACCTTGAGGCGTTCAGCGGTATTTTCCAGTTCGATGTTTAAATTTGTCAGTTCAGCGGTTTTTCTTTCCACCGTGGCTTCCAACTCCAGTTGGGCCCGCTGACGGGCCAAATCCGCCCGCTGACGTTCCCGCAAAAGATATTCCACCTGGATCATCCCTACCAGCAGGAGCAGGGAGATCACTCCGAACAGGATGTCGATTTTAGTCCCAAATTCCATACTGGCTTGAACCAGAAACGCCCGCAGCAGGGCCAGCAATGAAAAGGTGAAGACGAGCGCCCAGCCGACGCGCGCCACTCCAAAACGGCGCGTCAGCCAGAATCCGTAGCCCACCACGGCGCACTGCAGCAGCCCGGAAGCCAGGGCGATTTCAATGGAATTACCCATGACAACTTTTCAGTCTTGTTGAACGGCAAAGGGTTGACATTCAAGTGAAAAAAACAAGCAAGCCATGTGCCCAATTCCGTTTTTTTATAAATTGAAGTATTTTTATAATGCCATCGTAATAAGTGTCTTGTAATAATTGTTAGTTTGAAACCATGGTTCCGCTTTTCGTGATAGTTCCCTGCGCCCTCGCCATCTGTCGTTGTCGTTAAAATATGCGGTATGAATCAGCGACCACGTTATATATAAATTGATGTCAAAGCACTTTTGAATTTTTTAATGACACACGACGGTTCACAACAGAGAAACTTGATAAAAAAGCAGTTTGCAGTCAGGAAATTGCCTGACCCCGCAATCTGCCGTGCCATACGCACCGATGGCCCTGGAATGGTTCTTTGCTGTGTGCCCCAGCCACGCGAATGCCAACATGTCGGATTTTTGGACAGTCAAGCCTATTGCCTGCACCCGAACCGCGAGGCAATTATCACTTGGAGACCATAGATTCACTAAATTTGCGGCCAATTGATCGCGTCCAATAGTCACCCCCTCTTCACAGACCGACGCCCTCTTTTACTGCCACGCTACATGCAACTCTTAATCCCTGATGTTTATGGCCTTACTGCCTCATTTTCGTGGGTTTGAGTTGGCAGACCGGCTCCTTTAGCGTTGACATCCAAGCTTACTCAACTACACACGACTGATTTATTGGCAGAACTCACGATATTGGCAAACAACCTGCTTTAGGAGACTTGTTGCGGTTGCGACATGAAATGAAGTGAACCAAATTGTAATCATAATAACCCGCTTGTCGCGACGTTCACACCGCATCACCCAAAAAAAATAAATAAAATGAAGACAATGAAAAACATCCGCAAGGCCGGCTTCACGCTGGTTGAAATCATGATCGTCGTCGCCATCATCGGACTCCTGGCGGCCATCGCGATTCCGAACTTCGTGAAAGCCCGTGCGACCTCGCAGGCCAATGCCTGCATCAACAACCTCCGCCAGATTG
>CAIJNQ010000028.1 GCA_903822015.1 uncultured Verrucomicrobia subdivision 3 bacterium | reverse complement strand
GAAGAGGCGCGGGTCGGCCAGGACGGGGGTGATGTCCGTGAACTGGATGCCCGGCTTTGTGAAGTCCGGTATGTTGCGGATGGCGGCGGCAATTTCGGCGGCGGTGACGGGCGGCATAAATCAATCGGTTTCGTTTTTTTCCTTCTCCAGCTTTTCAATCATCTTGCGCAGTTTCCGCAGGGCAAGGTTTTGGATCTGCCGGACGCGTTCGCGCGTGACGCCGAATTTTTCGCCGACCTCCTCCAGGGTTTTTTCTGTACCGCCGTCGAGGCCGAAACGAAAGCGCAGGATGGTCGCTTCGCGGGTGTTGAGATGCTTGACCATGTCCTGCAGCATGCCGGTGACGATCTTGTCCTCGAGGTTGTCGTAAGGCGAGGTGGCGTTCTCGTCCTGCACCACGTCGGAAAAATTATTCGAGTCGTCGTCCCCGATCGGGGCGTCGAGGGAGGCGGGCCGCACGGCGGCCTGGCGCATCTGCCGCACCCGGGCGGCGGTCATGCCCATTTCATCAGCGAGTTCCTCGTCGGAGGGTTCGTGGCCGAGCATCTCCTGGAGCTTCATCGCGGTGCGGCGCATCTTGGAGATTTTATCCACGAGATGGACCGGCAGCCGGATGGTCTTGGACTGGTTGGCGAGCGCCCGCTTGATGGATTGCTTGATCCACCAGGAACCGTAGGTGGAAAGTTTGCCGCCCTTGCTCGGGTCAAAACGCTCAACGGCCTTCATAAGGCCGATGTTGCCTTCGCTGATCAAATCCAGCAGCGGCAGGCCGATGCCCTCGTAATCGCGGGCGATTTTCACGACCAGGCGGAGGTTGGCCTTGATCATGTGTTCCCGGGCCTTTTTGTCGCCTTTTTTTATGCGGGCGGCCAGTTGAATCTCCTCTTCCGGGGTCAGCAGCTTCACCTGGCCGATTTCGCGCAGATAAAGGCGGATGGCAGTGTCGCCGTCGTAACGTGAACTCTCCTGCCGGATGAAGGTGGTCGTATCGCCCTCGGCGGGCTTGGGGAAAGCCGGATCGGGAATGACGTAGGCGGCGTCCTTGGTTTCCTCCGGCGCGGACACTTTCGCGCGCCGTTTGACTTTGACCGCGTCAGGCTTTTTGGTTTTCGCCGCCATAGAATTGGCAAGACGTTAAAGACGAAATGCGCGGTCGCAAGAAAAATCAACTAGCGCCGGTTATCGCGCGCGAGGGTGAGCAGATAGAGCAGCTGCAAAACCGAGCTGACCAGCGCCGCGACATAGGTGAGCGCCGCCGCATCGAGCACCCGGCTGACGCCGGCGCGTTCATCCTCGCGAACCAGGCCGAGGCGGAACAACTGTTCCTTGGCGCGGCGGCTGGCATCGAACTCAACCGGAAGCGTGACCAATTGGAACAGGGTCATGACGGCGAACATGAGGATGGCGATGACAATGCACTGGTGAAAAAACTGGCGGAAAATAAACCCGGCAAAGAAGATGCCCATGTAGGCCATGCTGGCGAACTGCGTCACCGGCACGATGGCCATGCGGAAATTGAACAGCCCGTAGGCGGCCTGATGCTGGAGGGCGTGACCGGCTTCGTGCGCGGCGACGCCGACGGCGGCCACCGTGCGTCCCTCGAAATTAGCCGTGGACAAAAACAACGCGCGTTTGGATGGGTCGTAATGGTCGCTCAAGTGGCCCTCAACCTCCTCCACCGGCAGGTCGTTTAGCCCGGCGTCATTGAGGATCCGGCGCGCCACTTCCGCGCCCGTCATGCCCGATTCCACGGGCACCTGGCTGTATTTGCCGTAGGCGTGCGACAGCTTGATCTGCGCCCAGATCCCGATAAGCAGCCCGGGCAGGGCGAACAGCAGATACATTGGATCAAAATAAAACATAATGTCGTTCAATAGACAGCGCCGCCGTCCATTTCATTCAAAGGCGCGGGCCGCCGGCGCGTCCGATTAAATCATAAACCGATGCCGGGCGCAACGTCGCGGGCATCAGATTTCCAGCACCTTTTCAAACCGGGTCAGATTTTTGGCGCCGTTGGTGGTGACGAGCGCGACATCTTCCAGCCGCACGCCGCCGATTTCGGGATAATACAGCCCCGGCTCGACGGTCACCACGTGGCCGGGCCGCAAAACCTCCGTGGAGCTCGGGCTCACGCGCGGCGCCTCATGGATTTCCAGGCCGAGTCCGTGGCCGGTGCCGTGGAAAAAACCCTCCATGCGTCCGTTGTGCCGCCCGGTCCGATAGCCCTGCTGAACGAAGTATTGCTGCACGGCCTTGTGAACCTCCGCCGTTTTCACCTGGGCGCGGATTTTTTCAAAGCCGATTTTCTGGCCGGCATAAACGGTGTGGTACAGTTTCCGCACGGCTTCGTTCGCCCGGCCCCGCACGATCGTGCGGGTGATGTCGCCGAAATAGCCGGTCTTCTGGGAGCGCGGAAAAATATCAATGATGATCGGCTCATGCGCCCGCAGCCGGCCGAAGCCGCGTTCGTGCGGGTCGCAGGCCTGCCGGCCGCCGGCGACAATGGTGTTTGCCGCCAGGCCGCATGCCTGCAGGATCGCGCAGTCAATCACCGCCCGCAGCCGTTCCGAGGTCAGCGGCAGGCCGCGGTAAATCAACTGTCGGCGCTTGTCGATTTTTGAAATGCGCAGCACCTGCATGCCTTCGGCCATGCCCACCTCGGCCATCGTCAGGGCGGCGGATATTTTCCGGACTTCGTCGGCGGACTTGATCTCCCGCTTCGGGAAAAACCCGGTGCGCGGTTTCAACTTCAGGCCGAGTTTTTTAAGGTCTTTGGCCAGACCCAGCGGGAAATTGTCCGGCACGATGGCGCGGCGGATTTTATTTTCCCGGCAGATTTCCCTGATCACCTGCGGATAACGGGGTGACTTCAGGCCGGCGCGCTTGAGTTTTTGAAAATAAGTGGTGAGTGAGACCACGCGGCAGTGCGGGGCCTGCCGGCGGGCGCGGTCAATTTCCAGATCGCTCATCACCAATAGCGGCCGGCTGCGCCCCGCCAGGTAAATGAAGGGGTCCGGCACAAACAGGCCCGTGGCGTAGAGCATGTTGGCGTCGCGTTCGCTATCCGCGAACATGAGCAAGGTGTCGGGCATTCGTCGTTGTCTCGTGAATCGTGATCCCTGTCTTCGCCGCACGGCATCCAGGGAATTCGCGGTGCGGCGATGGAAGGATTTAACGACTGGCGCGGGAAAAATTCAAGTTCCAAAAAGCCGGTCGCCCGCGTCACCCAGCCCCGGGAGGATGTAGCCCTTTCCATTCAGTTTGCGGTCAATGGCGGCCGTGAAGATCGGCACGCGGGGGTATTTCTGCTGCACCGCCCGGATGCCTTCGGGCGCGGCGACGAGATTGACGAGCCGGATGTGCCGGGCCCCCTGTTCCACCAGCAAATCCAGCGCGGCCACTCCGCTGCCGCCGGTGGCGAGCATCGGGTCAATCAGGATGGTCTCGAAGTCGCCGAGATTTTTCGGCAGGCTTTGGTGGTAAAACATCGCGCGCAAGGTGGTTTCCTCGCGCTTCAAACCGATAAAGCCGACCCGGGCATGCGGGAGGAGCTGGAAAATGGAGTCCAGCATCCCGAGACCGGCACGCAGAACGGGGACGAGGACCACCTCGCGTTCGAGTTGAAAGCCGTTCGTGCGGGCGAGCGGGGTCTGCACGTAAACTTTTTTAACGGCAAAGGAGCGGGTCGCCTCGTAGAGCATGAGCGCGGCGATTTCGCCGAGCAGGCGGCGGAATTCCTGGGGCTGCGTCCGGTCGTCGCGCAACCGGGTGAGGTTATGCTGCACGAGCGGATGGGCAATGACGGTGACGCCCTTCATTTAATTTTCCGGAGCCTGATACAGAAAATACATGCAGCCGGACCGCAGCCGGGGCAGGTCCAGGCCCAGGTCCAGCTTGAGGTCGTGCGCCGAACCGCCCTGGCCGAACATGGACAGGAAGTCCGAGATGTCATAGCGCTCGCGGTATTCGATGAGATTCGCCTCGGCAAGGTGGGCAATGCGTTGCGCCCGATCCACGGCATCGTCAAAGTCACCCACCTGATCCACGAAACCGAGCGAGAGCGCCTGGGTGCCGGAGAGCACGCGCCCGTCGGCATAATCCTCCCAATCCGGCGAGAGCACCTTGCCCTCCGCCTTGTTTTTCTCATGCGCGGCGGCGCGGCCGGTGCGGACGACGCCCTTGAATTTCTGAAAGGTTTCATCAATTAGCGCCTGCACCATGGCCCGCTCCTCGGGCGGGATGTCATTCGTGCTGCGGTCGGGGCTCAACATGTCCTTGTACTTGCCGCTCTTGAAGGTCATCGGCGCGACGCCGACCTTGTCCATCAGGCCGCGATAATTGATGCCGTGCATGATGACGCCGATGCTGCCCGTGATGGTCAGGTCGTTGGCCACAATCCAGCGGCACGGCGCGGAAATGTAATAGCCGCCGCTGGCCGCGAGGCTGCCCATGGAGCAGACCACCGGCTTGCGGGTTTCATCCTGGAATTTCAGGATCGCCTTGTTGATCTCGTCGGAGGCCATCACCTCGCCGCCGGGTGAATCCACCTTGAGGATGACGGCTTTCACGCGCTTGTCATCCTTGGCCCGGTCCAGCTGCGCCTGGATCACATCCACCATGTTATTGCCCGCCTGATCCGGACTATGGCTGGTGATGATTCCGTCCACGGTGATGACCGCGATTTTATTGTGCGCGCCATTATCCTCGAGGAGGCACTCGTCCAGTTTCGGTCCGACTTCGCGGGCTGTGCTGTTTTTGAAACCGCGATTGAGTCCGCCGCCGATCGCGTGCGAAACCGCCTGGGCCAGATTGCCCAGCAGACTGAAGCCGAGCAGCACGATCAGGACGATCGAGACAATCATCCAGCCCCAGCTGCGGCGCGGTTTGGCCGGCGGCGGCGGGGTGATGACGGGCGGGGGCGGCACCAGCGGCGGCGGCACGCCGGAAGCAGAGGATGAAGTGTCCATAACGGGCGCAACCTAGCGCAAAGTCTCCGGCGGGGCAAGGTGAGGATTCACCAGTACGGATGAACGAGTGGGCGAATCTCCGCGTCATAAAGCGCGCGGATCTTTTTCCGGGTGGCGGCGGACAGGGGTTTCAGGTCCGCTGCCGCAATGTTTTCCGCGACCTGCGCCGGCCGTTTGGCGCCGGGAATCGCGCAGGTCACGGCCGGAAAATCCAGGATCCAGCGCAGGGCCAACTGGGCGAGCGCCACATTTGCGGGGGCAAGAAGTTTCAGTTTGTCCACCGCGCGCAGCCCGGTCGCAAAATCCACGCCGGAAAAAGTTTCCCCGCGATCAAAAGCCTCGCCGTGCCGGTTGAACCGGCGGTGGTCATCCCCGGCAAATTTGCTATGCCGGGTGATTTTGCCGGACAACAAGCCCGACGCCAGCGGCACCCGGGCTAGGATGCCGACTTTTTTCTTTTGCGCCTCCGGAAAGAATAGTTCGGCCGGCCGCTGCCGGAAAATATTGAAGATGATCTGCACGGTCTGTACGTTCGGGAACTCGATGGCCTTGAGGGCCTCCTCGACTTTTTCCACGCTCACCCCGTAATGCCGGACCTTGCCGGACTGCACAAGGTCGTCGAGGATGCCGAAAACCTCGGGCAGGTAATAAACCGGGGTCGGCGGACAGTGCAGTTGCAGCAGGTCAAGGGCATCCGTGTTCAGGTTCCGTAAGCTGCGTTCGATCCACGCCGTGAGGTTTTTACGGGTGTAACCTTCCGGGGTCTGGGTGGGCAGCCGGCGGCCGGCCTTGGTGGCGATGTAAAATTTTTCCTTCCGTTCTTTTTTCAACCTGGCGAACAGGCGTTCACTGCGGCCGTCGCCATAGACATCCGCGGTGTCGAAGAAATTCACACCGCCGTCCAGGGCGGCGTGGAGCGCGGCGAGTGATTCCCGGTCGTCCACATCGCCCCACGCACCGCCGATGGCCCAGGCGCCAAAACTGATTTCTGAGACCTGCCAGCCCGTCCGGCCAAGCGAGCGATATTTCATGCGACCAATTTAAGGAGAATCATCCGGAACGCAAACCTGCAAAGTCACGCGCTGCCTTGCGCATTGCGCCGGGCGGGGGACCCGGATCCTTGTCCGGCTCAATTCTGGCCGCCGACGGCCGGTTTGTAATTGATGTTGATCCCGCCCGGGTCGGATTTCACCCGGAAGACACCCTGTTGTCGAAGTCCCAGCTCGGTGAGCATGGCCGCTTCGTTTTCATATTTTGTGAAATCCACGGGCGGCAAAAACAGTTCTTCCGCCACGGCGCCACGTTGGAGCTTTGTCAGGGCCAGCACAAACGGTTGCGGGCGGTTCAGTGATTTTACCCGCAAGGGCAGATCATCGAGGTCGTGAGCCGTCAAACGGTGGAAGCTCGCGATTTCACCATTGCTGCAAAAGACCGTCACATTTGCCTGGTCAACGGGGTGGCCGTCAATGTGTTCCGCCGGGGGCCCGAGGGTTTGAGTCAATAAATTGGTGAATCGCACCACGGATTCAATCGGGGCATATCCCTGCAATGCCTCGCTAAAAACATATCCCTGGTTGGCGGCCGCATCCCAGATCAAACCGAAATCATTTTCCTTCAGCGCCCGCCCGCCCGGATTCTTGAGGGCGGCCTCCAGCCGGATTTTCCCTCCGCTGACAAACAGGCGGCCGGATAATAGCAAAGCCGGGTCAGCATCGTTAGCCAGCGTCAGGGAAAAATCGGCTTGGTAGGCGCTGTGATTCGTCAGCAACCGTGCGACCGGCCCGGTCGCCACGGCGGTCACTTGAGGCGGCAACGATTCAGCCCGATCTGCGGCAAAACCGTTTTGCCGGCCGTTGGCGCAGCCAGCGACCAGCGCAGCAACCGCAGCCAGGGCGTTGAATGTCTTCAAGGGTTGAAAGGCCATTTTGTCATTTTGAATCCTGGAGCTCATCAGCCAGGTCCGGTTTGGTTAAGCACTCCCGGCACCTTGCCAGCCGTTCTAATTGAGAAGCTCGCAGCGCCACGGCAAATGACCGGACTGAAGTAGCACACCGGCAACCCTCAATTCAACTACCGAATGGCAATTCTGGGCCGGGAGCCGAACTGTTGCCCGGACGGCCGGTGAAACTCAGTCGTTTTCCCTGCTATTTGCTTGCATCGAAATGTGTTTTGATGGAAAAACTGATGGTGAATGAAACTGCTTTTTCTGGGGGTGTTGGGCGCGTTTGCGTCCGGCGTTTCGGCCCAACCGGATTTCGGGGTGCTGGTCTGCAAAAACGCCAGCTATACCAACGCCAGCATCATCCGTGTCACGCCCGCTTATGTGGTTGTGGATTACTCCGGGGGCGTGGCCGAGGTTGCCCTCACCAATCTGCCGGAAAAGTTGCAGTCGCAATATCCTTATGACCCCGTCGCCGCCGCGCAATCGCTGTCCGACGAGAGCAACAAAATCGCCGCCCGCGCAGAATCGTCGCTCAAAACCGGGGCCAACCGGCCCAACCCGGCTTCGCTGGTCGGCACCACGCAGACCGTCACCGTCGAATCCGTCACGGACGAGAAGCTGCCCGCCGGGCTCATTTGCACGATCGCCAATGATACCAGCGAAACTGTCGTCCTGCTGGCCGGATTGCCGCCCGGCGTCCGCCATTATGTTGAACAAAGGTCGCAACTGATTGACCAGCTGAACCTGCTCCGGAATACCCCGATTACTGCCGTTCAACCAAACGAGGGTGCCGGCTCAAACCCGGTTGATTATGAAGGTGCCATGTTTGCCGCCAGGGAGGCGCGCCGTGCCAGGATATCGGCGCTCGGCAAGCAACTCGACATTCTGGAAGCCAAGCCGCAAAAGGGCATGACCCGTGCCTATCCGACCGGCCAGAGTTACAACGGCATGCCGGTCTGGCAGTGCGGTGAATCGCCGAACAAACTTTCCGATCAGTAAAATACCGCCAAATGCCGGCTGAAAAACGCCGCTGACCACCGTGTCACCACGCAAACCATGGATAAATAAAGCTGCAAAATAAAAATAAAAGATTATCGAACACTTATCATTGGGTGGTGTCCAATAAATCAACCGCCGATAACAAACAAATGTTGATTGAATTATTATGACACCCTTGAATCTGCATACGATTAATTCTTCGCTGGTGGCCCTGCCGGTGGCGATGGCGTACACCCGAAAGCTGCTCGCGAACCATAAAACTCCGGTCACAGCCCGATCCGGCTCACCCGAAAATCCGATCAAACTCATTGAGAAGCGCGCCAATAGTTTGACCGAAACCCTCAAAAGCATCGTCGGTTACAGTCATCACGGACTGAATGAGTGATTTGGATTAGATTCCTGATCCGCCGGTTTCGGTGCCGTGCCTGATCGGTTGCGCACCGAAAGCTCGTATTCTCATCTCGGCGCAACCTTCGCAGCGGTGCATCGCGAAATTTTTTCCGCCGCATTCCTGACTTTGATTTTAGGACAAGGTGATTGCATTTGTGTCGCCGTTGGTCGCCATGGCTGACTAGGATGGCTCCTGTAAAATTATGAATAACACTGAACTTCATCGCACGCACCGCATTGGCTGGCTGCGTGCCGCCGTCTTGGGAGCCAACGACGGCATTGTATCCACTGCCAGTCTGGTCGTCGGCGTGGCCGCCGCCGAAGCCACCCGCAGTAGCGTGCTTGTCGCGGGGATGGCCGGCATGGTAGCCGGGGCGATGGCCATGGCCGCTGGCGAATATGTCTCCGTCAGTTCCCAGGCCGATACCGAAAACGCCGATCTGGAACGGGAGCGAAAGGAACTGGCGACGGATTTCGAGTTTGAGCAGACCGAGTTGGCCGCGATCTACGTCAAACGCGGCCTCGACGCCGAACTGGCCAGACAGGTCGCCGCGCAATTGATGGCCAAGGATGCGCTCGGGGCCCATGCCAGGGATGAATTGGGTTTTTCTGATACCTTGAGCGCCCGGCCGGTGCAGGCGGCGTTCGCATCGGCCGGCTCTTTCACCGTGGGGGCGGCGATGCCGATGTTGGTGGTGGTGTTGGTGCCGGCCAACCTACTCGTCTGGGCGGTATCGGGTGGCTCATTAATCTTTCTCGCCTTTTTGGGTGCCCTGGCCGCCCGCGTTGGCGGGGCGCCCGTCTGGAAATCGGTGGTGCGCGTTACTTTCTGGGGCGCTTTGGCCATGGCACTAACGGCCGGGGTGGGCGCGTTGTTCGGGGCAAAACTTTAAGCGCCTGACTGAAAATTCCAAGGGGTGCTGCGGCGAGCATGCTTCCGCACGGGCACCGGCATCCCCGCAGCGGGCTTTGATGACCGGGCCAACGCCGGACAAAGACATAAGACCGCCGCCCGGAGGGTTTTTGCGGAAAACGCCGTCTGGCTTTGTTGCTGCTCAGTCCAAGACCCACTCGGGGTATTCTCCTTCGTCGCGCCTCGCCATCCAACCTTCCCCCAAAAACCGCACCCCTTGGAATTTTCAGTCAGGCTCTAAGCCGATTTCACCCGGATTGACGTGGCCCCTTCGGGTTTTGCGTAGCGGCCACGTCCCCGGAATTATTCTTGCGAACGGTTTTAGTTTTGCCTTTCCTAACCGGTCTCATGAACAAACCGATTGCGAAAACTCCGCCTAAAACCGACGCCGGGCGCTATTTTTATTCCATCGCCACCATGCTGTTGCTGGGGATGGTCGTCGTCGGTTTTCAGCTCTTCTATTTCCACAGCCGGATGTATCCCGGCCGGCCGCTGACGCCGCCCATCAAAACGCTGATCATCACCCACAGCGTGGCGATGTCGCTCTGGATGTTGCTGGCCATCGGGCAGCCATGGCTCATCGCGGGCGGCCATCGCCGCCTCCACATGACGCTGGGCAAAGTTGCCGCCGTCATCGCCGCGTGTCTCGTGGTGTTGGGCGGCAAACTCGCCGTGGCCGCGGCAAAGGTTGCGCCGCCGGGTTTGATGTATGGACCGTTCACGCCCAAACAATTCATGGCGGTGCCGATCGGCGTCATCACCCTGTTCGCTTTGTTCGTGATCGCGGGCGTCGCGTGGCGGAAACGGCCGGACATCCACAAGCCGCTCATGTTCCTCGCCTCGCTGGCGGCGGTGGCGGCGGCCATCGCGCGCATCGATTTCCTGAACCATCTTTACGCCGGCACCCTCTGGCAAAAACTTTTCGGCGACTTTTTCTTCACTGTCGTCGCTGGCGGCATTTTCTTCGGGGCCAAATGCCTGGTGTTCCGGAAATTCGACCGCTGGTTTGCGATGGGGTATGTGCTGTTGGCGCTCTGGTACCTGCTGATTGTCCGCTTGATGCCGACGCCATGGTGGGATGGCGTCGCGAGTTTCCTGCTGCGCTAATCAGGCCGCCAAAGTCGCGTCCAGCAAAAAAAGAGGCGACCCGGTTTTGAGTCGCCCCGTGAATCCGGTAAAGGTGATTTTATTTGCCGGGTTCCGTCGGCAAATTCGCTTCATTCCAGCCCTCAATGCCTTCGGCCATGTGTTTGATGTTGGTGTAACCCAATTTCTGCGCCGCCTTGGCCGCCTGAAGGTAGGCGCCGCAATGCGGGTTGCCGCAATAGGCGATGATGAGTGTGTTTTTATCCGCCGGCAGGCTGGCGGCCAGATTGCTCCGGATTGCGGCGTAGCTTAGCGCGCCCGGCACATGGCCGGCCTTGT
>CAIJNQ010000027.1 GCA_903822015.1 uncultured Verrucomicrobia subdivision 3 bacterium | reverse complement strand
CCTCCAAACGCATCGCCAATGCTTACATGCAGACGGGGCAACTGTCCTCGGCCATTCTCGAATTTGAGACGATTTTACAACGCCGCCCGGAGGATGCCGAGGTGCAGGCGGCGCTCCGGGAAATTGAAAGCAAAGCCAGCAATGCCGGAGGGATGGGGGGGGCGGGCGTGGAACCGGCGGCGTTGGCGCCCATGCCGGATGCGGCGAAGGCCGCCCCGAAGAAAATGCGTCCGGCGGCCGGGGACATTGACGACGGCCGGGTGATGCTGCGGAAAATTTTTGTGGACAGCAAAGCCATCAGTGCCGGCGATTTTGATTTGTGCTGGCGCACGGTGGATTTGACGACGGCCCCGGCGGATGTCGTCGAGCCCTTCATCCAAGTCCTCCACGACAAGGGGATATTGCAGATTGAAAAAGCGCTGAAGCTGATCTCGGACAAATCGCGCATCGCCTATCTGCCCCTGGAAAAATATGACGTGGACATCGACCTGACGCGCGGCTTTCCGGCGGAGGTCTGCCGGCGCTGGTGCGTGCTGCCGTTTGACCGGATGAGCAAGGCGATCCTGGTCGCGACGGCAAATCCGTTCAATCAGCAGGCGATCAAGGAATTGTCCGAGACCACGTCGCACCGGCTGGTGTGGTATCTGGTGTCGCCGACCGACCTGCTGGGGAACCTGCGCAAAGCATTCCGTTGACGCCATGGCCAAAATAAAATCATTTGGAGAACGCATTGCGGACGCACTCGTCGAGGACGGCCTACTGGGCGCGAACCAGGTGGAGGAGCTGCTCGAAAAGCAAAAAAAAGAGGGCGCGCGCCTCGTCAAGCTGATCGTGGAAAAAGCCTACGTGAGCGAAGCCGACCTGGCCGTCTGCATGGGCCGCGTATTGAACGTGACGCCGATCAATCTCGCCCGCGCCCACGTTCCGCCGGATCTGGTGGAATTGTTTCCGCGCGAGACGATGCACAGTCATCGCGTCATCCCCATTTCACGCCTGGAAAACCGTTTATTCCTGGCGATGGCCGATCCGCTGAACGTGCTCGCCCTCGACGACGTCAAGCGCATCACCAAGCTGGAGATCACCCCGCTCATCGCCTCGGAAAAAGCCATCGCGGACAAGCTCGCGGCCCTGGATGCCGCCAAGGGGCGGTTCCATGGAGGACATCATCCAGGATGCGCAAAAGCAGCGGGATGCCGAGGCGGACGCCGATTCCGTCGAGAATATCCGCGAGACCGTCGAGGATGTCAGCATAGACAAGCTGGCCGCCTCCGGCGAGGAGGCGCCGGTGATCAAACTCGCGAACCTGATGATTGTGCAGGCCATCAAGGACCGCGCGAGCGATATTCATCTGGAGCCGTTTGAAAAGTCCATGCGGCTGCGCTATCGCGTGGATGGCGTGCTCATCGATGCAACGCCCCCCCCCAAGCAGATGCAACTGGCGCTCGCCTCCCGCTTCAAAATCATGTCGAGCCTCGACATTGCCGAACGCCGCCTGCCGCAGGACGGCCGCATGCGCGTGAAAGTCGGCGGCAAGGATTTTGACCTCCGCGTCTCCGTTCTGCCGACCGTGCATGGTGAAAAAATCGTGCTGCGCGTGCTCGACAAAACGAACCTGTCAGCCAGCATCGACAAACTCGGCCTGGACCCGGAGACCTTCAAGAACTTCAAGACCGCCATCGACGCGCCGCACGGGCTCATCCTGGTGACCGGCCCGACCGGCTCGGGCAAGACGACCACGCTTTATTCCGCGCTCAACGAGCTGAACAATCCGATTTATAACATCATCACCGTGGAAGACCCGGTGGAATTTCAGATTCCCGGCATCAACCAGGTGCCGACGAAAAAGGATATCGGTCTTTCCTTTGCGAACGCGCTCCGCTCGATTTTGCGGCAGGACCCCGACATCATCATGATCGGGGAAATCCGCGACACCGAGACCGCGGAAATCGCCATCGAAGCCGCGCTCACCGGCCACCAGGTCTTATCAACGATGCACTGCAACGACGCGCCCGGGGCGATCGCGCGGCTGGACGACATGGGGATTGCGCCATTTTTGATCTCGTCCTCGGTGATTTTGTCCTGCGCGCAACGCCTCATGCGCCGCATTTGTTCGCACTGCAAGGAACCGGTGACCTATCCCGACAAGATGTTCCAGGATCTCGGGATTGAGCCGTCCTCATTCAGCGGCGTGCAGCTTTATCGCGGACGCGGCTGCGACCGCTGCAAAAATTCAGGCTATGCGGGCCGCATGGCGATCATTGAGGCCATGAATATCAGCGACCAGATACGCAAGCTCATCATCGCCCGCGCCAGCACGCGCGAAATGGCCAAGGTGGCGGTTAATCAGGGCATGAAAACGCTGCGGATGGTCGGACTGGACCGCGCGCGGGAAGCCATCTCGACACTGGAGCAGGTACTCGTCGTCACTTCCGCGCATTGACCGGCGTTAGAATTTCCGTTGAGGCATGACGAACGGCTGCGGACCCTGCATGAGCCACGGGGCCGGCTGGGGAGCCCAAGCCGGGGGCGTAGCGGGGGCGATGCCCGGCTGCGTCACAATGCCCGGCAAGGGCGTCAAACCCGTCGGCTTCCCGATGCCGGTGGTCAGCGGCGAGTAAGATCCGCCGGAGGGATTGGGGATAAAATCCGGCTGCGTGAGGTAAGGATCCGATACCGGGGCGGTTTTGGGTTGGGGGAAGAATTTGCTTTCCGGCGACGATCCCGCCAGGGGAGCCGGACCGGGATCCAGCATTTGCCGGAACCGATCCATCGCCGCCAGCTGTTCCAAATCGGGTTTGTCCCTTTTTTGCGGGGCGGGCGGGGTGAACGAATCCCACCCGAAATTTTTATTATTTTGGTTCGCGGGACCGTCGCCAATCCGCCGGCTGCTTAGATATTCGTTCAACCGCTGCGCCGTATCCATAGTGCTATCGCGATTGGGAGCGTGCGGATTCACGCCGTCCCGGTCTTTCAAAAACTGCCACGGCGAATTATCCCGTTCATTCTGCCAACCGTTGGTCAGGCTGCTCCGCGAGGGGTTCTGGCGGTCGAGATAGCGCTCCAACTGCGTCGATTCCTTTTTGCGCCCCAACGGGTCGCGCCCGGGTGATTGAAGCAAATCATCCGCCGCGGTTCCCCCCAAAATTTCGGAAGGGGTCATCAGCGTCCAGTTCCGGCGCTCTTCCAGCACTTTTCGCATACGCTGGGTCTGGGGGGAGTCGGCCGGCGCGGGCGGCCCGGCCGGAAAATCATTGGGGGCCTGGAAATGGAGGGAGGGATCCGGCGCCTGAAGCGAGCCGGGCAAAACTGGCAAACGTGAATCCTGGGGTTGCAGCGAGGGAACGTCCGCCGACGTATCATCCGACTTGGGCGTGGAGAAAATGATGGACCGGTCGGAGGTTTGGGCGGCGGCGGAGGTCAACATGGCCCCCAGGGCGATGCCGAGCCAGGGCAGACTTAAATTTGACTGATAGAGGACCATTTTCGACCTAACAGGCTAATCCAGTGGACAGGGCCCGTCAAAAATGAATTCAAAATTAAATCCGGGCAGGGCACTCCGGGGAGAAGCGACAAAAGGAAGCAAGCTCTTAGATTGCCGCCGCCGCCGCCGCCGAATACCCTTTACCACGTGATGCATACGAACCGGCTCGCCCATCAAAAATCGCCGTATTTGCTCCAGCATGCCCACAATCCCGTGGACTGGTTTGCCTGGAACGAGGAAGGGTTTGCGAAGGCGCGCGCGGAGAACAAGCCGATCTTCCTGAGCATCGGCTATGCGACGTGCCACTGGTGTCACGTCATGGAGCGCGAAAGTTTTGAGGACGAAAAAACCGGCGCATTTTTGAACGAACATTTTGTCAGCATCAAGGTGGATCGCGAGGAGCGGCCCGACGTGGACAAAATATACATGACCTTCGTGCAAGCCACGACCGGCAGCGGCGGGTGGCCGCTGAGCATTTTCCTGACCCCGGAGCGGAAGCCGTTTTTTGGCGGGACCTATTTCCCACCGGACGCCCGCCACGGCCGGCCCAGCTTCCGGCAATTACTGGAGCAGATCGCCGGACTCTGGCGCGAGCGGAAAATGGAAATTGTCGCTTCGGCCGACGAATTGCACACGCGGCTGGAACTCATCACCGCCCGGCCGGCCAAGGAAAGTTCCCCGCTCACGCCCGAAACGCTCCGAAACGCAGCGGAAATCATCAAAGCCGGCTACGATCCGGTGCATGGCGGCTTCGGCGACGCGCCGAAATTTCCACAACCCGGCATTCCCGCGCTGGTGTTGCGCGCAGCGAAACGATTTGGCGACACGGAGGCGGTCAAGATGGTTTTGCACACCTGCGACCAGATGGCCGCCGGCGGAATCCATGATCAGCTGGGCGGAGGGTTTGCGCGCTATGCCGTGGACGCCGAATGGCTGGTGCCGCATTTCGAGAAGATGCTTTATGACAATGCGCAACTGGCACAACTCTACCTCGACGCATTTCTGGTCAGCGGCGAAGCGCGCCACGCCGCCGTTGTCCGCGCCACGCTGGATTACGTGCTACGGGACATGACGCATCCCGGCGGCGGTTTTTATTCCGCCGAAGATGCCGACAGCGAAGGCCATGAGGGGAAATTCTACTGCTGGACGAAAGCGGAATTGTCCCAGGTGCTAACGGTCGAGGAATTCAACGTCGCGGCAACTTATTTCGGCATCACGGCGGAGGGAAATTTCATTGATCACAGCCATCCCAGCCCGTTGCGCGGGCAGAATGTGCTGAGCGTCGTGAAGCCAGCCGGATCCACCACCGACCAACGGTTGCTGGCATCGGCCAAGACGAAAATGACGGCGGTCCGGGGGAAGCGCATCCGCCCACGATTAGACGACAAAGTGCTGGCGTCATGGAACGGCTTGATGCTGGGAGCCATGGCGCGAGCCGCCGTCGTTTTAAACGAAGATAAATACCTGGCCGCGGCCGAGAAAAATCTGCGGTTCATCCGCGAAAAACTCTGGGACGCAAAAAGCCAATCGCTGTCGCAACGCTGGCGCGACGGCGAATGCGACCGGGTTCAGCTGCTCGAAAGCCACGCCTTTATGCTCGACGGCGTGGTACAGCTCTATGAAGCGACGCTGGAACCCAAGCATCTGGGTTTTGCGATCGAACTCGCCGAAGCGATGATTGCGAAATTCTACGACGCGGTCCAGGGCGGGTTCTGGCAAAGTCCCGCCGGCACGGATGATTTGATTCTGCGCGT
Source organism: uncultured Verrucomicrobia subdivision 3 bacterium (assembly GCA_903822015.1). GTDB lineage: Bacteria > Verrucomicrobiota > Verrucomicrobiia > Limisphaerales > UBA11358 > UBA11358. Next base: position 6,716 of record CAIJNQ010000027.1, on the reverse strand, counting down.
GAAGGACGATTACGACGGCGCGGAACCCTCCGGCAATTCCGTCGCCGCGCTCGCCCTGTTGAAACTGGCCGCGATCACGGGCCGCGAAGATTTCCGGCTGCCCGTCCAGGCGACGCTGCAGCTCCTGGCAAGCCGCCTGCAAAGCCAGCCCGCCGCGCTGTCGGGCATGCTACAAGCGGTGGATTTATGGCTGAACGAACCGCTCCGCGTGGTCGTCGCCGGGAAATCCGACGACGGCGAATTTCAAAAGTTGCTCCGGGCGGCGCATTCGGTTTACCAGCCCAATAAAATCATTCTGGGCAATACCGGCCCGGTGCAAGAATTTGCCCGAACCCTGCCTGCGCAACCCGGGGCGGTAGTTTATCTCTGCACCGGCAAAGCGTGCCAGCCGCCGACGAATGAGGTGGCAAGGCTCAAAGAATTGCTGGAACAAACCGGTTAGACGGCGTTGTCGTCACGTTCGTCCGTGCGAATGCGATAAGCTTCGGCCACCGGCCAGACAAACACTTTGCCGTCGCCGATCTTGCCGGTCTTGGCGGCCCGGATGATGGCCTGGATCGCCTGATCGGCGAGATTATCCGGCAGCACGGTCTCAATTTTAATCTTCGGCAGAAAATCCACGGTGTATTCGCTGCCGCGATAAATTTCGGTATGCCCTTTCTGGCGACCGAAGCCCTTCACCTCGGTGACGGTCATGCCCTGGATGCCGATTTCGTTCAGGGCGGCCTTGACGTCGCTCAATTTGAACGGCTTGATGATGGCTTCGATTTTTTTCATAAATAATTTCCGGATGATTATTCGGAGTAGGCGCGTTCCCCGTGCTGCGTGAGGTCGAGGCCAGTGCTTTCATCCTCGATATCCACGCGCAGGCCGATCACTGCATCCACGATTTTGAGGAGGATGAACGTGGCGCCGCCGGCAAATACAGCGGTGACCAACACCCCGATGGCTTGATTCCCCAACTGAGCCAGGCCGCCCGCGAGGGATACCGCCAGTCCGTTGACTTGAAAGGTGGTGGCGATGGCCGGATTGACCGCGGGATTGGCCAGACAGCCGAGCATGAGCATCCCGATGATACTGCCGACGCCATGCACGCCGAACACGTCAAGCGAATCGTCGTAGGCAAAATGCGCTTTCAGTTCGGTCACGGCAAAATAGCAAGCGACGCCCGCGACGAGGCCGATGCCAAACGCCGCCGGCACGGTGACAAATCCCGAGGCGGGCGTGATGGTGGCCAGACCGGCGACCATGCCGGAAGCCGCGCCCAGAACGCTGGGCCGGCCCTTGTGCCACCATTCCACCGCGGCCCAGCTCAAGGCGGCGGCGGCGGCGGAAAAATGGGTGGCGGCAAACGCGCTGGTCGCCAGCGACCCCGCGTTGAGCGCGCTGCCCGCGTTGAAACCGAACCAGCCCACCCACAGCAAGCCGGTGCCGATGAGCGACAGCACGACATTGTGCGGGATCATGGGCTCCTGCGGATACCCGGCGCGCCGTCCGAGCATGATGGCGCACACGAGGGCTGAAACGCCGGAACTGATGTGAACCACGGTGCCACCGGCGAAATCCAGGACGGGAATCTTTCCGCCGAGGGACCAATTAAAAAACCCACCCTTGCCCCAAAGCATGTGACACAGGGGAAAATAAACGACGGTCACCCAGAGGATCACGAAAAGCACGTAGCCCTTGAATTTGATCCGCTCGGCGACCGCGCCGCTGATGAGCGCCGGGGTGATGATGGCGAACATCATCTGAAACAGCATGAACGATTCCTGCGGAATGGTGCCGGCGTAATCCGGATTGGGGCTGCCGCCCACACCCCGCAGCATGAAATAAGTGAGGGGGTTGCCGACGAACGCGTTGCCTTCCGCGAACGCCATACTGTAGCCGAAGACCATCCACAGCGCGGAAACCAGGGCCATCAGCACCAAGCTATGCATCATCGTGGCGAGCACGTTTTTGCTCCGCACCAGTCCGCCGTAAAAAAGAATCAAACCCGGCGCGGTCATCATCAAAACGAGCGCCGCACTGGCCAGCACCCAGGCATTGTCGCCGGAATTGCCGCTGGCCTGAGAGTTCTGATTCAATTCCGCCAAATGTTCCAGCCGGGTAATGCGCTGTTCGTAGGACGTCCCCCCGGAGGCGAGCAACGGGGTGTCGCCCAAGCAGATTAAAATAAAGGCAACCAGGGAGACGGAAAAAAAGGACACGACGGAACGGGGAAATACATTCATGCTTGCCGATAACTGAACAAAACCGGCACGCGGCGTCAATCAAACATCGACTGATTGGGTGACCATCGCCGGTCGGCAAATCAATCGTTAGGTAGCGATTCCGGACTTTCCGGCTGGTCAACCGGCTGCGGCTTTTCCGGTTGCGCAAGTGGTTCGGGACGAGGTGGCCGGTCAGCCAGTGCCGGCCGTTCGGGACGCGGTGAACGCTCGGCACGTTGCGGACGATTTGGCCGGTCGGGGCGGTTCGGACGATCCGGGCGGTCCCGGTGTTCATGGCGTTCCGCTTGCTCAGGTCGATCAAATCTATCGCCGCGCGATTGAAACTGCCGCAAGGCGCGAAGCAGTGATTCAATTTCCCGTTCATCGGTGAGTTTCTGGCGCTCGGCCAGTTCGACCAATTCCAAAACCTCTTCCATCTGATCCAGCGTCTGTTTCAACGATTCGACAACACGCATCACTTCGTTGACTGCCTGGCTGATGGCCGAACCATCCGTCCGGGGCACGCGCGATGCTTGGACTGCGGGCTCAAGCCTGGGGCGCGGCGGCAGCGGGCGAGAGGGCTGAGGACGCACCGGATGGTCGGACAATTTAATCGGAGATTCGCCGGACGACGGGATTGACGGCGGGGTGGATTCCGCCGCTGCCAGCGATTCGGTTGGCACCGCCGATTCGGAAACGGGCGGCGTTTCCGCCAAGTTGTTTTTTACGGGCGGGCGCGGGCCACGACCACGGCCGCGGCCGCCGCGATGACCGCGACGGCGCGGACCCATGCCTTTGGCGGGCGCGGGGCTATTTGATTCCTGCGGTGGTTCCTCTGACATTTAGAAATAAGCATGACGCCCCGTCAGGCAAATGCAATAAAGATTCTGAATCCGGCCAGCGGCGGCCTATTTTTTAACAAACAGCGCCAATGACGCGGTGAAGCCATGCAGATAATTTTTTTCGCCGACCGGGCCGATTTCACCATTGGCGTAAAATCCGGCGAGGCCGATCGGTCCCAATTCCTTTTGCACCTGTTCAGCGTCGTGGTTGGGGGCGCCGAAGAGATTTTTCCCGCGCCCGTTGCAGCAGCAGAGGCAGCCGCCATAAATGGTCGCGCCGCCGATGTTTTCCTTCGCGTGTTCCAGCAGTTCCCCCATGTCTTCCGTTGCCGCCACCGCGTCGCGGCGGTGAAACTGGATGGTCTGTCCCGCCCGCGGCAACGCGGCCACGGCCAGCACACCGGAATTAGGGTCGCCGCCGATGAGGTTGCGGACGAGAAAGTCGCCGCGATGGAAATCTTCGAGGTATTCGTTCATGACCAGGCCAATGAACAAATTCCCCCGCGCCTTCTGCTGGTCGGCCGGCGAAAGCGCCTGCACGGTTTCCGCGAGCACGGCGTAGGCCGGACGATTTGCGATCTGATGGATGAGATTTTGTTCGACGCGCGTGAGCGTCCACGTCTCGCCGATGGGCGTGCACCCCTGGGAGATGACGCCGGATAATTTGATGTCGCCGCCCACGGACACCGCCACGCCGCCGTCCTCAAAGACATCGCCATTCAAATAAACCTGCGTGGATTGTTCCGAAAAGACGCCGCTGGCCAGGCCGCCGAAAACCGGCAACGGGGCGAAAGATTGGTTCCAGGACCGGATCCAGCTTTCGGCGTCGAGGTGAAACGGGTCGATGAAGGTCAGCCAGCCGTTCGAGTGTTTGGGATCGACACCGGATTCGAGCGGCCAATACGCCGGGCGGTCCGCCTCCTCGACCTGGGTTTGCGTGAAACGAAACCCTTTCAACTCGGCCCCGGGCAGGGAATACAACGCGAGGACGATGCCCGTCGCATCCTCAATCTCATGCGAGCCGGCCACGAGACTGGCGCTCGAACAGCCGGCCAGCAGCGGAATACGGGCGTGGACCCGCAAAATTTCCAACGTCGCCCGGGCATGGGGGAAAAATTTCGGAGACATGAAAACGAGGCCGAGTGAAACCGGCCGGGCGCCGAGTTGCGCCCGCAACCGCTCCGCCCAAGCCCGCAGGCCGTCGTCATCAAAGCCGTCCGACCAGTAGGCGGCGGCGGAAAATTCACTGTTCACGCTTCTATTTTAATACCGGCGCGCGCGATTGCAAATTTTCTGCGCAAGAAACGGATTTGGCCCCGGCAGCAATTCATGGTTATATGGGAAACAAGATGGGTTTAATCAGCGCCATAACCACCAGAAAAGCCGGGGCCGGCCGGCCGGCCAAGCGCGCCGGCGCGCGGAAGTTTCGCCCGAGGCAAACCCGCAGGCAAGCATGAGGCACATCGGTCATCTGCCGAATCCGTCGCAGGGACGCCGGTTTGGCGATTTTCTGGTCGCCAAAGGGATCCGTAATGAGATCGAGCCCGAGCCAGATGGCTCAGCATTGATCTGGATTGTGGAGGACGACCAGCTGGGCGAGGCGCAAATCTGGCTGGAAAAATACCGGGCCAATCCGCGCAGCGGGGAATTCAGCGAGGCCGCCAGCCGCGCCGCCAAGGCCCGAAGAGTCGAGGCCGATGAGCTGGCCAAATATCATCGCCGAATCCGCTCGCGAAAATCGCTTTTCCTCGATTTCGGCGGCTATGGCGCGGGGATTTTGACGTTTACGCTGATCGGGATCTGCCTGGTGGTGGCTGGCTATACGCGGCTGGGCAGCGATGCCGACCAGCTGACGAAATTATTCATCAGCGATCCCGATTCCGCCGGCCCGGGATTTCTGCCGGAAATTTTCCAGCACGGGGAAGGCTGGCGGCTGGTGACGCCCATGTTCATTCATTTCGGCCCGCTGCATTTGCTGTTCAACCTGATGTGGCTTTATCAATTGGGCAGCATGATTGAAGCGCGGCAAAGTCCGCTACGGCTGCTGCTGCTCGTGGTGGCGACGGGAATCATCTCCAATCTCGCGCAATATATTTTCGCCGGCCCGCAGTTCGGCGGCATGTCCGGCGTCGTTTACGCGCTGGCCGGTTATGTCTGGCTGCGCGGAAAATATGACCGCGCCTCCGGTCTGTTGCTGGACCGGCACAGCGTCATCATCCTGCTCGTCTGGCTGGCGGCCTGCTGCACGGGGATTCTCGGCCCGATCGCCAACTTTGCGCACCTTGCCGGACTGGTTTCCGGCATGGCCATCGGCCGCGTTTCGGCTTACATTGCGGTGCGAAGGCCGGAATGAACCGATGACTCCACCCGCTACAACTCAAACCAGTGAAGGTGTCGTATTACAGCGCGCCGGGCCGTGCCCGCCGGAGCTGCTGGCACCCGCCGGCGACTGGGCCTGCGCCAAGGCCGCCGTCGAAAATGGCGCCGACGCCATTTATTTCGGACTGGATAAATTCAACGCCCGGATGCGGGCGAATAATTTCACCGAAGGCGATCTGCCGAAGCTAATGGGTTTTCTCCACCGGCGCGGCGTGAAAGGTTACGTCACGTTCAACACACTGGTTTTTGAAAATGAACTGGCGGCCGCGGAAAACTATCTCCGGGCCATCATCGCCGCCGGCGTGGACGCGGCCATCGTGCAGGACGTGGGCATCTGCCGGCTCATACGGAAGTTGTCGCCGGATTTTCCGATTCATGCCTCGACGCAGATGACCGTCACCAGCGCAGCGGGCGTGGAGTTTGCCCGCGAACTCGGCTGCAACCTCGTCGTGCTGGCGCGCGAATGCTCCATCAAGGAGATTGAGAAAATCAATTTGGCGGGGCGAGAATCCCTCGAGTCAAAATCTCAACTCCCTTTGGAAGTTTTCGTGCACGGCGCGCTATGCGTTGCTTATTCCGGCCAGTGTTTAACGAGTGAATCCCTCGGCGGGCGCTCGGCCAATCGCGGCGAATGCGCGCAGGCGTGCCGGATGCCATACGATTTGATGGCCGACGGCAAACCGGTTCCGCTCGGCGACCAGCGCTATTTGTTAAGCCCGCAGGATCTGGCCGGACTGGAAGTATTGCCGGAATTGATCCGCGCCGGCGTCGCGTCGCTGAAAATCGAAGGCCGTTTGAAGTCGCCGGAATATGTCGCCAGCATCACACGCGTTTATCGGCAGGCTTTGGATAAACTGTTTTTGAACCGCCGAGGCGCCGAGACGCCGAGTAATGAAAATAATCTCTCCAGATCGGCAGCTCCGCTTCCCGGCGATGAATCAAAATATGAATTGGAAATGGCGTTTTCGCGCGGTCTTTACACCGGCTGGTTCGGCGGCATCAACAACCAGCGGCTGGTCCACGCGCGGTTCGGCAAAAAACGCGGCGTGTTTCTGGGCGAGGTGGCGCGCGTCCTGGGCGAAAAGGTGCTGATAAAACTGGAGGCACCGCTCAAGCCCGGCGACGGCGTGGTGTTCGACGCCGGCCGGCCGGATGAAAAAGAGGAGGGTGGCCGGGTTTACGGAATTCAGATTTCAAAACATAAGACGCAAAACTTCGGGGAGTCCGTTCTAGAATTCGGCTACGGCAACATTGATTTCAGCCGCGTTCACGCCGGCGATAAATT
>CAIJNQ010000026.1 GCA_903822015.1 uncultured Verrucomicrobia subdivision 3 bacterium | reverse complement strand
GGCTTTTTGCATCATGTCGGATTCAATCCACCCGGGGGCAATGACATTCACCCGCACACCGCTTCGCGAAACTTCAGTTGCCAGGGAACGGGCCAATCCAAGGTAGGCTGCTTTTGCCGCCGAGTAGGCGGAAACCAGTGGAATCCCGAACAAAGACGCCATCGAAGCCGTGAACAGAATGTTACCATGCTTCCGCGCCATCATGCCCGGCAAAACCGCGCGGGTCAGGCTGAACGCGCCGACCAGATGGGTTTGCAGCACGGCATTGAATTCCTCCGGGGTGGTTTCCACCGCCGATTTTTTGAGGTGGATGCCGGCATTGTTGACGAGAATGGAAACGGGGCCGATCCGTTTGGTGATGCGTTTGAACAGTGCTCCGGCTTGGTCATGCTGCGTGACATCGTGGGTTTCAAAATCTGCCGTTTTGCCCAGTTTTTTTACGGCGGCCTTCAATACGTCCGCCCGGCGTCCGACCAGCACGACCTGCGCCCCCGCCCGCACAAAAGATTCCGCTATGCCAAAACCCAGACCGCTGCCGCCACCGGTGATGAGAGCCGTCTCGCCTGCCAGTGAAAATGCATACTTCATGACAAGGAGTATTCTTGCCGGTTAGCCGATGGCTTCAAGCAATAAACGCCAAATCATAGTATTCTCCATGTGAATCATAGCATCGTCTATTCCGCGAAAATCCGGTATGCAGTCTAGTAAGCTAACGCCAAAATCCACCATGCTCAAATTTCAAATGCTTTCAGATGCGGGTCGCAAAATAACCGCAATTTTATCGGCGCTTATGATTTTCGGCGCAACCTCGGTCAAGGCGGCGACCAATACGCCGCCTGCCGTCGGTACGAATTCCGGCAATGGAACCATTGCCGCCACGGAAAAAGATCATCAAAACATGCTGGAACAGCTCGGCATCAAATCGCTTCGGCGCGGGCGCGACGGCCATGCGAACGGAAAAAATCCGGCCAACTATGACGAAGCCAAGGCGAATCCATTCCCCGATTTTCCGGATCCGCTCACGTTAAATGATGGGACCCGGGTGACGACGCCGGAAATGTGGTGGCAGAAACGCCGGCCGGAAATCCTTGAGGGTTTCGACCGGGAAATTTATGGCCGCGTTCCCGCCCGCCCGCCGAAAGTGAATTGGAAAATCACCGCCACGATTCACACCAACAGCGGCGACATCGCGGTGATAACCAAAAAATTGCTTGGCCTGGTGGATAATTCGGCGGACACAAACATCACCGTCAACATGGATCTGACCCTGACCACGCCGGCCAACGCAACCGGTCCGGTGCCGGTGATAATGCAATTCGGTTTTAATTTTCCACCGGGATTTTTCGCGCGATTCGGCACAAATAATTTTCCACCCGGGAGCACTGGCCCGACGTGGCAGCAGCAAGTACTGGCCAAAGGCTGGGGCTGGGCCGTGATTTATCCCTACACGGTGCAGGCCGACAATGGGGCGGGTCTGACCGGCGGCATTATCGGCCTGTGTAATCACGGCGCGCCGCGCCAGCCGGACGATTGGGGCGCGTTACGCGCCTGGGCGTGGGGTGCCAGCCGCGCGCTCGATTATTTTGAAACCGATACGGCAGTGGATGCCCGCCAGGTCGGTATCGAAGGCCATTCCCGATTTGGCAAGGCGACCCTGGTGACGATGGCCTACGATCCGCGATTTGCCATTGCCTACGTCAGTTCGTCCGGCGAAGGCGGCGCGAAATTGCATCGCCGCGACTGGGGCGAAGTGGTTGAGAATCTCACGGGCAGCGGCGAATATCATTGGATGGCGGGCAATTTTATCAAATATGGGGGTCCGCTGAACTGGAAAGACCTGCCGGTGGATTCGCATGAACTCATCGCGCTGTGCGCGCCGCGGCCGGTGTTCATCAGCGCCGGTTCTACCAACGGCGATGCCTGGGTGGATGCGAAAGGCAGTTTTCTCGCCGCCGCCGCCGCCGGGCCGGTTTTCACACTGCTCGGCAAAAAGGATCTTGGCACGACGAATTTCCCGCCGATCGGCACGGCTTTGATGGACGGCGACCTTGCGTTTCGCCAGCACAGCGGCGGTCACACGGACGCACCCAATTGGCCGACGTTTCTTAAATTCGCCGATCGATACCTAAGGACGGCTGAGCTGCCGCCGAAGTGAATTTTACTGACGCGACAGAGTCGGCAAAAATTGATAATTTATGTCGTCCCTAGATTACGAAATGCGAAACCATGCTCCCATGAAACTTAAAATCTGCGAATCACTTCTCCTCTTCATCATCATGACTTCCATCATCACAGCCGGCGCCCTTTCCGCCCGATCACAAGAAAATCCACTGGGCGAATTTACCGGCCAGACGGACATCGGTTCGCCCAAACTTTCCGGGGCGTGCAGCTTTGACGCCGAGCGGCAGGCATACACAATCGCCGGTGCCGGCGACAACATGTGGTTTACCAACGACCAGTGCCACTTCGTCTGGAAAAAAATGAAGGGTGATTTCATCCTGCGGACGCGGGTGGAATTCATCGGCCAGGGTGTGGTGGAGCATCGCAAGGCCGGCTGGATGGTGCGCCCGAGCCTGGAGGCGGATGCGCCCTATGTGGATTGCGCCGAGCACGGCAGCGGCCTGACCTCAATTCAATTTCGCCGGTTCAAAGGGGCAAACACGGAGGAGGTCAAACTCGCCATCACCAACGCGGACGTCCTCCAGTTTGAACGTAAAGGAAATACCTATATTTTTTCGGCGGCGCACTCTGGTGAACCGTTTGTAAGCGCCGAACTTCCCATTTTGAATCTGGGCGACGACGTTTATGCCGGCCTGTTTGTTTGCTCCCATGATGCTGATGTAATTGAAAAAGCTGTTTTCCGGGATGTCCGGATTATCCACCCCGTCAAGGAAGGCTTTGTGCCCTATAAAGACTATATCGGCAGCGTGCTGGAAATCCTCGAGGTTCACAGCGTCAACCTGGAAAAAATTTACGAATCCGGACAGCCGTTTGAAGCGCCGAACTGGATGCGAGACGGCACCACTTTGATTTACAACGTCAGCGGCCGCGCGGAGGGCTGGGGCCGTTTGAACCGGTTTGATCTGGCCACCAAAACTCCGACGCCGCTCAACACCGGCGCGAATAATCGGAACAACAATGATCACGTGCTGTCGTTCGATGGCACGATGCTTGGCATCAGCGACCAAAGCCCGGACCACGGCGGCCAATCCTGCATTTTTACCCTGCCGTCCCGGGGCGGGACACCCAAAAGGATCACCCCTTTGACACCGTCTTACCTGCACGGCTGGTCGCCGGACGGGAAATTTCTGGTTTTCACCGGCGGGCGGACAAACAAGTATGACATTTATAAAATCCCCTCCGACGGGAGCGGGCCGGAAGTCCGCCTGACCACCGCCGAAGGTTTGAATGACGGCCCTGAGTTTACGCCGGATGGAAAATTCATTTATTTCAATTCGAGTCGCACCGGGAAAATGCAAATCTGGCGGATGCGACCCGATGGCTCAAACCAGGAGCAAGTCACACATGACCAATACAACAACTGGTTTCCTCATATTTCGCCGGACGGCAAATGGATTGTCATCATCAGCTTCCCGGAAGATATCAATCCAGCGGATCATCCCTATTACCAGCAATGTTATCTCCGGCTGCTGCCGATTGACGGCGGCGCGCCCAAAGTGATCGCTTATGTTTACGGTGGGCAAGGTACAATCAATGTTCCTTCCTGGTCGCCGGACAGCCAGCGGATTGCCTTTGTCAGCAACTCCGATCTGGCTGAATGATGGCTGCAGATGCGGGAACACCATTCCAGGTCATCGATGATTAACCGGCAAAGGTTGAACCAAGGAATTATACTTCTGATCTGCGTCGGAATTGTTCCGACCATTTTTATGACGGCCTGCTGCGGTATTAAACAAACCAACCCTGCGCCCGAGGGCGCGGGTGCCTTTGCGACCGGTCGCTACCGCAATTTATTCGCCGAGAACGGCCATTCCCCGTCGGAGATTCAAAACAAAGTGGCCTTGGCGTTCCATCAATTGTTTCATGGCGATCCAACGAACCAGAAGGTTTATTATTCCGCCGGTGCCAACGCCAACGGCCCGCTCGCCTATGTCACCGACATCAAACACAATGATGTGCGCACGGAAGGCCTGTCCTACGGCATGATGATCGCGGTCCAGATGGACAAAAAAGCCGAATTTGATGCGCTGTGGAACTGGTCGAAAACCTATTTATATCACGCCTCGCCAACGCATCCGTCCTTTGGTTTCTTTTCCTGGCAGGCGAAAACGAACGGTGAAACGGTGAGCGAGTTTGTGGCGCCGGACGGCGAATCGTATTACGTAATGGCTTTGTATTTCGCGGCAAACCGCTGGGGTAGCGGCGAGGGCATTTACAATTACAAAGAGCAGGCCGATGCCTTGCTGACGAACCTGCGTCACCGGAGCGTGATCACCGGGCCGATTTCCCTGCGGCATGACAACACGAATGCGAGCCAGACCGTTTCGGCCGGTGCCCTCTTTGACGCGGACCACAAAATGGTTCTTTTTTCACCCAGCACGGAACGCGCACGTTTCACCGACCCGTCCTACCACCTGCCGGCGTTTTACGAATTGTGGGCCCGCTGGGGCCCGGCGGCCGACAAGCACTTTTGGCTGGAGGCCGCCACCGCGTGCCGCAACTTCTTTCCGCGGGCGACGGATCCCGTCACCGGTCTCGGGCCGGACTACGCCAATTTTGACGGCACGCCGGTCGTGACCGCCTGGAACAAGGGTGCGGCCAATTTCCGGTTTGACGCGTTTCGCACCGCCGGGAATTGGTCGGTGGACTGGTCATGGTGGGCGAAAGACCCGCGCGAACGCAAATTGAGCGACCGGTTACAGGCATTCTTTGAATCGCACGGCATGGAAACTTACGGCTGCCAGTTCACGCTCGACGGCAAACCGCTTGACCCCCGGCATGCCCAGGGGCTTGTCGCGGTGAACGCCGTGGCGAGCCTTGCCGCGACCGATCCTCGGTCCAAACAATTTGTTGGCGCATTGTGGAACACTCCCACGCCTGACGGCCTCGAACGATATTACGAAGGATTGCTCTATATGATGGCGCTGCTGCATTGCAGCGGTGAATTCCGGATCTGGTCGCCCAAATGAAAAATTTTCTGAGCTCATCCGTCTTTCAAAATCGGCCCTTTCTCGGGTTGCTGCTGCTGGCCGGCCTACTGGCTCCACACACCGGTTTCGCCCTCGGCCAGGAAAAATATATCGAGAATACTCCCGGCGCAGGCAGTTTCCCCATCGTTGAGAATAAAGAGGCGGCGCGGATTTTTGTGGGCGCCGACGATTATCCGGGAGTAACCCGCGCGGCCCACAATCTGGCCGCGGACGTTGCGCGGGTCAGCGGGTTTACCCCGGTGATCTTGCATGAGGGAACATTGCCGGGGAAAAATACCATTCTCGTTGGAACGATTGGAAAATGCCCGCTAATTGACCGCCTGATACAAGAAAAGAAGATTGACGTTTCGTCCATCGCCGGCAAATGGGAAGCGTTCCTCGTCCAGGTAGTCCCCCAACCCATGCCCGGCGTTGACTGCGCGCTGGTGATTTGCGGCAGTGACCAGCGCGGGACGATTTACGGTATTTACGATCTGTCCGAACAGATCGGCGTATCGCCTTGGTATTATTGGGCCGACGTGGCGCCGACGCATCATGACGCACTATTTGCGAAGGCTGGAAGATATGTGCAAGGCCCGCCATCGGTGAAATACCGCGGGATCTTTCTAAACGACGAGGCGCCGGACTTGAGCAATTGGATTCAGGAAAAATTTGGCACGGTGCCGACTGGCACCAATCCACCGGTGCCCCCGGGCGTGGCGAATTACAGCCGCGCCTTTTACACAAACGTGTTCGAACTGATATTACGATTAAAAGGGAATTATCTCTGGCCGGCGATGTGGAACAACGCCTTCAACGAGGACGACACGAACAATCCGGTGCTAGCGGATGAATACGGCATCGTGATGGGAAACTCGCACCAGGAGCCGATGCTGCGGGCGCAGAAGGAATGGGATCGGCGTTATCAAAATACCATCGGCAGTTGGAATTACGCCAAGTACCCGGACATCGTCTCCAATTTCTGGCGCGCAGGCATTTCGCGGAATAAAGATTACGAAAACATCATCACTCTCGGATTGCGCGGCGCGAACGACACGCCCATGGCCGATGGCGGGCCGGAAGCAAATATGGCGTTGCTGGAAAAAATCATCGGCGTGCAGCGGAAAATCATCGCCAATGTGGTCGACCCCGATGTGACCCGGGTGCCGCAACTCTGGTGTCTTTATAAGGAGGTGATGGATTTTTATACCGCGGGGATGCGGGTGCCCGACGATGTGACGCTGCTCTGGGCCGAGGATAATTGGGGTAATGTCCGCCGTCTGCCGACCGCCGAGGAACGCCGGCGCAGCGGTGGCGCAGGGGTTTATTATCATTTGGATTACCACGGCAGCCCGCGCAATTATCAATGGCTTAACACCAGCCCGCTGCCGAAAATCTGGGATCAGCTGTCGCTCGCCAAACAATATGGCGCCGACCGGATCTGGATGGTCAACGTCGGCCATTTGAGGGGTTATGAATATCCGCTGGAATATTTCATGAGCCTCGCATGGAATTCAGACCGATGGACCGGCGACAATCCGGGTGAATTTACGCGGCTGTGGGCGGAACGGGAATTCGGCCCGGCCTATGCCGGCGAAATTGCCGATATCCTTTCCCAATACACCAAGTACAACGGCCGGCGCAAACCCGAACTGCTCGCGCCGGACACTTACAGCCTGGTCAATTATCAGGAGGCGGAGACGGTGGTGGCCGATTTCAAAAATATCGCCGACCATGCCGAAGTCATTTACCACCGGCTGCCGGCCGACCGGCGTGATGCGTTTTACCAACTGGTTTTGTTTCCCACCAAGGCCAGTGCTCTGGTGAATGAACTTTATCTCGCCGCCGGAAAAAATGCGCTGTTCGCCAGCCAGGGCCGGGCGAGCGCCAATGATTTTGCCGCCGAGACGCGCGCATTGTTTCAAGCTGATACGAATTTAATGGCGGATTACAACCAGAGGTTCGCCGGGGGCAAATGGAATCATTTCATGGATCAAACGCACCTCGGTTATACAACCTGGCAGGATCCGCCGCACAACAGCCTGCGCGCGATCAAGCTGGCGGAGACCGTAGTGCCGGCTGCGGCGGCTATGGGTGTGGCCGTGGAAGGTTCGGCAGCCGCCTGGCCGGATACTCACCGTGCGCCGGTGTTACCGCAATTTGACGTATTTAACCGGCAGCGCCATTTCATCGACGTGTTCAATCGGGGCCAATCCCCTTTTGCCTTCACCGCGACGACCAGTGATCCCTGGATTATTTTAAGCGCCGCGAGCGGCACGATAGAAAAAGACAAACGCCTTTGGGTGAGCGTGGATTGGAGCAAGGCTCCAGCCGGCACAACGGGCGGCACCATCAAGATCAGGGGGACGAGCTCCGAGGTGGCCGTGCAAGTAAGCGTGTTCCAACCCGGGGAGCCGGGGCGCGAGACCGTGCATGGCTTTGTGGAAAGCGAAGGGTTTGTTTCCATTGAACCGGAACACTTCACCCGAAAATCAGACGCGGGGGAAAACCGGTGGACCAGGGTTCAAGATTACGGTCGCACCTTGTCCGGCATGCGAGCGACGCAACCGGTGGATGCGCCGGCTGCGACGCCGGGCAAAGATTCGCCGTGTTTGGAATATCAGATGTATCTGTTCACCACTGGCACAGTGCGGGTGGTCACGATCACCTCGCCGACCCTGAACTTCCTCCCGGGGCGCGCCTTGCGGGTGGCGGTTTCCTTCGACGCGGAGACGCCGCAGGTCATCACCCTCGTACCGGCGGACTATAAAGCCCGGAATGGAAACCCGGACTGGGAAAAGGTCGTCGGCGATAATGCCCGGTGCACCGGTTCCACTCATACCTTGGCGAAATCCGGCTGGCATACCTTGAGGTATTGGATGGTGGATCCCGGCGTGGTATTGCAGAAAATCATCGTGGATTGCGGCGGCCTGCAGCCCAGTTATCTAGGTCCGCCGGAGAGTTTTTATCAACCTTTATCAGGGCTTGTAGGATTCTCCATACGTTTACGATTGAATTATAGGCCCCCATTTCGGATCGTGTGATAATTCACCGGTTCCAATTTTGACTAATCGCCGCATGAACAAAAAATCCGTCATTTCAGCACCCTTGTATAAAAATCCCACGGCTGCAGCCGCCCGCCGCGTGAAGGATTTGCTCGCGCGCATGACGCTGGAGGAAAAGGCCGCCCAGATGATGTGCCTCTGGCAGGAGAAAACCACGAAACTGCTCGACGCGAACAGCCACTTTGATTTCAAGAAGGCGAAGGCGGCTTTCAAAAAAGGTCATGGGATTGGACAGATCGGGCGCCCCAGCGACGCCGGCAGCACGCCGAGCGATGCGGGCATTGGCAAGAACGCCAAAGAAACGGCGGAACTGGCCAACGCCATCCAGAAATTTTTCATCGAAGAATCGCGGCTCGGCATTCCGGTGATTTTCCATGAGGAATGTCTGCACGGCCACGCGGCCATCGGCGCGACGAGCTTTCCGCAGCCCATCGGCCTCGGGGCAACGTTCAATCCCGACCTGGTTGAAAAACTTTACACGATGACGGCCGAGGAAACGCGGGTTCGGGGCGCCCATCAAGCCCTCACGCCGGTTGTGGACGTGGCGCGCGATGCGCGCTGGGGCCGCGTCGAGGAAACCTACGGCGAAGATCCGTGCCTCAACACGCAGCTCGGCATCGCGGCGGTCAAAGGCTTTCAAGGCGACGCGACCTTCCAGGACAAGAAGCGCGTCATCGCCACATTGAAACATTTTGCCGCGCACGGCCAGCCGGAATCCGGCCAGAACTGCGCGCCGGTCAACGTCTCCGAGCGGGTGCTGCGCGAAACGTTTTTGCATCCGTTCAAGGACGTGATCCAGAAGGGCGGCGCGATCAGCGTGATGGCCGGCTACAATGAGATTGACGGGGTGCCGTCGCACGCCAGCGAATGGCTGCTGCGCGACGTGCTCCGCAAAGAATGGGGGTTCAAGGGTTTTGTGGTATCGGATTATTACGCCATTTGGGAGCTGAATCATCGCCCCGACACGCACGGACATTTCGTGGCCAAGGACAAGCAGCAAGCATGCGAACTCGCCGTCAAAGCGGGCGTGAACATCGAGTTCCCGGAACCCGATTGCTATTTGCATCTCGTCGAACTGGTGCGCCGGGGCGTGCTGAAGGAAAAACAGCTCGACGAGCTGGTTGCGCCGATGTTGCTGTGGAAATTCAAGCTGGGCCTGTTCGACAATCCGTATGTCGACCCTGACGAAGCCGCGCGGGTGGTTGGCTGCGATGCGAACCGGAAGCTTGCCTTACAAGCGGCGCGCGAAGCCATCACGCTGCTCAAGAACGAAAACAACCTTGCGCCGCTCAACCCGGCAAAGCTGAAAACCATTGCGGTCATCGGGCCGAATGCAAACCGCAGCCTGCTCGGCGGTTACAGCGGCGTGCCCAAACACAATGTCACCGTGCTGGACGGCATCCGGGCAAAGGTTGGCGACCGCATGAAGGTGCTTTATAGCGAAGGCTGCAAAATCACCGTCGGCGGTTCGTGGAATGCGGATGCAGTGACGCCGGGCGACCCGGCCGAAGACCGGAAACAAATCGCGGAGGCGATCCGGGTGGCATCTCAGGCGGATGTGATCGTCCTCGCGATCGGTGGCAACGAGCAGACGTCTCGCGAGGCATGGAACCTGAAACACATGGGTGACCGGACGGATTTGGATCTGGTTGGCCGTCAAAACGAGCTGGTGCAGGCGATGCTGGCCACCGGCAAGCCGGTGATTGTGTTCCTGTTCAACGGCCGTCCGCTGGCCATCAATTTCGTCGCCGACAATGTGCCGGTGATCTTTGAGTGCTGGTATCTCGGCCAGGAAACCGGCCATGCGGTTGCGGATGTTTTGTTCGGCGATTTCAATCCGGGCGGCAAGCTGCCGATTTCGTTTCCGCGTTCCGCGGGTCATCTGCCGGTCTTTTACAACTACAAGCCCTCGGCGCGGCGGGGCTTTCTGTTCGCCGACGTCTCGCCGCTGTTCGCATTCGGCTACGGCTTGAGTTACACGAGTTTTGTAATCAAGAATGTCCGGCTGGCGAAGAAAAAAATCAAACCCGACGAAACCACGCGGGTTTCCGTGGACGTGACCAACACCGGCAAACGCGCCGGCACGGAAACGGTGCAGCTTTATATCCGCGATCTGGTCAGCTCGGTGACGCGACCGGTCAAGGAGCTGAAAGGCTTTCAGAAAATTTTGTTGGCGCCGGGGGAAACGAAGACGGTCGCCCTGGAAATCACGCCGGAGGCGCTGGCGTTTTATGACGTGAAAATGCACTACATCGTCGAGCCGGGCGAGTTTGCTATCATGGTCGGCAACTCCTCGCGGGATGCCGATTTGCAGAATGTCATTTTGACGGTCACAAAATAAATCCAACCCAAACCCCGCTATGGCCGGACAACATTTTCAGCAAAAACTTTCCTTCTTTGAAAAGGCCGGCTACAGCGCCGCCGATTCCGCCGCGAACTTCGTCTTCATGACGATGATCCTGTTTCAGACGAATTTTTACACGGATGTATTCGGGCTGACCGCGAGCGCCGCCGCCGCGATTCTCCTTTGGCCGCGGTTGTGGGACGCCGTCGCGGATCCGATCGTGGGGATCCTGGCCGACCGCACCCGGACGCGCTGGGGCAAATTCCGGCCCTGGATTTTGGCCACCGCCGTGCCGTGGTTCGTCATCATGATCCTGGCCTACACGACGCCGAAAGGCTGGAGCATGGGGGCGATGATAATTTACGCCGTCATCACCAACACCATGTTGATGACGATTTATTCAATGAACAACATGCCGTACGCGGCCTTGGGCGGCGTGATGACCGGCGACGTGGTGGAGCGCGCAAAATTAAATTCGTTTCGTTTCATCGCGGTGAACGCGGCCCAATTCATCGTGGGCGGTTTCACGTTGCCGCTGGTGGCCAAGCTGGCGGCCAAACATGCCGCCGGCGGAACGATTGGCCTGGCGGATAAACAATACGGCTGGCAGATGACGATGACCATCTGGGCCGTGCTGTGCCTCGTTTTGTTTTTGATCACATTCTCGACCACCAAGGAACGCATCAAGCCCATTAACCAGGAAAAGTCATCTCCCAAACAGGACTTTGTCAATCTGCTAAAAAATAATCCCTGGAAAGTCATGTTCTTCATGACCATGGTGCACTTCTGCATCCTCTCATTTCGCGGCGGGGCGCTTTACAATTATTATCATCACTACGCCGACAAGGCCGCGCTCTATGACTGGGTAAAACAACTCGGGTTGGTGGTGCCGGCGGGGGCTCAGGCATCTGGCCTCATGGAAACGCTCGGCTATGTCGTCCACGGTGACCGGGCGGACCTGGTCAATTCCAATGTGGCCGATGTGGCGAACAGCATTATCAACATGTTGGGCACGGGCATCACGATTGTCGTTATTCTGCTGTCGCCGCCGCTGGCAAAAAAATATGGCAAGAAGGCCGTCGCCACCGTCGGGTTCGGCCTGGCGGGCCTGGGTTCGCTGGCGTTCTATTGGCTTTCACCCACGAACATCTGGGGCATGGTCGTGCTGACGGCGTTGATCGCGATTTGTTATGCGCCAACCATTCCGCTTATCTGGGCGATTTACGCGGACGTCGCGGATTATTCCGAATGGAAAACCGGTCATCGCTTCACCGGCATGGTTTTCGCGTCGATCGGGTTCGGGTTGAAATCCGGGCTGGCGCTCGGCTCGGCCTCCTTCCTTTGGATCATGGCCGGATTCTTTCATTATGACACCAAACTGCCGGACGCGGCGCAGGCCGTGCAGGGTTATCGCACGTGCAGCGGTGTGGTGGTGGGGGTCCTGTTCGCCATTTGCACGGTGTTATTGATTGCCTATCCCATCACCAAACGCCTAACCATCCAGATGGCGGATGACCTGGCGGAGCGTCGTCGCAAATCGGCGGCGGAAAATCCAGCCACCGCATAGAATTCGATCTTATGAAAAAACTCAAATCCACCATCCTTGCCTGCGCCGGTTTGTTCGTCACCGCCTCACTGACCAGCGGCGCCGCCGCCGGCAATTCACTTCCGGCCCCCAGCCTGAAGAGCGCCTATAAAAATGATTTCCTCATCGGCGTGGCGATCAACCAAAGGCAATTCACCGGTGAAGACACTCAGGGTGCCGCGCTTATTAAGTCGCAGTTCAATTCCATTTCGCCGGAGAATGTTCTCAAATGGGAAATCATCCAGCCCCGGCCCGGGGCCTCCGGATATGATTTTGATCCGGGCGACCGCTATGTCGAATTTGGCGAGACCAACGGCATGTATATCATCGGCCACACGCTGGTCTGGCACAGTCAAACGCCAAATTGGGTTTTTCTAGCCGAAGATGGCACTAATTATTGTGACCGCGCAACGTTGTTGAAACGGATGCACGACCACATCCAGACGGTCGTCGGCCGCTACCGGGGCCGCATCAAGTGCTGGGATGTCGTGAATGAAGCGTTGCAGGACAACGGCGAGTTGCGCAAATCCCCGTGGCTGAAAATCATCGGCGACGATTACATCGCCAAAGCGTTCGAGTATGCGCACGAAGCCGACCCGGATGCCATTTTGCGTTACAACGATTATTCGCTGGAAAACGAAGCCAAGCGCCGGGGCGCGATTGCCCTGATCAAGAAACTTCAATCCGAGGGCGTCCCCGTCACCGCCGTCGGCTTGCAGGATCACGTCAAACTGGACTGGCCGACCGTGGAACAGGAAGACGCGACCATCGCCGATTTCGCCCGCCTCGGGGTAAAGGTGATGATCACGGAACTGGATGTGGACTTGTTGAGCCGCAGCCGCAGTGCCGATGTCGCCGAGATGCAGAAGCAGGTCCTGTCGAACAGCTACACGAACGGCCTGCCGGAGCTCGTCCAGCAAGCCTTGACCAAACGTTACGCCGACCTCTTCTCCGTGTTTCTGAAACACCGGAACGACGTTACGCTCGTCACGTTCTGGGGTGTGACCGACGGCGATTCGTGGCTGAACCAGGGCCGGATGAACCATCCGCTCTTGTTTGACCGCCAATGGCGGCCGAAACCGGCTTTTGCCGCCGTCATACAAGCCGCGGCGAAGCCATAAACGAGTCGGATCGATCCTGCGGCTTTGGGTTAACTCCAGATCTGCCGGTCCAGCGACCGGTATTGGATCGCCTCGGAAATATGTTCACTGGAAATGTTTTCCGCGCCCGCCAGATCCGCGATCGTCCGCGCCACTTTCACGATCCGGTCATATGCGCGCGCACTGAAATTCAATTCCGTCATCGCCATCCTCAGCATTTCTTTGGTCGCATTATCCAGCGTGCAAAACTCCTTCAGTTCCTTCGGCCCGAGATGCGCGTTGCAGGTGATTTTGGGTTTGTGCGCAAACCGTTGGTGCTGCCGCTGGCGCGCGGCGATGACGCGGGCCCGGATTTCCGCCGAGGTCTCGCCGGTTTTGTCGCCGGAAATCTCCCGGAATTTCACCGGCGGCACTTCGACGTGCAGATCGATCCGGTCCAGCAGCGGCCCGGAAATGCGGCCCAGATAATTCTGGATTTCGCGGGGCGAACTTCGGGATTCGCCCGGCATTTTCCCGTCCGGCGTCGGATTCATTGCGGCAACCAGCATGAATTGTGAGGGAAAGGTCATGGTGCCCGCCGCGCGCGAAATCGTGACGATGCCTTCCTCCAGCGGTTGACGCATCGTCTCCAGCACGCTGCGCTTGAACTCCGGCAGCTCGTCCAGGAACAAAACTCCGTGATGCGCGAGCGAGATTTCACCCGGCGTCGGATTGATGTTCCCGCCCAGCAGTCCGGCGTCGCTCGCGGTGTGGTGCGGGGCGCGGAACGGCCGTTTACAATTCTCGCAAGGAAGTTTGGCGAAGCCGCCACCGAATGAAGCTGGATTAAATAAAACGACCGCGCTCTTTTGGGAGCGCGGCTCGGCGTTAAATAGCCCGTTTTATTTAGGGTTTGACATCACTGGCGGATTTGATATACATATAGCACATTGTGTCCGCCGGCCGCCGCGATTTCCAGGGCGCGTTTCACGGATTCCTGGCCTTTCACTTCCGCAAAATCGTGTTCGTCCTCGGGTTCGTGTTCAAAAAGTTTTGCGGTGTCCACCTTCCAGGGGGCAATTTTAATTTCGCCTTCGAGGAACTGCACCGTTTCGCGGAGATTTTGCACCGGAATGACTTGCAAGCCGGCGACCACCGCCGCTTCCGCCGCATTTTCCAACGGCACCAGCACGCCGGTTTTGCCGTCGGCTTTGGCCCGCAACGCGATCGGCAGGACACCCTTGCACGGGCGCACCGCGCCGGTGAGCGCGAGTTCACCGACGATGACGAAATGATCAAGCTGGTCGGTCTCCAACTGCTCGCTGGCGGCGAGCATCCCGACGGCAATCGGCAAGTCAAAGCTCGGCCCCTCTTTTTTCACATCGGCGGGCGCGAGATTGATGGTGGTCTTGCCCATGGGAAATTTATAGGCGGAATTGGTGAGGGCGGTCGAAACGCGATCCCGGGATTCTTTCACGGCCGCGTCGGGCAGCCCGACGATAACGACCAGCGTATCGCCATAGCCGACGTTGACCTCGACTTCCACGGGATACGCCTCAATGCCGTTGACGGCGGCGGAACAAACCCTAGCGAGCATGAAATCTTATGGCTGAGACCGCGCTAGACTGCAATCGCATTTTCATCCGCCGCGGTGCGCGGTTCTGATCAGGTTGTTCAAAAAACGGCGCGCCCAGCGGTGTGGCCCGGGCAAATTCTGCCGATTTTTCAGGTTTTTAGCAGCTGGCACGCGTGTTGCATGAGCGATTACAAAAAATTGCTTGCTGACCAAGATTCCGGCCGAACAAAAACGTTTTTGGCGACAAACCTGTCGTCAGTGGTTTTTTTTGGCAAAACCCAGCCCGGCCTATTTTTACCCCACTTCCACATAACTGACCCATGAAACGCATCGGAATCCTCACTGCCGGAGGCGACACGCCCGCGCTTAACGCCACCATCCACGGCGCCGTCACGCGGGCAAACCAGCTCAAGGTCGAGGTCGTCGGCCTCATCAAGGGTTTTAATTGTCTCTTTAATCCACGCGTTCCGCATGTCCATTTGAACCCGCTGTTTCAGGAAATTCCCGAACTGGACTCGACAAAGGGCGGTACCCTCATCGGTTCATCCCGAGATTATGTTGACCCAAACAAAAAAGAGGATCTTGACCTGGTCGTGTCACGCCTCGGGAAGCTTGGCATTGAAGGGCTCATCTGCATCGGCGGGGATGGCACGTTGAACGGGTTGCAGCCCTTCGCGGAACGTCTGCCGACGGTGCTGGCGCCCAAGACTATTGATAACGACCTCGGCCTGAACTATCCTAGCGAGCCGGACGAATACGTGCGGGTTAATGACGCTGCGGCCCGGGCCGGTTTTCGTTACAAGCGCACCGAGTCACACACTCAATTTGACCTGAACAACATCGTAAATTACGCCACGCCGGGTTACGCCACTGCCGTTTTTGTCTCAGCCAGCGGCGTGGAGCGAATCCGTACGACGGCGGAAAGTCATCGCCGCATTGCCATCATCGAAGTCATGGGCCGGCACTCCGGTTACATTGCGCTCGGCTCGGCTTATGGCCAGCCGGACATCGTGCTGGTTCCCGAAATCGCTCCGGATCTGGAACTGCTTGTCGAGCGGGTGAAACATCTTTATGACCTGCAGAAAAATGTAGTCATCGTGTGCGGTGAAGGCATCGTGGATGAACAGGGCCGCGAACTGGGTGCGGAGACCAAATCAACCGACCCAGCCGGCAACGTGGTATTGAGTGGTGCATCGGAAGCATTGCGCGGGAAGCTGATCCAGATGATCGGCGATAAGTTCTTCCAGCTTTACCGGCGCGGCGAGTCCGCCAAGGAGGCGATTTTCACGCGCAAAGTCGGACACACGCAGCGCGGCGGGCGGCCGATTCTGTTCGACCGGTTTTACGCGGCGCAGCAAGGGGCGAAAGCCGTCGATCTTCTGGTAGAAGGCCGTAACAATGCCGTTTCCGTGTTGCAATACAACACGACGAGGGGATTTTACGTGGAGGGTTACGATGCCAACCGGTTTCGCGACCGCTGGGGGTTGATCCACGCTCGCAAGATGCACCCGGCGCTCTACGATCCCACGCGGATGAAGCCCTCCAAGCTCGGCATGGATTATCTGATGCCGATCTTCACCGACGCGATTGGCGAAGATGATATGGAACATATGCGGCGTACGCTGTTCGCACCCGGAAATCTTTCGCAGCCTTATCACTCCATCAACACAGATGTGCACAAACGCATCCGGTATCTGGCGGAAGTGGGGTGAAAGTATGGTGGGGACGCAACTTTTTCAAAAAAATGTTTACCAAAGCGGCGGCAGCAGGCATGGTAAGCGGCGGGGAAACGGCGGGGAAAATTTCAATTACGGATCATCGATTTTGCCATGAATGACAAATTATCGGCCCAGCTGATCGCGCACATCAACGTGAAGCTCGCGTTGATCGGGAGCCCGCCGGTCCCCATCGCGGGCGACCGGGAGTTCACCGAAATCGTCTCGGCGATGGCGGCGCAGTCGCGGGAAAAGGACCGCCTGCTGGGCCATCATCTCTGCCCGGCGGACGCGCGCATCCAGACCTTTCTCTACGATTACCTGCAGGAGGTGCCGGTGCCGAAGCTGCCAGCGCGGACGTTCACGCTCGACCGGGCCGGGCTGGCCCGGGTGCTGTCGCTGCCAGTGGACCGGGACGCGTTCGCCTCGGACATCATCAATTCCTACCGGGTCAAACAGGGGGTTTTGCACAACCCGAAAAGCGACCGCCGGACGACCGCCGGGATCTTCCACGTGACCGAGGGGGGCCTGCCGATCCCGGACGACAAGCTGGGCGTGCCGAAACTGACGTTTGCCAAGCTGCTCGCCGCGGCGCTAACGCCCCCGCCGGAGCTGATGAAGCTGCCGTTCACCGCCACGCAGCCGCAGCCGGCGGAATGCTTCGTCTCGCTGCTGATCCGGCCGCTGGTGTGCCCGGAAGTGCCGGGCTTCACCCAGAAGAAAACGATGGAAGTCCGCTTCTTGGTGCCGGGCAACCTGGTCAGCAACCTGGATTTCGTGGAAGCGATCTTTGAGAACGGCGGCGATCCGCTGCTGCCGGGCAACGACGCCGCGCTGGACAGCGAACACTGGACCGGGCACACCGGCTGCGTGATCCTGGCGCCCCACCTGACCAAGGTGACGAAGAGGGCCGCGGGGCTGCCGCACTTCGACCAGGCCACGGAACGCCAGCGCCGCGACGGGATGTGCTGGCAGAAAGAGGACGACCTATACAACGGCGGCAACGCCTTCAAGCTGACCTGCCGCGACGAATCCGGGGTGATCGTGACGATCATCGCCGACAACTATTTCGGCTACTGCAAGAAAGAGGTGAAGACGCAGCTGAGCTATGCGGCGAACCTGTTCGGCCTGGCCGAGGAGGAGCACGCCGGCGGCGCGCTGGTGTTTCCGAGCTACGACCTGGGGGAAACGTTCGACGGCGACATCCTATCCCGGCGGCTGCCGCATTCCTTCGTGGAAATGACCCGGCAATTCGCCGACATCATGGAGGTGAAGCCGGAGGGATATGCCGTGGACCGGAATTTTCCGGAAATCGTCTATGTACCGGCCGCGGCGCGGTTCGATTTGCAGAGCCAGAAAATATTCTGGGAGAATCCGCAGTCGGGCGCCCAGAGCCTCCACCTCTCGCCGGAAAAAACCTATGTCCGGCCGTCCGGCTACAAGATCCGCATGGAAAAGCCGCCGGGGCACGGCCGCCAGTGGCGGCTGGTGGGCACGATCGCCGAGGGCACCTTCTGCCACAAGCCCTGCACGGTTTCCGGCGGCGGCAAATCGGAGATATCCAAGCCCATCACGGATGCGATTCTGACCGGCCCGGTTTTTGTGGCGGACCTCAAAAAGGATTTCGACCGGGTGGCGGAGCTGATTGACCGGGATTATTCGGGCCGGTTCGCCGACAAGACGCGCAAGGACGAGCGGACCGTGCTGGCGCCCGAACGGTCGCTTGGTTCCGTGATCAAACTGCTGACCCCGGACGAGCACGACTACACGCCGGAATACAACGCCTGGCTCGGCGGGGTGCCGCAATATGTCAAGGAGCTGGTCTTCGTTGTGAAGCGCTATTACAAGCCGGAGTGGGCCGGCCACTGGCGCGACCATTTCAGCGTGGACATCATCAACGGGACGCCCGGCAACGAATTGAAATGCGGCTACCGCAAGCTGGTCACGACTTATCTGCGGGTCGGGTTCGACGACAACGGCGCGTGGCGCACATTCGGCCTGCGCAAGGATTTTCATCCGGCGGTCAAAGTGCAGATGGAGGATGACATCACGGCGTCGACGGTCGTGCCCGCGGCCGCGCTGGAAAACCTGCCGGAGGGGGTCGACAGAACCGGGTCGCTGAAATTCGTGCAGAACTGCGAACAGCGGCTGTTCCAGCGCCCGGACGACGCGATCCATCGCGGCTACGACAAGCAGGCGGAGCTGGATTTCGTGCAGCCGGAAAACTTCTTCTCCAACTACCAGCCGCTGACGCCGGCGGACGCGCAGGCCATGCTGGCGGACGCGCTGGGCTTCAACCAGTTCACCGAGCCGATGCAGAAATTCATCCGGAAAGTGGCCGAGACCGGCCGGCCGGACTATTTTGTGTGCACGGCCAGCCCGCGGCTGGTGGACGGCAAGCCGACGAAGAATCCACGTTATCTGCAAAAGCGCCCGGACCTGGTGCGGGCGAGTGAAACGTATCTGGCGGAAATTTCCGCGCGCCTGCTGCGGCGGGTGCCGATGAGCCAGCCGCTGCACACCCCGGTGACTGCGGTGCTGCCGGGCCGGCGCAACAACCCGCCCGAAAAGGGCGTGCGCGCGCTGGCGTGCTATAATCCGGTGCATTTCATGGAACTGCCGGAACTGTTCATGGAGGTGATCTGCAGCATGACGGGCAAATCGCCGTCCACCACCGGCGCAGGGTCGGAAGGGGCGCTGACAAAAGGGCCGTTCAACGCCCTGCCGCCGATCATCGACCTGAACAACGCGCTGGTGTCGTTCATCCTGACCGGCCACAACGCCTTTGTGACGGCGGCGGGTTACGTGGGCCCGCAGGTGCGGGTGGACCACGATGTAAGCCTGATTGTGCCGGAAGTCTGGTCGCGCATGAGCGCCGAGGAGCGGGATCCGAAATATCTCATTGCCAACCATTTCCTGGAAAAGTGCGCAGACTTTGACCAGGGCGGCAAAAAGGTCCTCGCCAGCCGGCTCGGCTGGCGCATCAACACGCGGTTTGTGCACGCTTTTTTCGGCCGCGTATTCAATCATCCGCACGCGGTCTTCACCGAGGCGATGCTCAAGCCGGAATTGCAGGACCGGGATATTTTCGCGGAAGGGATGGACAACATCATCGCCACGCAGAAGCGGGTGGCGAAAATGTATTTCGACGACGGGAGCATCGCCCAGGCCTGCCCGCCGCTGCAGGCGCTGCTGCACATCATGCTCAACGACACGTGGGAAGGAAAACCACTGGACCATGCCGACGTGCGCAAACTGTTCACGCGGGAACATCTGCTGGCGAGCCCGTGGTACGCCGCGCGGCTGGCCGCCCGGCAGAAAATCGACTGCGCACTCTGGAAGCGGCATGTCGCCAGTCTGAACCAGTTCCTGCGCCGCCCGAACTACACCGATGTCGCGGACAGTATGCACATCGCCGAGCGGCTGACGCGCGCGCGCAAGACCCTGGAAACCGTGGAGTCGCCGGAATACCTGACCCAGTTGGCGGGCACGATCGGGGCGGAGCCGATTGATGCATACCTGTGAGGCCCGCGCGGCGGCGGGGCGCCGGTTCAAAGATGTTTCTGCAACCACAGCAGGGCCTGCTTGAGCCATTCGAAGTTGAACCAGCCGCGCACGAGGCCGAAGTAGGCCAGCCACAGCGCGCCGAAGATCGCCGCCCATTCCCCGCAAAGAAGCTTGGGCCGGCGGCCCCGGATAAAAAACAACGCGGCAACCAGGTTCACGGCGGAGGCTGCGCCCAAGCCCCAGAACAGCAGCAGCCGGCCGGTGCTCGCAGAGGAGAGCTGGACGTCGCCCCAACGCTCACGGGTTGCCGCCGGCAAGCCGATGAGGAGCAGCGCCAGCAGGGCGCCATTCACCGTGATGATCAAAAACCGCTGCATGGCGGGCTAATTGATTTTTTCGGCGATCTTGAATTTGAACATCCGCCGCTGCATCCACCGGACGGCGAGCAGGTCGTAGAACGAGGCGAACAGGCGGTTCCACACGCCGTAATGGCTGACGCCGGCGGAACGCGGGTTGTGGCGGACAGGAATTTCCGTGATGGTGAACCCCTCGATCTTAAAGAGGGTCGGCAGAAAGCGGTGCATGCCCTTGAAAAACTTCAAATCCGCGATGCATTCGCGCTTGAAGGCGCGATAACAGCAGCCGGCGTCGGTGACGTTTTCGCCGGACAACCGGTTCCGGACCCAGTTGGCGATGCGGGAGGAGACGATGCGGATGAAATTGTCGCCCTGGCCGCGCGCCCCGATGCGCGAGCCGCAGACACAGTCGGCCTTCGCCAGGGCCTTGATGAATTCCGGGACATCGCGCGGATCATTCTGCAGATCGGCGTCGAGAGTGACGAGGTACCGGCCACGCGCCGCCTGCATGCCCGCCCACAGCGCGGCGGACTGGCCGCTGTTTTGGGCAAACCGGAGGCCGCGCACCCGGGCATCGGCCGCCGCGAGCTCCCGCAGCACCGCCCAAGAACGGTCCGAGCTGCAATCATCGACGATGACGATTTCGTAGGTCAGTTTGAGCGGGTCGGCCGCTTCACCGACCGCCGCGACCAGCGGGCGGAGATTGTCCTGCTCGTTGTGGCAGGGGATGACGAAGCTCACTTCGACCGAAGTTGATTCAGCGCTCAAGGTGCGGATACTTTTTAGAAATCCGCGCGCGGCAGCAAGCGAAAAGGCGGATGTGTCGCGGCGACCCGGCGGAGCATCCCGGTTCCAGCAAAAAGTTTGCGGCGCTCCGCCGAGACGCCGCCACGTCGAATTTCACCACGAATAATGCACGGTGTAGGTCACGGTCTTTTCCTCGTCGGGTTTGACCGGGACGCGGAACTCGATGGTCTGCGCATCCTTCTTCACGAATGCGTCGGACTTAGCAGTGAGGTTCCAATTGCTCCAGCGGTACAGGTGCTCGACCACGCGGATTTCGACGGGCTCCGGTTTGCGGTTGCGCAGCTTGATCTCGAAGGTCTCATCCATCCACTTGTCGGCGGTATCCACGCGAAAATTCGTTTGTTTGCGTTCGCCCACGAGATCGAAGGCGTTGCCGGTGGTCACACGGATGGTCTCGTTGTGCGGCGTGTGATCGATCCGGTTTTCGCCGACGAACTGCAACTGGCCATCGTCGTCGCGGCGATAAAACCGGAGTTTACCGGCGGGCAACGCGATGCCGAGCTGGTTGGTTTCGGCATTCCGGAACTCGCGCTGGACAATGACTTTCTTGCTGCCGGACTGGCCCCAACCGGGATCGGAATTCAGCCCGCCGTAGAACCGGTACCCTTCCGCGCCATCATAGACGTAAATCGTCGGGGCGAACATTTTCTCGGCGTGAACAAACTCCACCTGCTTGGTCTCGCGATCGTGAAGGGTGGTCGGCCGCGCGATGGAATAGAGGTGAAACTCGTCAAATGCCTTCTCGGAGACCGCGGGAGCCGCCATTGCATCCATCGCCAGGTTCATGGCTTTCATCCGCAAGCCGCCCATCGGCGAGACCGTTGGGGGTTGGATTTTATTCACATCCCCGGCCATCAATTTGATGCGGGCGTTTTCGAACGTCTTGCCGCTGGTGTTGTTCATGGTGATCCAGCCGACCAGATCCACGCTGTCGCCTTTTTCCGGCGAGACGAGATTGTAGCTCGCGCTCCAGTCGAAGCCGCCGGTGACGTAGCCGACCTCCGCGTCGAAACGGCCGGGCTGGTCCGACTGCAAGAGCCAGTTGAAGGCGGGCTTGAGGATCGTGTCGTCGCCGAGGTCAGGAAACAGCGGCTGACCGGGCAAAGAAAACTGGAGCCTGCCGTTCACCTCGATGATCGGTTGCTGCGCCGCGTCGCCGGGAACATAACCGCTGCGAACAATTTTGCCGGGGATGAGTTCGCGTGTCTGCGTATTGTCCTTCATCCGTTCGGTTTGAAAGTCAATCGTTTTGCCCTCGAACAGCGACAGCAGCAATTCCTGCGAGACGGGGTCGTTGCGGTAATTTTGTTCAAGGATCTGGAGTGAATGTTTGCCCACCGGATCGCGCAAAATCACGGAGTCCGGCTCGACCTGCGCGGTGGCCCCCGCATAGGTCACGGGATTGGCGCCGGATTTGAAGTCGAGCGGCACGGTGTCGCGGACGACGGCGAAGTTCTGGTTGTAAATGGTCAGCGCGGGCTGCGCGAAACCGGTGAGCGACGCCGCAGCGCCGAGACAGAGAACGGAAGCGAGTGTTTTCATAATATTTTGGTCGGCATAGGCCGATTCATAGCTGGATGATTGGACGGCGTCGCGCCCAAAATACTCCCGAAAATTTCTACCGGCACGCGGGGCTTACTTTACCGCCACGGGCTGCTGCCGGCGGAAATCGATCTCGCGGCCCTTCCAGCAGGCCTCGCCGACGTGGTTCATGAGCCCCAGGCGGTAGCGCCAGGAGACGCCGTAAAAGGGATTATTCGTCGGCCAGAAAGAAATGATATCCACGCCGATGGCCTGCGCCATTTCGATGGCCCGAGCGATATGCCGGGGATGGTCGTTCCAGTTGAACAGCAGATACTTCCACTCCAGGATCGGCTGCTGCCGGCCGCGCGCGTTGCGGTACGCCACCATGTCGCGCATTGCCGCGTAGGCTTTGTCGAAGTTGCTGCCCTTCATGTAAGTTTCGCACATGGCGTTGTTGATGCCATGGACGGAAAAGAGAATGTGGCTCAGGTAAAGCGCCGCCTCGCGCTTGACATCCGTGTTCAATAACACGCCGTTCGTCGAAACCACGATGCGGCAGTCCGGGTTCTTCTCGCGGAGCAGCGGCAGTTCCTTGCCGATGTTGGGGGACAGAAAGGGTTCGCCCAGGTTCAGGTAAAAAATCTGCTGCATCCCCAGCCGGGCAGCGAGGTCCGCCATCTGGCTTAATTCGGCCAGCGGCATGAGTTTGCCAGCGCGGATGTTGGCGGCGTTTTCGCGCGGACAACCGATGCAGTCCACGTTACAGATGACCGTGTTTTCGAGCAGCATGCCGCGATAGGGCAGGCGCGGTTTGGGCGGCGCAGCCTGGCCTTTGGGCAGGCGGCGGAAATCGCCACAGCGGACACAGGTGGGAATCGGGACTTTGCCCCGGGCGAGATCGGCCTGAAATTTTTGCGACACCGGCCCGAAGAAAACCTCCTCGAACGAGCTTTTCCGCAGATCGCCGAGGTGCCCGCTGCCGTCGTAATCCTGGCAACTGCAGGAAACGGTCAGGTCGGAATTCACAGTGATGCCGTATTCCGATTCGCCGATGAGCGCCGCGCAATAATATTTACGGCCGGTGACCTTCACGCGCAGGGTATGCCAGAGGACCATGAGGCTCCGGAGGAAATCACTGACAATCCAATTGAACCGCGTTTTCGGGTCGCGGTTCCGGCGCAGGGCAGGCGCCGGGGATGCGGGTTGAGTTGCCATGAGGATAAGATGCCCGCGATTTTTTAATTTACCAGCCGATACCAGTTATCGCGCTGATGCGGCTCGTAGCCGAGTTCCTTGATGAGCCGGTGCATGTCGGGCACGGTCATGCGGAAGGTGGTCCCGGCCTGGGAGACGACGTTTTCCTCGATCATGATGCTGCCGAGATCGTTCGCGCCGTATTTGAGGGCGACCTGGCCGATCTCCAGGTCCTGAGTGACCCACGAACTCTGGATGTTCGGAAAATTATCGAGGTAGATCCGGGCCAGCGCCTGGGTCCGCAGGTATTCGTGCGCGCCCACCGTGGGCGCCCGCAATTTCGTGTGTTCAGCCTGAAAAGTCCAGCCGATGAACGCGGTGAAATGGCCGGGCTTGATGCCGCTGCCATTGTATTCTGCGACGCGCTTCAACGAAATCTCCTGCTGCACGCGCAAGCGTTCGAGGTGTTCGATGCGGTCTTCAATCGTCTCGACGTGGCCGAACATCATCGTCGCGCTGGAATACAAGCCGAGGCGATGGGCGACGTCCATGACTTCGAGCCAGTCATTGCTCATCGCCTTGAGCGGCGCGATGCGCTGGCGGACGCGGTCCACGAGGATTTCGCCGCCACCGCCGGGGATCGAGCCGAGACCCGCCGCCTTGAAATCGCCGATGATTTTTTCCAGCGGCTCGTTGAACACATCGCGAAAATGGATGAATTCGCTGGGGCTGAAGCCGTGGATTTTGAAGCAGGGAAACTTGTTTTTGACGTGCGCCAGCAAATCCAGATACCACTGCTTCGTCAGTTTCGGATGATGGCCGCCCTGCATCAGCATCTGCGTGCCGCCGAGCGCGAGGGTCTCCTCGATTTTCTTATCCATCTCATCGAAGGTAATGACGTAGGCATCGTCGTCTTTCTCCGTGCGATAAAAGGCGCAGAACTTGCAATAGACATTGCAGACGTTCGTGTAATTGACGTTGCGGTCGACGTTGTAAGTAACGATTTCGTTGCCATGGCCGTCGTAGGCGGCGGCCTTGGCGAGCCGGCGGCGGCGGTCGGCGAGCGTGCCAAGCTCCTCCAGCGGCAAGGCGTAAAGGCGCAGGGCCTCGGCGGCGTTGATCCGCGTGCCGTCCCAGACTTTATGCAGCAACCCGTCCAATGACGCGTCGTAAATCACGCTGACAGGTTAGCGCGTCCCGGCGCAGGAGACAAGCGGGACAAGGTTGAAACGCCGGGCGCAGCGGTTTATCCGGGCGGGCGGGCCGGCGCCACCGGGCGCAGCCGCCACAGTCCGGCGAGGAGGCTGCCAAGGACAGAGTGGCAGGTCGCCGAGATGGCACACGGCAGCGCGGCCAGGGGGAGGGCGGCGAACTGTTCCCGCGCCAGCGCCGCGCCGAGGCCGGAGTTCTGCATGCCCACCTCCACGGAGATCGTGCGGCTGGTCAGCTCGTCACAGCGGAGCAGGCGGCTGGCGCAATAACCGAGGATGAATCCACCGGCATGCAGGAGCACCACCGCCAGGATGAGCACGCCGCCGGAGCGCGCAAAATCCTTCGCGCTGCCGCCGATGATGCCCGTGCAAATGAGGGTGATGGCCAGCACCGACACCAGCGGCGCCGCCGGCAGGACACCTTTCACCACCCGCGGCGCGTAGCGGTTGAGCAGGACCCCGCCGATGACCGGCGCGAGCACGATCTTCACCGTGCTCAGGAACAATCCCAGCGCATCCACCGGCACATATTTGCCCGCGAGCCATTTGGTGAGCAGCGGCGTCATCACGATGGCGCCGAGGGTGGAGCAGATCGTCATCAGGACCGAGAGCGCGACGTTGGAGCGGGCGAGGTAGTTCACCACGTTGGACGCCGTGCCGCACGGGCAGCACGACACGAGAATCAGGCCGACCGCGAACGGCGTCTCCAGTTTGAGCAGACGGGCGATGCTCCAGCCGAGGAACGGCATGATGACGTAATGGGCCGCGACGCCGATGCCGACCGCGCGCGGCAGCTTCAGCGCGCGCCGGAAATCGTCGACCGTCAGCGTGAGGCCCATGCCGAGCATGATGACGGCGAGACCCCAGGTGATGAAATCGCCGCGAAACCAGGCGAACCAGGCCGGATGCATCAGCGCGAGCGCACCGCCGAGCAACACCCAGACCGGGAAGAGGTTGGTACCGAGGGCAAGAAGTCGGTGCATGCGCTTGGGATTAAAGGGAAATCAACAGAGTAAGCAACAAAGTTTCACGGATCGGATCGGCGGCCGTGGCCGGCACGCACCATTGCTTCGCGGCGAACACGGATCCGAGGGCGTCGAACAACTGGCCCATATCAAACGGCTTCCACAGGCCGACGCACCCCGTCTGCTTGATGAACTCGACCACTTTGGGATTCTCCTGATGGCCGGTGATGAAGATGAACCGCCGGCACAGATGCGGACGGGACTGCTGTACCGCCCGGTAAAACATGTCGCCGGGGAAGTTCGGCATGACCATGTCACACACAATAGCATCAAAATCGGAAGCGAGGATCTGCTGCACCCCTTCAGCGCCAGTGGGGACCACCGTGACGCGATAGCTGGCCGTTTCCAGCGTCTCCTTCAACCCGGCGGCAAAGGTGGCGTCATCCTCCAAGATGAGAACGCGCTGGCGGGTCGATTCCAGAAGATCGTCCGGGATTTCATATACCTGCGGCGCGAGTTTGGGCAGAACGACCTCTTTCATAAATTTATAAAAAGGATAACAAGGACCCATACATATAGCATTTCATATTGACATTGGGACATAGCATGATAGGCTCATGGGCATGAAAGCATATGCGTTGGACTTGCGTGAACGGGTGCTGAAGTTCATTCAAAATGGAGGCTCCAAGGTTGAGGCGGCTCGGCGTTTTGATTT
>CAIJNQ010000025.1 GCA_903822015.1 uncultured Verrucomicrobia subdivision 3 bacterium | reverse complement strand
TGCGAAAACATTCGCGCTCGTGGCTGAAATAGATGCTCGGCACTTCGAGCTTTTCCTGTTTGATGTATTCCCAGACGTCCATCTCGGTCCAGTTCGAAAGCGGAAACACGCGCATGTTTTCGCCGTGATTCACCCGGGCATTGTAAAGGTTCCAGATTTCCGGCCGCTGGTTTTTCGGATCCCATTGGCCAAAGGAATCGCGGAAACTGAAGAAACGTTCCTTGGCGCGGGCTTTTTCCTCGTCGCGCCGGGCACCGCCGATGGCGCAGTCGAATTGAAATTCCTCAATCGCGGCGAGCAGTACGGGAATCTGAAGCTGGTTGCGGCTGACCTGTCCCGGCGTCGCATGCGCTATGCCTCTGGCAAACGCCTCATCCACGGTGCGGACGATGAGTTTCGCGCCGAGTTCCTTCGCGCGGCGATCGCGGAATTCTATGAGTTCGGGGAACTCGTGGCCGGTCTCGACATTTAGAAAAGGCATCGGGATGTCGGACGGACGGAACGCCTTTTCCGCGAGGCGCAGCAGGCAGATGGAATCCTTCCCGCCGGAAAAGAGCAGGGCGGGGCGTTCAAACTCGGCGGCGACCTCACGCATGACGTGAATCGCTTCCGTTTCCAGATACTGCAAATGATCTAAATGATAGCTGCTCATTTTGAAATTAAATTCCGGCACCATCCTCGACGGCTTTGCCGCCCCAGCTCGCGTGCAAACCACACTCGCGCTTCTCGTCGGCTTTGGCGGGATCAAAATAATCCCACTCGTTCGGCAGGTGATGCTCGGCCAGATACTTTTCCATATCGGCGTCGCTCCAGTAAAAAAGCGGGCTAACCTTGAGTGAATTGAAATTCTTGTCTTCGCTCACGATGTCAAGTCCTGCCCGGTTCGGGTTCTGGACCTTCCGCAGTGCTGTGATCCAGATGGTCGGCGCCAGTTCCTTCATGCCCCGTTGGAACGGCTCCAATTTCATCACGGTGCTGAAGGCTTTGATGCGCTCTTCGTTTTCTGGCGCCGGTAGGGGCATGCCGCCAAATGCGGCGTCATAATGGGCGGTCGTCAGTTTGGGGAGATACGCCTTGAGGTTCAACTTGAGCAATTTTTTTACCTGTTCGGCGTGAACATAAGTTGCGGGACGATTGTATCCGTGATCCACCCAGAGCACCGGAATGTCCGGTTGCACCTGTGTGGCGAGGTGCAAAATGACCGCTTCGTAAGGCCGGTAATTGGTCGAGACGATCGCGCGGCCATTGGCTTGCGCGATCGCCCAGCGGACGATTTCCAGCGGTGAATGGTGGCGCAACTCGATGTTGGCCCGGGAAATTTTTTCAGGGGTCATTGGCGGAGAATTATTGGGTCAACTGTTGCTCCGATAATAAAACGCGCGCGCACCAGTCGCCAAAGCGTTCGCCGTCGTTGCGCTCCTTCGTATAGCGGGCGAGCACCGGCTGCAATTCTTTTTCGAGGTCGGCGTCTTTCAGGGTTTCCTTCCAGACGCGGTTGAGCCGCGTGCCCGCGCCGTTGCCTCCGAGCCATACTTGATATCGGCCCGGCGCTTTGCCGACGAAACCGATTTCCGCCATGTATGGCCGGGCGCAGCCGTTCGGGCAGCCGGTCGAGCGGATGAGAATCTCCTCGCTGCCAAGGCCGAGATCGCCTGCCAGTTTCTCGATGCGGTCTATGATGCCCGGCAGCGCGCGTTCGGATTCAGCGAGGGCGAGGCCGCAGGTTGGCAGTGCGGGGCAGGCCATCGAGGAGGCGTGCAAAATCGTGGTCTGATTCTCCACCGGAATTTTATGTGCCGCAAATACGGCGTTGATGCCGGCTTTGTCCGGGTCGCTGACGTTCGCGAGAACGACATTCTGGTTGGTGGTCAGGCGGAATTCGATCTGCGGAAACCTCCCCGCGATCTCGCGCAGGGCGATTTTCTTTTCGTTTTTGACGCGGCCGTTTTCCACAAAAAGTGAAAAGAAATTTTTACCGTCCACGTCCTGATGCCAGCCGAGGATGTCGGTGGTGGTGGTGAATTTGAAAGGCTTCGCGGGGGCGAGCTTGATGCCGGCGCGCTTCTCGACTTCGGCGCAGGTCCAGTCCGCGCCGCGTTCCTCGACGACATATTTGAGGCGTGCATGTTTGCGGTCGGTGCGATCGCCGAAATCACGGTGAATCGTCAAAACCGCCTTCGCCACGTCCACGAGTTTGTCCGGCGTGAAAAAGCCGAGTTCGCTCGCGAGGCGCGGATAAGTCTCCTTGTTGCCGTGCGAACGACCCATGCCGCCGCCGACCACGAGGTTGTAGCCGAGCAACTGGTCATTCTCCACGACGGCGATGAGGCCGAGGCAGTTGGTGTAAATGTCCACGTCGTTCACCGGCGGGATGGCGAACGCGACCTTGAATTTGCGCGGCAGATAGGTTTTGCCGTAGAGCGGGTCAACGTAAGTTTGGTTGAACGGATCATCGGTCTTGAGCTGGAAGCCGTCAATCCAGATGGCGTAATAGGCGCGCGTCTGCGGCGTGAGTGCATCGGCCACGCGGATGCAATCGCGATACACCGCCTCGCGCGCTTTCGTGTAAGCGGGAATCGGCGGCGCGAGGACGTTGCGGTTCACGTCGCCGCACGCGGCGAGCGTGGAGAGCAGCGACTCGTTGATTTTTTTGATCACGAGCCGCAGGTTCGCCTTGACGATGCCGTGGAACTGGATGCTCTGGCGCGTCGTGATGCGCAGCGTGTTGTTGGCGTAGAGCCATGCGAGCTCATCGAAGACCAGCCATTGCTTCGGCGTCATCACGCCGCCGGGGATCCGTCCCCGCACCATCATGATGAATTTTTTTTTGCCGTCACTGCGCTGGTCGCGGTCGTCCTGCTGATAGCAACCGTGGAATTTCAGGAACTGGTTGTCGTCGCCGGAAAAGGAATCGGCGGCCGGATTGGCCAGATTGGCCGCGATGGTGCCGGCCAGCGTCGGAATCGCCTCTTTGATCTCTTCGTTGTGGGTCAATTGACCGGGTGTTTCACTCATACGCGGATTTCTATGATAACCTGCCGTGGTTCACTGTTCAAGCGCAGCTTAAAGTGGACTTTTTCGCCCCGCAGAACAAAGATTCTATGTGGCGGGCACGAATTTTTGAAGCAATTTCGTCAGGCCAAACAAAGCCAGGAAAACGATGCCGCTGGTGGTGTGGGAAATCTGCGGTGCGACCGCCAGCCAGTCCACGAAAACGATGCCGGCCAGCAAACCCGACACGATTCGGCCGACGTTGGTTTCACCTCCTTGGAAAACTGTCCGCACACAGCGCGCCATCCACAAAGCCAGAATCAAGGAGATCAGCACGGCTGGCTTCCGGGTTTCGCCGGTGTTCATCAGCATCGCCAGCACAATCGGCGCGGCCAGTAACAGGAGTGGCCAAAACGGAACGGTTCCGCGAAAGCTTTCCCTTTTGGCAACATAACTCAAGCCGACCACATAAAACGCCAGGGCCATCCCGCACCACAGTGGCCAGCCGTTCAAGCCGGTCTCCCCCGTAGTGCCGGCGATGGCATAAACCAGGAACCGGCACAAGCCCATCAGCCATGGGGACGCTGTGAATGCCTTGTGAAAGCAATTGTAAAGCAGAATACAAACCACCAGCCCGAGGACGAGCACGCTGGCGATCTTCCCCAGGAACAACAGCGACAGGATTCCCAGTGCCAGTCCCGCCCCGCCCAGCCGCCAGACCGTTTTCGGAGCTGTCGCACCGGATGGAATCGGGCGCGCCGCCCGTCGTTGCCGATCAAAATCGGCATCAAAAGCATCATTCAGGTACATGCCGCCGGTATATAGGGCGCTCATGCCAAACAGCAAAACCGGCAATTTACCGTATGTCCCGCCCCCGGAAAGCCACCAGCCCGCGAGGCAATCTGACCAGACGGTCGGCAGATTGGACACGCGGCCCAAAATGAGCAGTGTGCGCAGCGTTTGCCGTAAGGTTCGGTTCATGGCGCGCGGAGCAAAGCAGAAAGTTTACCGGTTGGCGAGTCCGCGTTCCGCAAGTCGGGCGAGCGTCCATTGATATTCCGCTGTCAACTGCTCGACAACGCTGCGTGATTTTAATTCGGGCGGCAGCACTTCCCAGGTGTAGGTTTCCATTTCGAGGTGCGGACAAACCTCGGGATGCTCCGCCAGCCAGTCCAAAACGCCCAATAAATGGCCGTTGGTGTTTTTAAACGGCGGCGAGGTTGGCGCATGCAGGGGAACGTGGAAATGGATCCGCCACTCATCGGGTTCCGTATCGGCCGCCGTGAGCGCGTCAGGCAGGTCCCGATAGTATGTCAGCTTTCCGTTATCGCCGCGTTTGATGACTTGATGTAGGTAAACGGAGTCCACAAACTGCTTCAAGGCATCTCGGGCTTCTGCCGTCGCCACGGTTTTCAGAGCGGAACTCAAGTGGATCTTGCTGATTTTGACTCCCGCTGCAAGTAGTGAATTCAGCGATGTCTGTGGCTCCTCGAATTCGACGGCGAAATGACAGCAGTCGTAATTCACGCCGAGATGTTCATCGAGTCGCGGGTCGTTTTTATGCTCGGCGCGAATCTGGTCGAAGAATGAAATGGTTTCCGATGTATTTTCCAGCAGGCACAACGGTTCGGGTTCCAGACCAAGATGTAATTTGCGTTTCGAAGCCGCGCTTACCCTCGATATGTGCTCGACGCAACGCCAGAGGTGTTCCCGGATAATCCTTGCCTGCTCATCTGTCTGGATAAACTCCTTAAACGTGCCCGGCAGGGTGCTGACGCTCCCTTCGACACCCGCCGGCAGCAATTCAGCCAGCAGATCAAAAAGGCGGTTGGTGTATGCCAGCCGCTTCGGCGAAGTCCAGTCCGGCGTGTAAACCATTTCCTTTACGCGCGCGCCGTGAAACTGGCCGAAAGGAAATCCGTTGATGGTATAAACATAGCAGGCATGATCATCCAGCCAGCGCCGGAAACCTGACAGTCTCTTCGGGTCAGCCAATTCAAAGGCCGCCTCGTGACTCAGGCGCAGTCCGATGGCAAACGGTTTGTGCGGGCAGACCCTTTCCCGCACGGCCAGTGCATGGTTTTTCAGGGCGTCAAAGGTTTCCTCCCACGATTCGCCGCGATGAATATTGGTGCAATAGGCGAGATGCCGGCCATGTTTCAATTCCACTTGCAAAAAATGTGCTGAATTGGTTGATTTGGAAAGTGCAAACGGCGTTGACACACCGGAAACAAAGGTTTAATCTTTGAAAAATTTCAAACCACCATGTTGATTCGCATCAGTCTGATTCTGGCCCTTGCTACGGCGCTCGCTGTGGGAGTGGTGAACTTTGTTTGGGTGAAAGATAGCGTTACCAAGTTGACTGACGACCGCAATAGTCAGCGCAGCCAGAAGGAACAGGCGCAAACCGAATTGGCCAGCACCAAGAAAGAACTGGCCAAGACCCAGTCTGATCTGAAGCAGACGCAGCAACAACTCGCCGACACACAAACCGAGCGCGACAAAGCTGTTGCCGATGCTGCGGCGCAGACCAAACGGGCCGATCAATTGTCCGACAAACTGGCCAAGACCACCCAGGAACGCGATGTCGCCCAGGATGAACTGGCGGCCTACACCTCCTCGGGTATGACGGCGGCTCAGGTCGCCAAGCTGAATAAGACTCTTAAGGACATGCAGGAGGCGATGGTGGCGTTGAACGAGGAGAAGAAAGTTTTGATGCACACCCGCGACCGCCTTCAGGCCCGGCTCGACCAGTTGATCGGAACCAACCCGGATGTGGTGTTGCGCGCCGATCTGAAAGGTAAAATTCTCGTGGTAGATCCCAAATGGGATTTTGTCGTTCTGGATATTGGTGATGACCAGGGCGTCAAAGAAAATGCCGAACTCTTGGTCAGCCGCGATGGAAAATTGGTCGCCAAGGTGATTGTCCGCAGTTTGGATAAGGACCGCTGCATTGCCAATGTCATACCCGGTTGGAAACTTGGCGACGTCATCGAAGGTGACGAGGTGAGCCCGGCGCATCCGGCTTCCTAAAATGAGCTTGCCTGCGAAATGTTTTTGTCTTTTCGCTCTGGTTGCAATTGTCGTGGTGTTTGGCGGTTGCTCGACCGATGAACCCCAAAACGCCTCGGTTCGTCCGTGGAATTCACCTCAGAGCTGGGAGGGCGGTCTCCCGGTTGATATGGGCCAGCACCCCTAGTCAGGCTTTGTTTTCTTTCTTTCGTTTCACGTAACGGGATGGCGTGAAAATGTAATCCACTCTGGCATCGTGCGGCTCCGTCGGGATTGTTTCCAGCAATTGAAAATTGTAGGCTACGCCGCATTTCACGCCGCTGGCTTCCGTGAGTAGCCGATCGTAAAACCCCCGGCCGCGGCCGAGTCGGCCTCCGCCCATGTCAAAAGCCATTCCGGGCAACAATACCAGGTGAAATTGATTCAAAGGAATTTCCATGCAGCTTGCCAGCGGTTCGGATATATCAAATTTGCCGGTAAAAATATCCGTCTCCAGATTATTCACGCGCCGCGCTGTGTAAGTTTGCGTGTGAGCATCAAAGGCGGGAAGGGCGCAGACCGTATCGGTCTTGAGCATCTTTTCCAATAGCGGCCAGACATCCAGTTCATCAAGCAGCGGTGCGTAAAACAGGATGGTGCGCGCACTCCGCAACTGTGGTTCCAGCCGCGCGCATAAGTCCATGGACTCCACTGTGCGTACGGCCGGGGAAATGTTTCCCAAGGCCGTGCGCATCTTCTGGCGCAGAAAGGTTTTAGTCTCCTTCGGATTCATTGCGGCATACCCTTTCTGAGTTTAGCGAGTTCGGCCCGCCATTTTTCCAGCCGTTCCTTGATTTTCTTCTCTACGCCTTGGTCGGTCGGCACGTAAAAAATCTTGTCCGCTCCGAGATACTCCTGCGCCACGAAATGGTCCTTGCCGTCGTGCGCGTATTGATAGCCCTTGCCGTGACCGAGGCGTTCCGCGCCCTGGTAGTGGGCATCGCGTAAATGTTCCGGCACGGCGATGGTGCGTCCGGTGCGAACATCTTCCAGCGCGGCATCAATGGCTAGGTAGGCGGAATTGCTCTTGTTTGCCGTCGCGATGTATATTGTTGCCTCCGCCAGCGGAATCCTCGCCTCGGGCCAGCCGACAAATTCCGACGCGGCGAGGCAGGCATTGGCCAGCACCAGCGCCATCGGATCGGCCAGGCCGACATCCTCTGCCGCGCAAATCACGATGCGGCGCGCGATGAAGCGAGGATCCTCGCCGGCGTGGATCATCTTTGCCAGCCAGTACAGCGCCGCGTCGGGATCGCTGCCCCGCATGGATTTGATAAAGGCGGAAATAGTGTCAAAATGGGCGTCGCCGTCGCCGTCATAAACGACGGCCTTTTTCTGAATGCTCTGCTCGGCGACCTCAAGCGTGATGCGGATGCTGCCGTCTGCATCCGGCGCAGTGGTCAGCGCAGCGATTTCAAGCGAATTGAGCGCTTTGCGTGCATCGCCGTCGGCGATTTTGGCCAGATGCCGCAGTGCGCTTTCCCCGGCGGCGATCTTCAGATAGCCGAGTCCGCGCTCGCCATCAGTCAGCGCTCGTTGGAGTAGTGCTCTCAAATCCTCTTCAACCAGCGGGCGCAGTTCAAATATCTGCGAACGTGAGACCAGCGGCGAGTTGACGAAGAAAAACGGGTTGTGCGTGGTTGCGCCGATGAGCTTGATGACACCGCTCTCCACGTCCGGTAGCAGCACGTCCTGTTGCGATTTGTTAAACCGGTGGATTTCGTCGATAAAAAGAATTGTCGGCTGGCCGGTGTTTTCCAGCCGGTTGGCGGCCGCTGACAAAACGCGGCGCATGTCGGCCACGTTGGATTCCACGCCGCTCAGGCGCTCAAATTTGCTTTTTGTCTGGCGGGCGATGATTTGGGCCAGCGACGTTTTGCCCGTGCCGGGCGGTCCGTAAAAAATCAGCGACTGTATGCGGTCGGCCTCAATGGCCCGCCGGAGTAACTGGCCTGGCCCCAGGATGTGCGACTGGCCGGCATATTCATCGAGGCTGCGCGGACGCATGCGGGCGGCGAGCGGCCGGCCCCGCGGGTCGTCGGTTGCCGGCGCAGTTCGTTCATCCAGCAGTTTTTCTGCCGGCTGGGGAAACAGGTCGTCGCGCGCCATCCTGGAAAATTAGCAGCGAAAAGCGGTTAACCCAAAATAAAAAAAGCCCGCAACGGGTGGCGGGCTTTGATTGCCGGATATAGCATGCATGCCGGCAATCTTGAAAGAACCCCCACCCTTGCCGTGTCTGACAGATCCTTTGAACATGTATTGCTACATGTGGAACTCGC
>CAIJNQ010000024.1 GCA_903822015.1 uncultured Verrucomicrobia subdivision 3 bacterium | reverse complement strand
CCCGCACCGGGCGAAGATGCGGGTGTAGGCGTCATACATTTTCTTGTAGGCTGCCATCGCATTCTCGTCCGGGGTGTCGAAGGAATACGCGTCCTTCATGATGAATTCCTTGGCGCGCATCAGGCCGAAGCGCGGCCGGATCTCGTCGCGAAATTTGAGGCTGATCTGGTACAAGTTCTTCGGCAGTTGGCGGTAGGAATTGTTCTCGTTGGCGGCGAGCGTGGTGATGACCTCCTCGGCGGTGGGGCTCAGGAACCATTGCCGGCCGCTGCTGTCCTTGACCTTGAAGAGCACATTGCTGGCGGTCTCGGCCCGGCCGCTGGCCTCCCAGATTTCCGGCGGCTGCAGCGCGGGCATCAGCACCTCGACCGCCCCGGCGCGGTCCATCTCTTCGCGGACGATCTGCTCCACCTTGCGCAGGGCGCGCAGGCCGAGCGGGAGAAAGGTGTACACCCCGCCCGCCAGTTTGCGGATGAGGCCGGCGCGCAGCAGCAGCTTGTGGGAAACAATCTCCGCGTCAGCCGGAGCTTCGCGGAGCGTCGGAATCAGGGTTTGGGTCCACTTCATATAAAAGTGAGAAGTTTGAAGGGCGAAGTGCGGGTTGCCAATTCTATTCTCGCGCCCTTTTTCTTGAGGCGACCAAAATGGCCGTCAGGTCATTCGCTTCTTTCAACAGCCGGGTCAACTCCGCATGTTTGCTCGTTGCCAGTTCCGCCAGGCACTCCAGCCAGAATAAAGATTCATCAGCTTCTTCTTCCGTCGTGCCCATTTTATGAATGAAATCCGCCTTTGATTTTGCGCGCTGCGTCGCGCGATAGTTCGCTGCCACTGAGGTTGCGGAACGAATCAGCTGCCGTTTGATGACCGTGAATTCGTCGCCCCGCGGCAGTATGCGAGTGAACAAAATGACATCCAGCGCAAACTGTTTCGTTCTCGGCTTCAAATCGTTCATAAAACAGATTCAAAAGGGAACGCTCGTCCTTCGCCCTTCCCACTTCTCACTTCACTGAATTGGTCAGCGGGGCCAGGCCCTGGATCCGCACTTCCA
This sequence comes from uncultured Verrucomicrobia subdivision 3 bacterium, assembly GCA_903822015.1. Lineage (GTDB taxonomy): Bacteria > Verrucomicrobiota > Verrucomicrobiia > Limisphaerales > UBA11358 > UBA11358. Next base: position 1,439 of record CAIJNQ010000024.1, on the reverse strand, counting down.
GCCGGTCGCCGCTCTGGATGGGGCCGACGCCGCTGGGGGTGCCGGTGAGAATCACGTCCCCGGGCAGCAGCGTGAGGTTTGTGGAGATGAAGCTGACGAGTTCGTGCGGTTTGAAGATGAGCTGCTTGGTGTTCGAGTTCTGGCGAAGCTGCCCGTTTTGAAACTGCTGGATGTTCAAATCGCCGGGATCCAGCATGGTCTCCACCAGCGGGCCGAGCGGCGTGAAGGTGTCGAAGGATTTGGCGCGTGCCCACTGGCCGTCGGATTTCTGGATGTTCCGGTCGCTGATATCCTGCGCCGCGGTGTAGCCGAAGATGTAGCGCGACGCCTGGGTGGGGGAGACGCTGCGAATCTTGCGCCCGATCACGATGGCGAGCTCAGCCTCAAAATCCGTGCGGTGCTGCGGAAACGGGATCTCGATCTTGCCGCCGTCCGGCAGCAGCGAGGTGGTGGCCTTGAACCAGATGAGCGGTTCCTTGGGCAGCTCGCGGCCCATCTCCCGCGCGTGGTCGAGGTAATTGACGCCCACGGCGATGATCTTGGAGGGCAGCACCGGCACCAGCGTGCGGATGCCTTTGCGCGGCGTGGCCTTGCGGTCGAAGGACGGCGCCCCGAAAACGTCGCCGTGCAGGCGGAACAATTCGCCCTCCACCACTTTCGCGTAGAAAATCTCGGTGCCCTTCTGAAATCGTCCGATGGCCGCCATGGAAATTTATGATGTTTGAATTACGATCTGCGAATGATCCGCACTTCCCGCACGCCGGAGAATCGTAAATCTAAAATCGCCCATCGTAAATGACATTGTTGCCCTGCCGTGCCTTTGCGGTTATCCTGCGCGGGTGATCGGGCTGACGAAACAGGAGCAGACGGTTCTGATTCTTGTCCTCGGGCTGCTGCTGGTGGGCTGGGCCGTGAAAGGGTACCGCACCGCGCATCCGCCGGTGGGGCCGCAACCGGGCGAAGGCCCGCCGCCGGCCGTCGGACAGACCGCCGCACCTTGATATGCTGGAAATCAATTTTGATGAAGCGCTGGAGAAAATCCTCGCCCGCGACCCGCGCTTCTCGCGGGATGCCTACCATTTTGTCCGCGAATCGCTCGACTACACGCAGAAGCTGATCAGCAAGGAAAACCGAGGCTCCGTGCGCCACATCACCGGCCAGGAACTGCTGGACGGCATACGGCAATTTGCCCTCGCGCAGTTCGGCCCCATGACCGTGACCGTGCTGGAGGAATGGGGCGTGAAGAACTGCCGCGACTTTGGCGACATCGTCTTCAACATGGTGGAAAGCAGCCTGCTCGCCAAAACCGAGAAGGACACCCGGGACGACTTCAACACCGGCTACGATTTCACCGACGCCTTCCGCAAGCCCTACTGGCCGCCCAGCCGGCTGAATCCCGAGGCCAAGCCCGTTGCCAATTAAGCGAAGGACGATGGATT
>CAIJNQ010000023.1 GCA_903822015.1 uncultured Verrucomicrobia subdivision 3 bacterium | reverse complement strand
TGCCTCTTTGGCGTGGCAGGCAATCAGCAATCCGTTGAAACTGGTTCTCAGTTAGCTCCATGCCCGGCAAGAATGCCGCAAACCCCCAGTTTGTCAAATAGTGTTAACAGGCCCTAGGGAGAAAGTCTTTCGATCTGCCACGCACCGTCCGGCTGCCGGGTGTAGGAAAACCGGTCGTGCAACCGGCTGGGCCGCCCCTGCCAGAATTCAATCCGCTCCGGACATAAGATGAACCCGCCCCAATTGGGGGGCAGCGGAATGTCCGCGGCGAATTTCTTTTCCAGTTCGCGCCAATGGGTTTCCAGCGTTGCCCGGTCGGGAACGGGCCGGCTTTGGTTGGACGCCCACGCCGCGAGCCGGCTGCCGCGGGGCCGGCTTTTGAAATAGGCCTCGGATTCCGCCACCGGCAATTTAGTGACGGTTCCCGCCACGCACACCTGCCGTTCCAAATCCGACCAGAAAAAGGTCAGCGCGGCCTGCGGGTTGGCCGCCAGCTCCCGGCCCTTGCGGCTGTCATGGTTCGTAAAGAAGATGAAGCCGCGCTCGTCCACGGATTTCAGCAGCACGGTGCGGGTCGAAGGTTTGCCGGATTGATCCACCGTCGCCAGCGTCATCGCGTTGATGTCGGCGGGGCGATGATTGCAAATGGCGCTCCAGAGCTTGTAAACGGCGATGCCGATTTTTCGCCAGCGGCTTTGCGACTGTTCGCCGGTGGCGTCGCGGAACCAGGACTTGAACTGCGAGAGGGGATTGGCGTCCAGTCCCGCGCGGTCGAGCGCGCCGCGCCGGTAATCTTCGCGGAAGTCGCCGAGGTTCATTTTACATTTGGCGGAACACCGTCAAACCGAGCGCGACGATGAAGAGCGCGAAGGCCAGCCGGGCCGCGCTGCCGAGGCGGATGCGGTTTTCCGTGGCGGTGGCAAATTCGATGAAGTCGCGCAATTTCCAAGGGGTGATGGTGAACCAGATGCCGGCGATGATGAAAACATAAGCCCAGGCCTGAATGACCAGCACGAACACCGATTGGCCGAGATGCGGCCGCCCGGTGTCCACCAGCAATTTACCCAGCAGCAACAGCACCACGGCCAGGCCGCGCGCGGCCAGAAAGTCCTGGACAAAAACGCAGGTCAGCAGGCCCACCGCCGCAAAGGCAATCATCATCATCGGTTTGTAAGCCGAAAAATCCGCGATGGGCTCCGCATTGACGATCCACAGGAACCAAGCCGTGCCCAGGAGCATGAGCGCGATGCCCGCGGGCAAATTGCGCGGCAGGCGGCGCGCGGCGGCGGTGAAATGCGCGGGCTTCGTCAGCGCATAAACCTGCGGCACGCTCATGCCGACCCCGAGCAAAATGGACAACAGCGATAAACTCATTGCAAAAATTAAACCATGAAACCACCCCAATGGACACGAAGAAAATCAATCCGTTCATTCTTGCCGGAGTGAGCCGTCGATAATTCCGGAGCCCCACGCAGGGTTCATCACGCCTTAAAAACCTGTCTGGAATCGAAAGACAACCCGGCAGCCCGGATGAAACGCCTCGGCTGATGGGTAAAAGCCGATTACAACTTACAAGTTCACGACCGCCGGGTCGCCGTAGAGGGTGAAGGAGCCGGTGCGGTCAATCTTCACGTACATGAGCTGCCCCTGGTGCCGGGCGCTGCCGTCGAACAGCACGATGCGATTGCAACGCGTGCGCCCAGTGTAGCGCGCCGCGTTCTTTTTGCTGGGACCTTCCACCAAAATCTCCACCTGCCGACCAATGAAGGCATCGTATTTGCGCGCGGCGATTTCGTTCACCAGCTCCAGCAGGCGATGGTTGCGTTCCTCGCGTTCTTTTTGCGGCACCTGATCGGGCATTTCGGCCGCGGGGGTATCGCGGCGGGGCGAATATTTGAAGATGTAGGCGTTATCGAACTGCACGTCGCGGCAGAGCGTGAGGGTCTGCGCGAAATCCTCCTCCGTCTCGCCCGGAAAACCGACGATGATGTCCGTGGTAATGCC
>CAIJNQ010000022.1 GCA_903822015.1 uncultured Verrucomicrobia subdivision 3 bacterium | reverse complement strand
TGACCTCTGACCTCTGACCTCCGACCTCTGACCTCCGACCTCTGACCTCCGACCTCTGACCTCCGACCTCTGACCTCCGACCTCTGATTAACGCTGCCAACTGACGGCCCCCTTATGAAACCTACCTCCCCCGTGCTTTTTGTTCCCAAGCTCCGACTCTTCCTGCTTCGCGGCCAACGGGTGCTGCTGGATGTTGATCTGGCCCGCCTGTACCGCGTGCCTACCCGCATGTTGAATCAGATTGTCAAACGCTATCCCGATCGGTTCCCGTCGGAATTCGCTTTTCCTCTGACCCGCGAGGAAATCGTATGTATTTCACAAGAGGTGACTTCTTTTAACCGCCTCAATTGTTCCAAATGTGTGAATGCTTTCACCGAAAATGGCGCCCTGCAGGCGGCCACGGTCCTGAATAGCCCTGAATTTGACCGGGTGAGCCTGTGTGTCATCCGTCAATGGATGAATCTGCGTGAAGATTTCGCCTCCGACGTCAATTTCCTCAAAAATCTGGCGGGAACTTCCTGGACCCGGTTTTGCCGTTCTGCCGCTTCCAGGCAAAATGAGAGCCATTAAAGGTTTGCCAATACCGGGGTTCTGATCCGAAGCCTGAACTGAAAAGTTCAGGCTTTTTTTTATACAATCGCCGTCCGTAGATCGGTCGGCAATTGTAGCTGTTCAATGTCGATTTCGATCTGGGTTTGCTGGCCGAGAAATTCCAGGAGCAGCGCCACTCGCGTTTTACTGGGCAGCACCCGGCACACCACCCCCTCCGAGCCCCGCATCGGGCCGGCTTCAATGATTACGCGATCCCCGATTTTCAACGCCGTCTCCACCGTCGTGATCTCATCCTGGCCAAAGGTGGCTTTTAATTGCTGGATCACTTCGTCCGGAATCACCGGATGATGGTTCCCGAAATGGATGAGGCCCGAAACCCCCGGGGAATAGCTCACGGCCCGCGCCTGATGGCGCCAGTTGAATTTGCAGAATAAATAGCCCGGGAAAAGCGATTCGACAATCCATTGGCCGCGCCGGCGACCCGTGCCGCGAAATCGGATCCGGGGAAAGAATGATTCCACCGTTTCCAGTTTCTTCAAAAAAGTATGCGCAAACGTTTCCCGGCGGGGTTGTGTTCGCAGGCAAAACCAGAAGGCGGAATGATCCATGTCCGTGGCTTTGTCACCGGCATGCGAATTGATCGATGGTTCACCCATGTGATTGTTTACTGGGTCACTTTAGCGATTCCGATTTGGATTGTCCATGAAACATCGATGGGCAAAATCGCCACCGTTCGGCGTGATGACCTCCGGTTTGTTCCACCATTTTGCCCATTTCATCGGTAAGGATGCGTTCCACCGCGTCCCATTCTTGATCCCCCTCAACCACGTTTTAATCCATAGGAAATCACCCGGCTCACGCATCACGCATCAATCCCTCATCCCCGTTTGGGCGATGCGAGTCCGGCTCGGACCTCTGTCGAGCCGATATGAGTGCCTCATGAGGTATGGGCCGTCGCGCTGCGACGCCCCCGCCCGTCAGCGAAGCGAGGGCGGAACGGGTGATTTCAGTGCGTCCGCTCTTCCATGTCGATTATCTATCAGCCACGCATCACGTTTCACGCGCACCCTTCGCCCCTTTGCGTCACTGCGTCTTTGCGTGAGCCTCCGTTTTTCCCATGTTTTTTGGAGTGATTCTGGTTTGTGGCCCACTTGTTCAGAATGCTCTTTCCAAATCTACGCCACCTTGGCGTCTTGGCGGTTATGATTAGATCTGGTATAAAAATTGCTATTTTGATTAGCTCATAAAATGACTGTCAATGAGCCATCAGGGCAGGGAACCCGATGAAAATTTAAAATCCGGTACCCTTTGGTACCTTTAGGTACCTTTAAGTTACCTTGAACCGCTAAAACGACGACGGACCGCTGATAAAATAGCTGGTAAAATGTAAGAAAAGTTTCCAGAGCTGACCAGTTTGGTGCCACTGCCGGAACCGGTCATTCCGGGTTCTTTGAAAATCTAACGATGTTCGGGTTTGGATGGCGCGCCGCGCTTGCATTTGTTTGGCCGGGACCGTGCGCCGCGCCATCCGGTACGGTCGGTCTAGCCTCTGACCTCTGACCTCTGACCTCCTTGGCCCGTGAAGTGGCGGCCTACTTCACCGGGCAGCCCTCAGGTTTCAAGTTTCAGGTCTCAGCCTTTGTATTTGTCGCGTTGGGTAATAACGATGGTTATGAATATGAATATTACAATGATGGTGGCCCTTGGTATCGATACAACATTCAGGGGGGCAACAAAATCTATTATGGCAACCATTTTTTATTGTGCCGCTAAACAATCAGACCAACCTGATTTATGATGGAAATTTCTGGAGCGCGGAACCAACCGGGCTGACGAATATGTTGGGGAAAGTGACTTATGGCCATGGTGTTTTTATGGCGCAATGCGGTGTTTCATTGGCAACTTCGACGGATGGGACCAACTGGTTTAATTATGCAAAGCCATTGCCCAATTCTAAAACTTCAGGCTATGACGACAGCCTGGCAACGGATGGCAGCCGATTGGTAGCTGTCGGAGCTGCCGGTTATCCATACGCTAACAGCTTCGTTTACACTTCCGGGCCGCTGGTCGGAGTCGGCATGAACAACAATCTGACTCCCAATGTTACCATTTCGGGATTGGTCGGGCGCAAGTATCAAATCCAATCCTCCGATGCTTTGGGCGTGGAAAACAATTGGCGCACAAACGCAACGTTTCAATTAACCAACACGCCAATCGTCTGGACCGACAGCACGGCCACAAATTCAGCAAGATTCTATCGCGGTATTTTGTTGCCTTAGTTTAAAAAAGTTCACCAATCCGTCTCGCGGTAGTCCTTCAGAAATTTTCCCCAGACGTGCGTGCCGGTGTTGAAGCCGGCAATGATCGGGTCCACAATGCGCGCCGCGCCGTCGACAATGTCCAGCGGCGGATGGAAGCGGTGCTCCGCCACCTTGCGCTCGGCAATGTGCGCCGGGTCTTCGTCCGTCACCCAGCCGGTGTCCACGGCGTTCATGTGGATGCCGTCCGCGTGGTAATCCGCCGCCGCCGTGCGCGTCATCATGTTCAGCGCGGCCTTGGCCATGTTCGTGTGCGGATGTCGCGTGGTCTTGAATTTCCGGTAAAACTGACCCTCCACCGCCGATACATTGACGATGTGCTTGTCGCGCTCCGGCGTGCGCAGCATCAGCGGCTTCAGTCGCGCGTTGAGTATGAACGGGGCGATGGCGTTGACCAGCTGCACTTCGAGCAGCTCTACCGTGGGGACTTCGTGCATGAGGAACCGCCAGGAATTGCGCTCACGTAGATCCACCTGCTGCAAATCCTGGTCGAGCCGGCCCTGGGGAAACAAAGCTTGTTGCGCCGCCAGCTCTTCCGGCAGCAGCGGCACCTGTGAGAGCCCGGCGGCGTGGGTAAGTCCGGCGAGTTTTGTGATGTCCTGCACCTGTCCCGCCCGGCTGAAGGGGACACTGGCTCCGCCGGCGCCCGCCGCCGACCCGGTGGGGCGGCCGTCCCCGCGAGCCGCTCCCCCTTCCGGCAGCAGATGATAACCGCGCAGACCTTCATAGGCGCCCAGTAACTTCGCGGCTTCCGGCGGCAGTTCATGCAGTGGCCCGTGTTCCCGCTCCATCATGTGCTCGTAAAAGTCCGGCGGCCGGCGCACGGTCTGACAGGCGTTATTGATGACGAAATCCAGCCGCGAGCGCGTTGTGAGCAGATGCTGGCAGAATGCCTCCACACTCGGCGTGTGGCGCAGATCGAGCCCGAAAATCTCCAGCCGCTGGCCCCAGTCCTTGAAATCCGGTTCCGCCGCATAGCGCATCGCCGAGTCGCGCGGGAAACGTGTGCAGACGATAAGCTGGGCCCCGGCGCGGAGCAGTTTGATGCCGGCCTGATAACCGATCTTGACGCGGCCGCCGGTGAGCAGCGCCACCCGGCCGCGCAAGTCCGCCGTCTCGGTTCGCTTGACCCAGTTCAGCTCCGCGCACGTCGGGCAGAGTTGGTCGTAGAAATGGTGGATGGTCGCGTAATCCTTTTTGCAGATGTAGCAGTTCTGCGGCTCGACGGCTTCCCGAAAATCCGGGTCGTTCTCAATCTCAATCTGCTTCAAGTCGGCCGGGGGAAAACTGTTTGGCGTGGTGAAGACCGGTTGCCGCCGCAACTTGCGGATGCCGGTCTGGTTGAGGGCGGCCTCGGCGCGTTTGGATTTGTCCGCCTTGCGCTGCCGCAGGGTCGCTTTCACCAGCCGCCTCCGGGCAACCGCATCAGGGCGTGAAATCTGGCCGGCCGCCTGGAGTAGCCGCGTCCGTTCCGCCTCCGGAACGCCGGCGAGCAGCTCGCGGTTGCGGGCGATGGCTTCAAGCAGCCTGGCGGCGGCATGCAATTGTTCCGTCAGGGTCGGTTCGGCGGATTTATTTTTCATGGGGGCGTTTGCCGGCGGCAGTTTGATTTCAGGGGAACTGCCGCGTCAATGCGTTTCGGGCGCTGAACCACCACCCGGCCGGAGATTTCAGGCTTGCGTTTTGACGTTTTGCCCGAAGAATTAGCGGCTGTCATGCAAGCACAAGAAGCAACAACCGAATATCTTTTCAAACTATTGCCGTGGTTCGAGGCGAACCTGAAACGCATCGCCTACGGCGCGGCCCTGGTTCTAATTGTCGTCTTTGTTTATTCCTTTTATTCCTACCGCCAGGGCCAGCTGGAAATCACCGCCGGCCGGGCGTTGACCCAGGTGTTGGTCTCGAACACCGGTGGTGGGCTGGCCGATGCCTGCCTGAAAATTGCGGCGGATTATTCCAGCACCGCGGCCGGTCAACGCGCCCTGCTGACCGGCGCCACGACCCTGTTCACCCTGGGTAAATATCCCGAGGCGCAGGCGCAGTTTGAGAAATTCCTCGGCGCCTATGCTGATAATTTTTTCACGCCCCAGGCCGAATTGGGCGTAGCCGCCTGTCTGGATGCGCAGGGCAAAACGGATCTGGCCTTCACCGCCTATCAAAAGGCGGCCGGGCAGGGTGCCGATCCGAGCGTGGTGGCCACCGCCAAATTTGCGCTCGCCCGGATTGACGAGGCCCAAGGCAAAGCCGCCGACGCCGCGAAGATTTACACCGATCTGGCCCGCTCTTTTCCTAACAGCCCGATCGGTTCGGAAGCGGGCCAGCGGGCGATGGAACTCAGGATAAAATCACCCGCGGCCACCGTGTCTCCCGCGCCGGCTGCCGCCGCCCCCTTCAACTTGAGCCATTGATTATGAAATTGGCAATCATCGGCACCGGGTACGTTGGCCTGGTTACCGGCACCTGTTTCGCCGAAGTGGGCCACCAGGTGGTTTGCGTGGATAGTGACGCCGCCAAGGTAAAAACCCTCCAGGCGGGCGGTATTCCCATCTACGAACCCGGCCTCGAGGAGCTGGTCAAGAAAAATGTCGCCGCCGGGCGGCTTCAATTCACCAATAGCACCGCCGAGGGCGTTCAGAAATCCGACGTGGTGTTTATCGCCGTGCCCACGCCGCCGCAGCCGGACGGTTCCGTCGATTTAAGCTATATCGAGCGCGTGGCCCGCGATATTGCCGGGGCCATGACGGGCTACAAAATTGTCGTGGACAAAAGCACCGTGCCCGTCAAGACCGGCGAGAAGGTCACCGAAACCATTAAGCGTTATTGCGCGGCCAAGGTTGAGTTCGATGTCGTCAGCAATCCGGAGTTTCTCCGTGAAGGGTTTGCCGTCGGCGACCTCATGAAGCCTGACCGCGTGGTCATCGGCGTCGGTTCCCAGCGGCCCGTCGCCGCGATGCGCGAGATTTACACTCCTTTCAACGCGCCCATCATCGTCACCGACATCAACTCCGCCGAGCTGATCAAGCACGCGGCCAATTCTTTTCTCGCGCTCAAGATTTCCTACATCAACGCCATTGCGAACATTTGCGAGGCCGCGGGCGCCAACGTGCAGGAGGTGGCGCAGGGCATCGGCCTGGACGAACGCATCGGCCGACGCTTCCTTAACGCCGGCATCGGGTTCGGGGGCAGTTGTTTTCCGAAGGACTTGAGTGCGTTTATCAAAATCTCCGAGCAGGTCGGCTACGATTTCAAATTGCTGAAGGAGGTCCAGCGCATTAACTCCGACCAGATGGAGCGCTTCCTCAAAAAAATCACCGATACCCTGTGGGTGTTGAAAGACAAGAAAATCGGCGTGCTGGGGCTCGCCTTTAAGCAGAACACCGACGACGTGCGCTCCTCACCCGCGATCGACCTGTGTCAGCGCATGCTCAAGGAAGGCGCCGCACTGCGCGTCCACGACCCCAAGGGCATGGACAAAGCCAGGGCGTTGTTGCCCGATGTGACTTACGTGGAGGACATGAACGCCGTGGCCGAAGGCTGCGACGCGCTGGTCGTGGCCACGGAATGGGATGAATTCAAAAAACTTGATCTCGTTCGCGCCAAAAAATCCCTCACGCACCCCATCATGTTCGACGGTCGCAACCTGTTTGATCCGGCGGAGATGGAAAAACTCGGCTGGATTTATAAGAGTGTGGGCCGATAAATTGTGGGTAATCGGGGCGGCATGAAAGTGGAGCCCGTTCGTAATTCTAAATTTGGAGTTCGCAATGGGATTGAGGTTTCCGCCGCGCTAATTTTCCGCGCCGGCAAATTGCTGATTACCCGGCGCCTTGCCGGCTCACACCTGGGCGGATTGTGGGAATTCCCCGGCGGGAAGCGCGAGCCTGGCGAAACCTTTGAGCAATGCCTCATCCGCGAAATCCGCGAGGAACTGGGCGTGGAAATCTCCGTTACCGCCTTGTTTGACGAAATTTCACACGACTATCCCGAAAAGTCCGTCCGCCTGAAGTTTTTCATCTGCCGGCTTGAGTCCGGTGAGCCGCAGCCGCTGGCTTGCGCCGCCGTCAAGTGGATCGAACCAACGGAACTGTCCGCCCATGAGTTTCCCGCCGCGGACGCACAATTGCTGGCAAAACTAAAAAGCCCGCGTTTTAAGTGGGCTTGAACTTTTGCGGCGGCGTTGCTGCGCCGCCCGGATGAAAAGGCCGGCCGGACTTATGCCTTCCCGAACACTTCCTCGATGACCTGCTTGAAGTTGTTTTCCCCGGGTTTGACGATGCCGAATTCGCGCTGGGCGTTTTCGGGCGAGTCGCTGGCGTGGGCGGCGTTGACCATGATGGTCGAGCCGAATTCGCGCCGGATGCTGCCGGGAGGCGCCTTGGAGGGATCCGTCGGGCCCAGTACGTCGCGGATTTTGTTGACCGCGCCGACGCCTTCATAGACCAGCGCGATGCACTTTTGGGTGCCGGGCTTGGCCCATTCGGACTGCGGGATTTCGCCGGGTGCATAGCCGGACATGAAGCGTACAATGTTGTCGAACTGCGAGTCCCCCTGGATCGGCCCTAGGATTTCGCCGAGGGCCTTCTGATCCTCCGGGGAAATCTTGAAATTGAACTCTTTTTCGAGAATGTCCTTGGCTTTGGCGCTGACGCCATCCTTGAGTTTGGCGCGCAGGAACTCGCGGACGGGACCGTAGAACTCCATCGCCTGCGCGGTGCTCATGTGGAGGACTTTGGCGCCCACGATGTAGAGGCCGGTGCGCGAGAAGAAATCAATGACGTTGCCAGGTCGGCCCGTGGCGAACTTGAAATTATCGGGCTTGATCAGCACCAGCGTGCGCTGGCTAGCATCGCCTTGCGGGTAGGCGATCACGTTTTCCAGGATGCCCCCGTCGGCGTCCGAATACTTCGCCCACATTTTCAGCTTTCGCTCGGCTTCCTCCACATTCGGGGCCGCCAGCACGGCCGGTTCAAAGTAACGGACGTTGCCGTCGTCATCCATGATCAGGTCGCTGTAAGTGTCGCGAATGGTTTCACCGCCCCGGCGGTCGGGGCTCAGGTTGCCAACCACCGAACGCACCTTGCGCACCGCTTCATCGCCCCGGAACAGGAGCATCATCACCCGGCGGCGCCGGCCGGTCTTCGGGTCGGGCGCAAGATTTTTCAGGACATATTGCTGAAGCAATTCCTGGATTTTCCGGTCCTGAGTGTCGTGGGCGGACACGATCGTGGCCGCATATTCCTTCACGAGTTCGGCGCTGGGGGCGAACATGCGCAATCCGGCCAGATCCAGCCCGGTGCGAGTGATGAGCCGGGTGAGAATGCCGCCGGTGCGCGATTTATAGAGCGAATACGGCGTGATGATGACGTAGGCGAGCTGTTGCGACATATAAATCAGCTGGTGGCAGGGGGCGGGGTTGGCACGGCCGAGGCCGCCGGCGGTGTGGCTTTTCCGCCCAGGATTTTGAACATTACGGTCCCGCAGGTCGGGCATTTGCCCTTGATCGCCTTGCGTCCGTTTTTCATCGTTTCCTCCACGCCAGCGGCAATTTCCCGCTTGGCCTTGCATTTGACGCAATATCCTTCTGCCATAAATATTTTTACTGTCCCACGCTTCATGCGCCGGACAGCGGAAGGAGCCTATCGGAAGCCCCGCCGTAAAGCAACTTGGAAAGGTTTTTCATAAAAAACACCTTGTTTACAACCAGTTGTGGGTTTGCTTGCGCTTGGGAGCCGTGATTATATATACACTTATCCTCATTTCCGGGCTTCGGCGGGCACCTCCGAATTAGGCCTGGCAGCTCATTTCTCAGTTGGAGGTTGCTTTACTGAGGAACTTTTCCTCATGCTGGCGACTCTGATTGCCATGAAGCACAAGTTAAAATCGGTTTTCGGCGCGGCGGTCGTGGTTTTTGGCTTGATGCAGCTTGCCAATCCGGCCCGCACCAACCCGCCGGTTATGAATGATTTGTCAGCCACCAACGCGCCCCCGCCGGAAATTGCCGCGCTGCTGCGCGCCGCCTGCTATGACTGCCACTCCCATGAGACCAAATGGCCCCTGTATTCACGAATCGCTCCTTCCTCCTGGCTCGTGGTCAGCGATGTGAACGAGGGCCGGCAGCACCTGAATTTCTCCGCCTGGCCGACCGACCCTGCCTTGGTCGCGAAAAAACTGGATCGCATTAACGAAGTTCTCGATTATCGCGAAATGCCGCCGGGGAAATACACCTTGCTCCATCCCGAAGCCCGGCTCACGGAGGACCAGCGGAAGCGAATTATGGATTGGACTGAAGCGGCGGCGAAACCATTGCCTATGGCTTCCACCAACCAATGATGACGACCGCGTTCATACCTGCGACCGACCGCGCGTCGCGCCGCCTCATGATCATGCTGCACGGGCTTGGCGACAGCATCGATGGCTACCGCTGGTGGCCGGAGGCGATGGGACTGCCGTGGTTGAATTATCTGCTCGTCAACGCGCCGGATGAATATTATGGCGGCTATTCCTGGTTCGATATTAACGACCAGGCGCCCGGCGTCCGGTGCAGCCGGAAGCTGCTTTTCAACCTGCTCGACGATTGGCGCGCGAAAAATTTTCCAGCCGAACAGATCACGCTTGGCGGTTTTTCCCAGGGCTGCCTGATGACGATGGATGTCGGCCTGCGCTACCCGCACCGGCTCGCCGGGCTGGTCGGCATCAGCGGCTGGGTTTTTGACCTGGAAAATACCCTGCGGGAGCTTTCGCCTGACGCCCGGCAGCAGCGCGTGCTGATGACTCACGGTACGAATGATCCGTTGATCCCCATCGAACAGGTGCGCCCGCAAATCCCCCAACTCCAGGCTGCCGGCATCAAAGTGGACTGGCGCGAATTTCCCAAGGTCCACACCATTCACGGCGAAACCGAACTGGCCGTCATCCGCGATTTCGTGCGCGCCGGATACCCCTGAGTTGGTGGGGCGAGCGTCCCCGCGAGCCGTATTGTGATTGAATGAATTGGATCGCCGGTAGTCTCATTCCGCCGGGGTTCACACTTTCATTTCGCGGGTTGCGCCGGGCATCCAGATTTGTTCCGGGCGCGGCTGATCGATCGCCTGCCAGTCCATCGCGCCTTCCACCGCCGCGCGCATTCTGGCAAACCACCATTTGGCCCGCGCCACGCGCTGTTCCCGCCGCCGCCCCAAAAGGCGGTCCGGTGTTTGGTTGAATCCAAGTTCGAGTTGTTTATTGGTCGTCATAATTTGCCTTTCTTTCGACGACACGTTGCCACCTGGGGTGGGACAATGGCTGTCCAACCAAAAATATTTTTGGAAATATGTTTGGGGTGTGAAATTACCGTTGAAGAGCGAAATCTCTCGCCTGATGCTGTCCTGCGGATGGTTGTGTTATTAAACGCTCGGGACCGACCTTGCGTCATTTTCCGGCGGGTATCCCGGCTTGCCGGGCCGTTTCGTGCGCATTAGCAGCAGGCAGCCAAGCAGGGTGGCGATGGATAGGATTGAGCCGCCAATAAATGCTTTGTCTTGGTAAACGAGTTTCACCGCACTGTTTCCTGGCGGAACGGGAATGGCTTGAAATGCGTAGTTGGCACGGAAGATTTTTACGGGCTGGCCGTCCACGTATGCGCGCCAGGGATGAAAAAAAGTTTGGGAAAGTACCAGCAACGCCGGGGCGTGGGCATGAGTCTCGAATTCCAGACGCCGGGCTGATGTGAAGGTTTGCCGGACGGTTGCCTGCGTTCCATTCGTGAAGTTCAACAGGTCTTTGGCTTCCGGCGGCAGATAGACGGTTTTTCGCGGATCAAAATCCAGGGCCAGAAGCCGGGCGGGGGTGTTGGAAAGTTCTGTGAATTCAGGCTGTGCGCCTATTGAATAGAGCGGCAGATGCGAAGTGCGGCTTTGCCAGGCCAAAACTTTTTCCGGATCCGAAATCTGGGAAATGCCCAGGAAATCAGCCAAACCATTGGCGAAGGCATTGGTCGGCGAATGGAAAAATTGCATGAAGAGATTTCGTTGTTCCCCCACGTATAGCGAATAAAAACCGTCGGCCACGGGAATGTGATCCAAAAGGTTGCAGTCGCCCAGCAGGGCGCAACGGCGTCCGATATAATCCTGGTAGGCATTAGTCAGCATTGAACTGTAAAAGAGGTCGTGGGATTGCCGGGTCATGAAGGCACGGGTTTCACCGGGTTGCGGGCTGGGATTCATCCTCTGGGTCAGCAGACCCGGTTGAAAGACCGCGGCTTCGACGGTCGGGTTCTGTCGCGGCGCATGGGTGACGACATCCAGCCAGACGCAGGCCAGTAGGCATAGCCCGGCAAAGATTTGACGGCGGGAATCCCGTGTTCCGCCGGCCAAAAACAGAGCGCCCAGGATCAATCCGAGGAAAAAGACGCGGGCTGATCCGTTTTCACAAAGCTGCAACCAGTGTTCGGTGGGAAACGGCCGGATATGGGCGTAGGTCAGGATTCCCCCGATGAGCAAGCTGAATAAAAAGAAGCTGCCCGCGAGCCATTTACGGTCGTTTGCCGGCAGCGCCGGATCGCTGCTCTGAAACCGGGCCACCGCGAAGGCTGCGAGCAACGGGGTGGTGAAAACGGTGATGAAAAGGAATTTGATGGGATACCGCATGAAACCGAGTGGCGGAAAAAGTTTTAACAGCGCCGGGTAAGTGAATCCCGTATCGCCCAGGGCGACCGCAAATCCGAAGCTGGCGAAACCGGCCAGCAGCCAGACGATTCGCCGGGTTCTTGCCCGCGCCACCGCCAACACCGCCAGAGCAACCACCCCAATGCCCGGGTAATATGACGAGGTCCAGTCTTGCCAGGGCTGGAAATACACACCGAGCGGTGCCTTGTAACAATGGAACAGCGGGACGAATAAATTGGCCCAGCCCCAGGGTGGAATCGACCAGAGACTGGTGCCGTAGGCGCTGGTCCGTTCCGAATGGGCGAGCAAATCCAGAAATGGCAGGAGTTGCGCCGCGCTCAACAGGGTGGTGATGGCCAAGACCAAAACCATACCCGCGGAAATTTTAAGCCGATCTTGTGGGATGCTTATTATTCGCCCCAGCCATAATGTAAATAAAACCAGCCAGGTGAAAACAATGATTTCCGGGGCGCCCGTCAGCATTTGCAGGGTGCTGATCAGTGCCGCGATGATGATTTGCCGGCGTTTTCCCGTGATCCATGACTTTTCCACCAACAGAACCACCCAGGGCATCCAAGCTAGCGCGGCCAGGTTGCTTGACCACATGAGGCAATTCATGGTCATGCCGTTGAAGGTGAAGGCGACGCCGGCCAGCGCCGCGGCGAGGCGGTTTTCTGTCAACTGCTCCGCCAGCAGATACATCCCCAACCCGGCCAGAAAGAGGTGTGCGAGGAGAAACCAGGTCAGTCCCCAGGTTAACGGAAATAATAGATGAGCGTCAACGGATACAAACAGACTGTATTCCATTGGGCCAGGAACGGGATGCCGCAGTTGTTTAGCGGATTCCAAAGGGGGAACTCACCGTGCCAAAAACTCTCCCGCTGAAAAAACGCGTTCGGATAGGTGAAAATTCCGAAATCCCGGAACATGAACGCTTTTCCCGCCAGCAGCGAATCCGGAAAATAGGCTGCGATCAGCACCAGCAATAGGATGGCAAACCGGGAGGGTTTTAACCACGCGCCTGTTGGATTGTCGTGTGGTTCGTGCAAAATGAAGTGCCGTTGCCCGGAACCGGTCGATTCAATCCCCCAAACAAGTCCCGACGTGCCTGGCGGTGGCCACCCACGAATGATCGGGCGGCACGGTGCGGCGTTTGCCGGCGACTTTTTCCAGCGGCACCGGCTCCGTGCGGTCGCCGCGCGCGGCCACCATTACGCCGAAGACGCCCTGATTGATCAAATCTGCGCACGCGCCGCCGAGCCGAGTGGCCAGCAGCCGGTCGGCGGGCGACGGCGTGCCGCCGCGCTGGACGTAGCCGAGAATGGTCACGCGCGATTCGAGGTGCGTCAGCTCTTCCAATTGCCGCGCGAGCCGGAGGGTGTTGCCGGTGTGGCGCGCTTCCAGCGCGGCAAGCTCCACCTTGGCCTCTTTTTTATCATGCAGGGTGCGGGCGCGTTCGCGCTTGGCTTCGGCAGCCGCAAAAGCGCGCGCGTCGTCCACGCTCATTGCGCCCTCGGCCACGGCCACGATGCTGAAATTCGTTCCGCGCCGGCTTCGGCGGCGTATGGCCTCGGCGACTTTTTCCACGCGATAGGGAATTTCGGGAATCAAAATCACATCCGCGCCGCCCGCAATGCCCGCGCCGAGCGTCAGCCAGCCGGCGTTATTTCCCATGATCTCCGCGATGATGATGCGGTGATGGCTGTGCGCGGTGCTGTGCAAACGGTCAATCGCCTCGGTCGCGATGTCGAGCGCAGTGGCGAATCCGAACGTGGCATCGGTCATGGCCACGTCGTTATCAATTGTCTTGGGCAGGGTGATGATGTTGAGGCCGGCCTGATGCAGGCGCAGCGCGCTTTTTTGCGTCCCGCCGCCGCCAAGACACACCAGGCATTCGAGTCCGTATTTGTGGTAATTTTTGACGATGACCTCGGTCATGTCACGGGTGCGCCCGTCGATCAACATGCGGTGCGGCTTGTCGCGACTGGTGCCAAGAATGGTGCCCCCAACGGTCAGAATGCCGGCCAGCGCCGTCTTATCGAGCTTTAGCCGGCGGTCTTCGACGAGCCCGCGAAAGCCATCGCGGAAGCCGAGGATTTCCATGTGGTAGCCGAGCGCGGTTTTACCGACGCCGCGGATGGCCGCGTTGAGTCCGGGGCTGTCGCCGCCCGCGGTCAGGATGCCGATGCGTTTAATTTTCGCCATGCCGTGAATGATTTGAAACCGCCGGAATTTTTTTGTCGAGCAGAAGTTTATGAAATCTTCAAAAATAATCGTCGGCATCGTCCGGTGCGGGCAAAGGCGGCAATTCCCGTCGGCGCAGCGCTAGCCAGGCGACGAAGCAATTCACCCACATGCAAAGCGAAATGGCCGCGCCGATCTCAAACACACGGTCCCGGTAAAACAAATGCAGCTTGTGTTTGCCGGCGGGAACTTGCACCGCTTGGAACGCGACATTGGCGCGCAGCAGCTGCGCCGGCTGACCGTCTACTCCCGCATGCCAGTTGTGGTAATAGGTCTGTGCGACCACGACCAGGGACGGCGCGGCGGTTTCAATCTCGGCATCCACGGTTGAATTTCCAAATTTTGAATTGAGAACCTTGGCCTCCGTTGGGTTGGAAACGGAGACGGAAGTTTTTGCCTCCAGCGGCAGAAATGCAATTCTCCCGCCGTCAAAATTGTTTTGGGTTAATGCTGGCAACGCTTTTTCGTCGTCGAGAAAAACCGGCTTCTGCCCGGCGGTGACGAGCGGCAGGAAATTCGTGCGCGCCTGCCACTCCAGTAACTTGCCGGGCGCGGTGATTTGTGAGACGCCCATGAAATTCTCCAGGGCTGGAAAGTCGGCGTTGGTCGTGCGATAAAACAACGAGAGGACGTCATCGCTTTCGCGCGGCGTGAGCGAGAAGAAGCCGTCCACCTTCGGCACGCCATCAAGCAGATTGACGTCGGCGCAATAACCGGCCCGCTTGGCGAGGAAGTTGTTTTTGGGATCGCTGGCGGCAAAACGGGTGAACTCCAGCGCGGCGGCGGGGGAAATCATTGCGCGCGAACCGCCCGGCTCGGGCTGCGGATCCATCGCCAGTTTTGCCCGCGCGAGATTCAGTTCATAGACGCCCGGCGGGACGGTGGGATTTTGTGCCGGTTCGTGAGTGTACACGTCGAGCCACGCGATCAGGATTAAAATCAGGGGTGCGTGGCGGAAAATCGGTGATTCGATTTGGCGCCCTAATGCGAACAGGGTGATCCCGGTCAACAGCAGGCAAATCACCCGTGACATTCCGTTGAGCAGGGTGGCGTGCGGGTCATCGCCCGCCATCGGTGCTAGCTGCGTCCAGCCGGTGATGATGAACATCAGCGCGAGCAGCCCGCCGCCCACCGGTAGAACATGTTTCTGGATTTGGAGTGGCTGTGTCAGGGCAGCCGCGGCAAGCAGCGGCGCGGCGAAGACGACCAACGAAATATATTTGATCGGATAAGTGATCAGGCTCAATTGCGGGATGAGTTGGCGCAGTGCCGGCAGAACTGGCGTGTTTTCACCGAGCGCGAAAACCGTTCCCGCGAAAGCCAGCGCTCCGAGCACTCGGATTTTTGATTTGAGCTCGCCGGACCCGCCCCCGAAGCCGAGGCCTGATAACGCGAGCCAGAGCGTGCCGAGCCCCAGGTAATACGACGAAGTCCAATATTGGCCGTGTTGAAAGAAGATGCCTTCCGTGTGCGTCGAACCGAACGCCATCGGCACCAGGAAATTTGCCCAGCCCCGGCCGGGCATGGACCAGCGCAGGTCGGCAAAGCCGGCCGTGCGTTGGGCATGGGCAACGAGGTCCAGAAAGGGCAGCAGTTGTGCCAGCGTAAGTGAGATGACCAGTGCCACGACCAGCGGGAAACGCCAGAGCAGGGCGGTGCGCGGGGTTTCGTTTTTGATGAATTGCTGCCCCCACAGCACCGCGATGATGAGCCAGGTGAACAGGATGGTTTCCGGCCCGCCGGCGAGCATTTGCGCCGCCCCCGTGAATGCGGCCAGGGGAATTCTTTTTCCGCCTTCGCGCCAGGCCCTTTCCGCCGCCAGCACCACCCAGGGCATCCAAGCGAACGTTGCCACGTGGCTTGGCCACATCAGCAGGTTGAGCGTGAAGCCGTTGAAGACGAATGCCACGCCGGCGAAGGCGGCGGCGAAATTGTTTCCCGTCCAGCGGCGCGCGAGCAGATACATGCCCAGGCCGGCGAACCACAGGTGCAGTAGGCAGAAAACCCCCAACGACCATTCCAGCGGCAGCGTCAGGTAGATCAGCGCAGGCGGATAGAGCGGCATGGTGTTCCACTGCGCCAGGAACGGCACGCCGCAGTTGTTGTAGGGTTCCCAGAACGGCAGTTCTCCACGCCAGAAACATTCCTTTTGAAAATGCGCCAGCGGATAGGCGAAAAAGCCGAAATCGCGCGCCACGAAGGTTTCCAGGCCGAGAATGACTTGCGGGAAGGCGGCGAACACGAGCAACGCGAGGAGGAATCCAAAGCGCCCGGGCGTGAATCCTTTCCAATTGTCGCTGCCGCTTGGTTGCACGCGCAGATTAAAACTGGCGGCGCCGCGAAATGCAACTGCGCGCAATTGACGC
>CAIJNQ010000021.1 GCA_903822015.1 uncultured Verrucomicrobia subdivision 3 bacterium | reverse complement strand
TCCGGGATAAAACCATTTCTGGGTGCGGCTCCCTTCGGCGGTGGCGATGGCGATGTCCTCGTTGAAACCCGTGGTGACGATGTCCGCGTCGGAATGGTCCGCGCGCCATTTGTAGCTCGCGCCATAAACATAGCCGTTGGTGTCGCGCACCATGATCCGGGTCTCGAGCCGGCGGATGATTTTGGGGTTCGAGTCATCCACCGGCAGGTCGAAATGCTTCACGAAGACCGACCCGCCCGGAAAAGTCCATTCGCCGTTCGCGGCAAAGCCGATGACCGTGTTCTTCGGCAGCGTGAAAAACCGGGTCTTCGCCGCGCCATCCGACCAGAGCGGGGAGTTGACGGTGTAGGGGATCAGAAAATCCGCCGGCGCCAGGTTCGTGAGGTCGGCGAAAATGCCGGTTTGCGAAATCAGTTTTGGCATCAGTTTCGTCGGCGGTGGCGGTCCGCCGCGTTGCAGCCGGAAAATGCCGCCGCCGATGCTGCTCATCTGGCAGAAATAAAGCTCCCCGTCCGCGTCCGTGCCAAAGGACGAGAGGCCGGTGTAATCCGTGCCGGCATTGGGCCCGGTGCCCTTGGGCATGACGCAGAGCAGTGTTTTTTTCACCGGCGTCGCCATTTCGTCCAGCGCCCAGACCGTGCGCATGACATTGTCGCCGAATATATATTTGCCGCCCAGATCGTGCGCGAACTCCTTGCCCCGATAAACATACCCGCCGATCACCGCCCGCCCGTCGGTGTGCGGATAGTCCAGCAGCGGACCCCGGCTGATGCCGATGTACGGTTCCGTCATCTTGCCCAGGTTGCCTTCGCACCGGTTCCACTGGAAATTCAGGGCGGACTCGCCCGGATTGATGACGTCAATCTCTTCGCGCGAACTTTCCCCGACGTCGCCGATGAAGATCTTCCCGCTGGGCGGATCGATCGTCATGCGATGCGGGCTGCGCAGGCCGAGGCAGAAAAATTCCTCCAGCACGTTCGACTGGCCCACGAACGGATTATCGTTCGGCACGAAATAATTCGCCGTGAACCCGCAGGTCGGCTGGCGCGGTGGCGCGTGGCTGATGTCGCCGCCCCGGCAATCCACATCGATCCGGAAGACGCCCGAATAAAGGCTCTTGTTGATGATCTGGTCATTGTCGCCCACCGAATTGTCACCGTCCGTCCAGTAGAGAAAACCGTTCGTCGGATGAAAAAACATCCCGCCGCCGTGATGCCAGACGGTTTGATTGGTCAGGTCCATAAAGATCTTTACCGAGTCGGGAATGGCCACTCCGTTGGCGTCAAGCGTGTAGCGTTCCAACCGGTCATGATACGTGTCCGGCAGATTGGGAACCGGGCGCGACGTTGGCGAACCGGCAACCGTACCGGGCTTGACCCAGGTGTAATAGACGAACATGAAATGATTCGTCGCAAACCCCGGATGAACTGTGATGCCCAGCAGCCCGGAATCATCCCAGCCCTGGCATTGGGTGCTGATGTCCAGCACCGGCTTCTTCTCCGTCACCCCGGGGGAATTTTGAAACGACCAGACCCGCCCTTCGCGTTCCCAGACGCACAACTCGTCCGTGCCCGGAATGGCCGTGAGGCCGACGCTATTGGTGAACAGCAGATTTGTGAACGCGTTGATCGCCGACCAGTTGCCGGAGATGCTCGGGGCGACTTCCGGCATCACCCCGTTGAGAAATGCGCCGATGCTCGGGCGGTTGGTCAGGCCGTAGCCTTTTTCGGGGGCGACCGGTTTGCCTCCGGCTGATAACCCGAGGCTGCCCAGCAAAGCGATGGACAATAACCATGGGCGGGTTTTTATGAGCGTTTTGATCACAACCGGAACCGCGCATAAGATTCTCCGCCGCCCGCGTGCCGTCAAACTATTCCGCGTTACAATTGTTACCGGCCCGGCACAAGAGATTTGCCCGGCGTGCAGAAGCTGGCACATTGTGTCCGTGCCCAAACCGGCCCGGCCAACCATCGCAAATGGCGCGACGCCCGAGTCCGCCGCTACCGCCGCGTTCACCGAACGCCCGGCGTGGCGCGCCGTGGGCGACGGCTGGCGGCATCTGCACGGCAGCGTGCGCGGCGCCGGGGTGAGTTTTGAGTGGCACGATTTCACGGTGAACGCGGAATTCGACTGGGGCAGATCCTTTCACCCCGGCAGCGTCGAGGTCTGCCTCAATCTCCAGGGGGAGGGCCGCGTCAGCGGCGGCAAATCCGGGGTGGTGTTCACCCCTTTGACTGCCGGATTTTACCGGCGCGGCGAACAAATGTTGCCCGCCACGCGCTCGGCCAACCAGCGCCACCAGTTTCTCACCGTGGAAATGTCCTTTGATTTTTTGCGGGGCCACCTGGCCGGCTCGGCCGCGTCGCTGCATCCCCTGGTGCGCGAGGTCGTCGCCGGCTCGTCCCAAAAATCCGCCGTCACCCCGCCCACGCGCTTGACCAGTCGCCAGCAGCAGTTGCTCGCCAGCCTGCGTGACGCGCCGGTGCTGGCGCTCGCCCAATCCGTCTGGTACCAGGCCAAGGCGCTGGAAGTGGCGGCCGAATTTTTCTTCATCGAGCCCGGCGAACAGGAACTGTTCTGTCAGCGGCAGCAGCGGATTGCCGCCGAGCGCGTGGAAAAGGTGGTCGCCCTTCTCCGAGAAAAACTGGCGCAGCCGCCCACGCTGGAAGAGCTGGGCCGGTCGGTCGGTTGCAGCCCGTTTCATCTGAGCCGGACCTTCTCCACGGCCACCGGCTTGACCATTCCGCAGTACACGCGGCAGTTGCGTATGGAGCGTGCGGCCGGGCTGTTGCGGTCCGGCAAATTCAACGTCACCGAAGCCGCCTTGGAGGTCGGCTATTCCAGTCTGAGCCATTTCAGCCAGGCGTTTCACGATACCTACGGCTGCTGCCCCGGCCTCTACCCGCTGCGCACCCCGACCCAGAAAATCGCCCAGCCATCTTAATCCCTTCCGCAAAGGCAAAGTTAAGTTTTGTTTGTCAGGTCTTGACGGTCCGCCGCCCCGTCCGCGATGAATGTCAGGAAGGGACTGAGCCTGCGCCGTACGACTTGTTTTTTAGGTAGGGACGGTGCGCTGCGCCGTCCGCATCGCCGAGCGCAGCGTCAGGCGATGTCCTTCGAACGTGGTAAAGCCCAATCCCCGAAACGGCATTGCTTGAAATACTCATATCCTCAACGTGCCCTCCGCCTCGTTTGGCAGAGGTAGGGACGGAGCGCTGCGCCGTCCGCATCGCCGAGCGTAGCGTCAGGCGATGCCCAACGAACGTGGTAAAGCCTAATCCCTGAAATCACCCCCTCCGCCCGCCCTGCGTGGGACATGTCCGCCGCCGCGCCATCTCTCTATCTGAATGGCGTGTGCGGACCGTCGGCAAAATAAACAAACGGCCAGGCCTCGGCTTGCGCCACAAGTTTTTTCCTGACGGGATTCTGCAATATGTAATCCGCTTTCTCCCGTCTGCTTTCTTCGTGTCGCAGCCGATGCTCAAAGAAATCGCGCTGCCACCGGATGCCCAGGGACTTGGCCGTCCATTCTTTCCACTGGCTGACAATGAGTTGAATTGGTTTGCCGGCTGGCGCAAAGGAAATCAGCGCGTGAACATGATCGGGCATGAGCAGAAACACATGCGGCCACCAAAGCCCCTGCACC
>CAIJNQ010000020.1 GCA_903822015.1 uncultured Verrucomicrobia subdivision 3 bacterium | reverse complement strand
CAGATCGCCGGCCAGTTCGGGCCGGCTTGCCGAGGGTTTCCAGACGGCCTGCCCCTGCTGGACGCTCCAGCCGGGCGCGGAGAAATCGGCCGGCGGCAGCGAAGCCGCCGTGTGGCAGCCGGAGCAAAATGCCGGCAGCAGCGCGGCTAGCACGGAGGTTATTCGACGCCCGCTGACCATGGCAATTTCGATGGGCCGTTTCAATGATTCGCGGCCGCGGCAGGCGTTCTTCCGGGGGTGCGCCCGGGGCGCGGCAGAAATCGCAGGTGCGGCACCAGCGGCCAGCGCTTCTGGAGCTTGACGAGCAGGAAAAAGTATTTCAGCCGCCAGCGCAGTTTCCAGCCGCCTTCGAGTTCGCCCGCCAGCACGGCGTTCACCGCCGAGGGCAGATCGTGGTGGTTGCGTGGCTGCAAAAACAGCTCCATGAACGGCGTGGTGTAGTAATTTTCCACGGCGTGCCAGTAAAACATCAGGCCTTTGCGAACGCGCTTTTCGTAACTGGCAAACCCCCGGCGGTTGGGCCGCCCCTGCGCGAGCGATTTCTCGACCACCTCCGCGGCGAGCCTGCCCGACCACATCGCGAGAAAAACCCCGGCGGAAAAAATCGGATCCAGGAAGCCGGCGGCATCACCGACCCGCAGCAAGCGGTCGCCGATGAACTTGCGGTTGTAGTAGCTGAAGTCCGTCGTTGTTTGGAGCTCGCCCAGGCGCTGCGCCTGCTGCAGCCGCTCTTTGACGCGCGGACTGGTTTCCAGCCACTGCTTGAAAACTGCCTCCGGCTCGCCGCCGGCCTGGGCGAACTCTTCCTTGTCGATGACGAGCCCGACACTGGTTTTTTCGGCGCTGATCGGAATGATCCAGAACCATTTGTTCTGCAGGCGGACGATGACCGTGTCCGTTTTGCCCTCCCCCGCGTCGAGCGCGACCTTTTCGTAATGGCCGAATATGGCGACCTTTTTCCAGTGGGGATGCATCTCGCGCAGATTTTCCTGGTTGCCGGTGAGGTTCCCTCGGCCGCTGGCATCAATCAGGTACTGCGCGTGGAAATGATGGGGATTCCCGTCGGGATCGCGCGCTTCAACGTTCACGCCCCCGGCATCAGAGCTGGTCTTGATGACCGACCAGCCCTCCCGCACCTCGGCCCCGCACTCGCGGGCGTGTTTGAGCAGGACATGGTCAAACGTCGCCCGCTCGACCTGGATTGATTCCGGTTCCCGATTGAATTTACCCTGGCGGAAAACGAAGCGCGTGCTGATGGACCCGTTGCCGAGCTCGAATTGCGCGCCGTATTTTCGGGGAAATCCGGCCGCCTGCAATGCCGCCAGCACGCCCATGTCGCGGAAGATGGTCATATTGCACGGCAGCAGTGATTCGCCGATATGAAAACGGGGAAAAAACTCCTTTTCCAGCACCAGCACCCGTTTGCCCGCCCGCGTGAGGAAGGTGGCGGCGCTGCTGCCGCCGGGACCGCACCCGATTACCAGCACGTCATAAGTATCCCGATTCACTTCCCCAAGTTTGATGATGGGCCAAATGATGGCAAGCTTGGAAAGCGGCCGGTGCCGGTTCAAGTCATGAAAGCTGGGTTGGTTTACGGAAAAAACGCCGATCCTGAAATTTTCCAGATCGGCGTGAATTCAAGCTGTCGGCGCGATCAGAAACCGACCGACGAGCGCGTGCCCTGCTTGGTGATTTCCTTCTCACCTTCCCAGACCGCCAGCCCGGATTTCGGATCGGTCAGCGACAGCTGGAAGCTGAAAGTGGACTGGCTGGTGTTGCCTGCCTTCACCGCGAGCTGGATGATCTTGCCGGAAAGGGTGAAATCCGGGGTGCGGGTGGTCTGCTGGTCTGATTTGAAATCATTCTCCTGCTGGATGCCCTTGGCCATCGGGTCTTCGGCCGTGCCGCCCAGGCCCACCGTGGTGGTGGTCAATGCCTTGCCGCTCTGGAGCAGGGCGACGCGGATTTTCTTGGTGAGCAGATCCATGTCGATCTGCTGGCCGGTATTGTTGACGATGCGGCTGATGGCAAGCACGGCGGGCGGGTTGGCCACGCGGTTGAGCGCCCCGGACGCGAGCAGTTCACCGGTCATGGTGTCGGCGGCCTGCATGTAATCCTGGATGTTGATCTGGCCGATGGTGACGACGTTTTGATTGCCCCCCGTCTGGACATAGTGGGCATTTGTTGCACACCCGGCGCCGACGAGCAAAACGGTCATGGCCAGCAACGGCATAAGTATTTTGTTTTTCATAGAAGGTTTCGGATAAAATTTAATGGTTAAAGCGCGATGAATTTGACGCGAAAATCCCGGCCGTCAGCCGTCGGGGCCATGCTGGAAATGAATTTGTCCTCGCCGCCCTGGATCTGGTCGGGAATCTCGACGGGGGCTAGCGTGGTGATCTGCATACCGTTGGCGTCAAACCATTCAAAATGATAGCTGAACCGCTGCGGCGACCGGGTGGTGTTGAGCAGTTCGATCTGCACTTTGAGAAATCCGCCGGGGGTCATGGCCGAGTTCACCCCGACGATGGAAACCTTGCTGGCAAGGCTTTTGTCGGTGATCGCGCGCTGGTCGGACACCATCTGGCGCTGGCCGGTTTTCTGGGCGTTCTCAACCGAGTTCATTGAGGTTTTGCAGCCGGAAACGAACAGTAGCAGCAGCGCACTAGCTAGGGTGAGAAAGTTTCCCGTTTTCATTTTAGTTTCATTTGCGTCACCAGCAGCGGACTGGCGACATTGATGGATTTAACGTAAATCAGGTTAATGGTGCCGTCGCCGATTGTCACTCGGATTCTTTGACGGCCGCCGGGTGTTTCCAATTCAATTTTTCGGTCCGGCGGGGTCGGAAAATGGCAGATTTGAAACTGTTTGGGCAGCGTTGTCCAGGTGCGCTCATCCGCGATATTGACGGCGGCTTGATAAATCGCGGTCCCGATTTGCATCAATAGCCCGCCCCAGTCGCTTTGCTGGCTGGCTGCCTGGTTTGCGGCATAGGCGGCCACGCCCTTGACCACGGCGGCTGCGATGGTCTTGGTGATGACGATCGGCAGCTCATTTTTGAAGTCCAAGCCGATCACGCTATCCATGTCCGACACCAACGCCGTGGTCAAACTCTGGCCCGCCGCCGACACCGTCAGGCTGGGTGCAAAATCGCCCTGGGGTTCGAGCGTCGGAAAAGCCGCGCCGATATAGGAAACCTTCGTGACAATGATGGGGATGCTGATGCGGAGCTGACCCCGCACCGGCGCGCAACCGGTCTCGAAAATAACAAAGGTCGTCGATGGCAGCGGCTGGCCATGGATCAAGCGGTCCACCAGCGCCAGATCTTCCCTGGCGTAGGGGTTGTCCGGGGCCATTTCCGTGACGCGCTCGAAGGATTTCCGGGCGCGCTCCAGATCCGAGTTGTCGGCGGCGTCGGTCATGAAAAACAAGCCATCGAGATACACGGTGAACGGGTTGACATACGCCGCGTAAGGTTTGAGGTTGTTTAGATTGGTGGTGGTATTCTGGATTTGCGACTGCAGGCCCGGGTCATTCTGCGCCTTTTTAATCGCCGCGCTATCCTTGTTTTGGGCGGCCTCCGCCTGGGTTTTTTCGATGCGTTTCTGGTTGTCCTGAACGGCATCCTGCTGGCGCTGGTAGGCCCGGATGAGCTCCGGTCGGGCTTTGTCCGGTTCGCCCAGCGCGAGATAGTTCAGCGCCCGGTAGGTGTTCAGCATGATGCAGTCGTAAGCGCGGCCTTCGTAATCCAGTTCCGCTTGGTTGGAAAACAGCGCGCCGGTTTCCTGTCCCAGCCGGACCTTGGCCTGCTGCGCGTAGTCATCCATTTTTTGCTGCGCGGTGTCGAACGCCCGGTTGCTGTCCTCGTATTGGCCGTTGGCGCGCAACGCCGCGCCCTGTTCCAGTCGCCAGATGATGGCGTCCTTGCCGGTGGCATTTTTATCGGCCGTCTCGGTGGCCACGGCCACGGCATTGGTCAAATCGCTGCGTTGCCAGTATTGGATGACTTTATTTTGGTCCTGATACGTCTTGCACCCCGTCGCCAGCAGGCCGCATAGCGCCGCCAACAGCAAAGCGCGCGCGCAGGACTTGAATCCAGCGGGGGTTTTCAACGGGTAAAATGATTTAAGGTTGGGTTGCCGGTCGGAGTACGGCGCCCTTGTCAATCCCGGTGTCGTCCAGGATTTCCGCGATGGAAGTCTTGGGGTTGACCTGCGTGATCCGGACCTTGCCCACTTTTACCTCTTCGCGGCCCAGTGATTCCTTGGTGTCCGGATCGACCAGTTCCTGGCCGAGCGCGAAGGCATTGAACATTTCGCCCACGGCCACGCCCCCGCCTTCGCCCCGGTTGAGGGTGACTTCCTTGTCGCGCCGGATGAGGACTTTGACCGGGAATATCACGTCGGCGAAATGATTGGCGATTTTCTGCGCCAGGTCGCGCGCCACGGCCACCATCATGTCATCGGTCAAATTTCCGTCCTTCGTGGCGTAACTGCGGTCGTTTGAAATATTCTTGAAGGCGTCATTGCCGGTTTGCAAATTCGCCGATTCAATCAACCTGCCGGTGCTCGAATCGTAAAGTTTGCCCACCACCGACAGCCGGAACACCCGCTTGGTCGCGCTGCGGCTCGTGCCCTCAAACGTGGCGGTCTCGGTGAAATCCTGAAAATCGTCCACCGTCGTCACCAGCAAAAACGTCGCGCCGGCGAGTTTGCCGGCCTTGGCGGCCGTCTTGGCATCCACGTTGCCGGACGCGCCCAGATCCTGCTCCTTGAGAATGTCATTCAAATCGCTGCGGCCGACGACGTCAAATTTGCGCGTCGCGTTGATGCGGTCAATCAATTGGCTTTTGAGCGATTCAATGATTCGCCCCAGCTCCAGCTTTTTGTCCGGTTTGACCGCCGTTTCCAGTGACGGCGTCGGCTTGATGGACGAAATCGCGATGGTGGCCTTGCCGTCTTGGGCCGGGGCCAGCGCCGGCAGTAGCGCGGCCGCGACTAGACCCAGGCAAAGTTTGCGAAAAGCGGAGTTTTTCATGTCGTTCCTCGAATCGGTTCAATTTAATACAGGCTCCGGTAAATCCGGTTCCCTTCCTTGGTGTCCACGCGGTAGTGGCTTTCGCTGAAAAATTTTGCGAGGCCGTTGATTCTTTGCACTTCGGCATCGGTCAGCTTGCGTTGTTTGTCCAGTGTGGCCAGAAAGGAGGTCATGTCGGCCCAGCGCGCATAACCCGCCGCGCTCAGTTGCAACGCCACGTGTAACGTCTGACCGTCGTAAAGGTTCACGGTCCGTTCCCAGGCGTCAAAACCTTCGCGGGACAGGTGTAGCTTGTGCAGTCCCGGGTACGCCTGAAAGGCTCCCGGCGCGGACCCGATCGCAATCCCGTCCAGTTCCACCGTCACATCAATGGGCTGCACGACGACAGGCGGATTCGACATCATGACGTGATTATCCGGCGAAATGCCAACCGCGGGAACCAGGATCGGTTGCTGGCGCGGATCCGTCATCGAACAGGCGATGCTGAAGCCGACCCGCTGGTCTTTGGCCACGGCCGCGGGCAGTGACCCGGCGCTTTGCACGATGGTGCCGGCCAATTGAACCGCCGCATCGTCCAGCAGTTCGTTGATGACGTCGCTGTTGTCTACCTGCAAATTGCCGCTTTGCCGAACGGTTTTTGCCGCCAGGACCGTGTCGCCCTTGATTTCGCCGCCCGCGCCCGCCTCGACGATGCGGTAACCGACGCGCAGATGATACAGGACGTTGATCGTGGTGATGCCGTCCCCGCTGTAGGTTTGCTTCTCCGTGCCGTAACTGGTGATGACCGGGATCAAAATGAAATCCGCCCCGAGACTTTGCGCGAGCCGGAGGGCGGAGGTGTTGTCGCTCAACGCCTGGTCCAGCCTGGTCGTCTCCGGCGTGACGGCGACCTGCGCCGAGTCCGATTGCGCCACATCCAGCGCCGCGGAGGCATGGCCGGACGAGCTCGCGATCCGGCTTTGGGTCGCGGCGATTTGCGCTGAATCATTGCGGGCCAGATTCAATGCGGCAGAGTTGGTTTCCGTTCCATTTCCGGCCGTGGCGCCGAGGGCCGTCTGCTGTGCCGCATCCAGCCTGCCCTGCGCCGTGGCGTTTGATTGCTGTGCCGTGGCGGCGCCGGCGCTGGCGTTCACGGCCGTTTGCGAAGTCACGGCGATCCCGGCGGTGTCATAGGATTTCAGCGCATTCACGGTCACGCTGCGGCTGATGACCGAATAGCCTGCGCCCGCGATGCGGCTGCTCAACAAATCCTCCAGCACCGCGACCTTGTCGTTGAACTGCGACCCGGCATGGTTCTCGACGATAATGGCGACTTTGCGGAGCGGAACCGTCTCGGGCTCGGCGGCGAATAAGGATCCGGCGGTCAGCCAGCCGGCAATCAGGAATAATCGGGAGAACACACGCATAATATTTTTGCAGTTGGCGGATTATTGGCCCGGGGTGTTGGTGCCGGTCGTTGGGGCGACCGGAACTGCGGGCGGATTGGGCATCATGGCCGGTGCCGGTGTCACGGGTGGCGGGGCGGGATTACCGGTTGGTGCCGGCATGTGCGCGGGCCGTCCGTATTGATCCACCAGGATATCGTATGGCACCTGGATCGTTCTGCCGTCCGAGGTGGTTTCCGTGCGCCAGTAACGCACCAGGTGATAGCGCGGATCGAAGGAGTTGGCAAAACCGTGCGTGGTGCCTTGCACCGCGCCCACGCCGAACCCGGCCACATTGCCGGCCACCGTGCCCACCCCCGCGCCCACGGCCTTGCCCGCCGTCGGTCCGGGTTGATAAGGACTGCCGGCTCCGTAATCGGATCGGCAACCGGTGGCGGACAGGAGAATGATCAAACTCGCTACGCTTCCGGCGGTGATGGTGGTTGTGTTCATGATGAGCCTCTCAATTTATCGAGTGGTTCTAGTCTTGGGCCAACCGTTGCCGGCATTCAAGCAAATTATCGGCGCCGCATACCCCTACGGCTGGCCCCGTTTTAATGGACGCTGCCCCCCGGGAAAAATTCAAAAAATCCGCGCTTCAATTTCCCGCCGGAACCGGCAGAATGCCAACGTGATTGCAAAACGTGTTATTCCCTGCCTCGACGTCCACGACGGCCAGGTCACCCGCGGCGTCCAGTTTGGCGTGGCCGAAAAGGGTGGCCTGCGCAACGTCGGCGACCCGGTGGAACTCGCCCTGCGTTATAATGAGCAGGGTGCGGATGAAATGGTCTTCTTCGACATCACCGCTTCCGCGCACGGGCGCGGCACGATGGTCGAGGTCATTGAACGCGCCGCCGATCAATGCTTCATGCCGCTCACCGTCGGCGGCGGCATCCAGTCCGTGGACGATATGTTCACAATGCTGCGCGCCGGCGCGGACAAGATCAGCATCAATTCCAGCGCGCTGGCCCGGCCGGAACTCATCCGCGAAGGGGCGGAAAAATTCGGCAGCCAGTGCATCGTGGTTTCCATTGACGCGAAGCAGATTGCGCCGGACAAATGGGGCGTGTTCTCGCACGGGGGCCGCCGGGACACCGGCCGCGACACCCTCGAATGGGCTACGCAGGCCGTCCAACTGGGCGCGGGCGAGATTGTGCTCAACTCCATCGACGCCGACGGCACCAGGGCCGGGTTCGACCTCGTCATCACCCGGCGCGTGAGCGAAGCCGTGGGCGTGCCGGTGGTGGCCAGCGGCGGTGCGGGCAGTCTGGAGCACATGGCTGAAGTGTTGCTCGCCGGCAGGGCTGACGCCGTGCTTGCCGCGAGTATTTTCCATTTCGGCACCTACACGGTCGGCGACGTGAAACAGTTTTTGAAGAAGCAGAACATCCCGGTGCGGCATTGAAGTCCCGCGGCCCCGGTCATCGGGCTTCCGCTGATTGGTAAACGCGCACGTAATCAATCAGGAATTGTTGCGGTAGTATGGCGTCATCAAATGGCCCGCCCCAATCGCCGCCCAGGGCGAAATTAAGGATCAGGTAATGGGGTGCCCGGAAGGGATTGACGGCGCCTTGACCGGCGGGGCCGGTGGGTGAGGAGTGATACTTTTTGCCGTCGAAATAGAAATCGATCTGTTCCGGCGTCCATTCAACCGCGTAAACATGAAAACCATCATAGGGTTGATTGGTTTCCAGCCGGCCGCCGTTGGACTGATGCCTGCCATGCACGGAATAATGGATGGTACCATGTATGCCGCCGGGATCTTTCCCGATGAATTCCATGATGTCAATCTCCCCGCAGCGCGGCCAGCCGACCGTGGTGATGTTGGTGCCGAGCGTCCAAATGGCTGGCCACACGCCTTTGCCCCTGGGAAGTTTAGCGCGCACCTCAATCCGGCCGTATTGCCAGCTTTCCCGGGTCAGGGTGATCAGGCTGGCGGCGGTGTACTCCACCGCGGCATGGTTTGTGGGTGCGAAATGTTCTTTCCGGCATTCAATGACCAGGCAGCCGTTTTCCACGCACGCGTTTTCCACGCGACCCCGGGTATAATATTGGCTTTCGTGATTGCGCAGAAATCCCGTTTCGTAGCCCCATTTGGCCGGGTCGGGCAGACCTTGATAATTAAACTCATCCGACCAGACCAGTTGCCAATCTCCGGCGTGAACACCGGTGGCAAGGAGGATGAGCAGGCCGAGGGCGCCTATCACAATCATCTTCGGGTCGCTCCGGGCATTTGACCAGCGGGGTTGCATGGGGCCACCGTATGCCGGTCATGATTTTCTGTCCAGCTTCAATGGGCGGTTCTCATTTGACAGGCTGGGGACATGAATTCATTGTCCCGGCATGGATTATACCTCATCCCGCTGGCTCCCCATCGTGTTGCTGACCTGCTCGAATGTCTTTATGACGTTCGCTTGGTATGGCCATTTGAAGTTCAAGGGTAAGCCGCTGCTGCTCGTCATCCTCGTGAGCTGGGGTATCGCGTTTTTTGAATACCTGCTGCAAGTGCCGGCCAACCGCTGGGGCAACTCGATTTATTCCGCGGCCCAACTCAAAATCATCCAGGAGGTCATTACGCTCTCGGTGTTTGTGGTGTTCGCCATTTTTTATCTTGGCGAAAAAATCCGGTGGAATTACGTTGCGGCATTCGGGTGCATCCTCGCTGCCGGGGCGTTCGCCTTCTGGCCGAAGACACCGTGAACTGCCAAGCCGCCCGGAAAGCCAGGGCGGAACTTTTTCCATAAAATAAAATATCCGCTTCCTGTTTTCCTGATTAAAACTTGTCGAACTTTGCGTCTTGGCGGTTAAAACTCTCTTGGCAGCCGGAAAGCGTTCTGTTTAATTGGCGTCGCTTGATGAGACATTTCCCCGCCATCGCTGCGCTCGCCTTCCTGTGCGCGATGTTGCCATGCACGTCTTTGGCTCAGGAATCGCCGACGTGGGATATTCAGGCACTCAACAATATCATTCCCGGTGTGCCCATCGGCAGCATCACCCTGCAAGGCGACATCGCCACCGGCACCAACGGCGTTTATGTGAAATATGGCGCGACGGTGCTGACGGCAGACACGGTGTCTTTGAACCAGCAGTCGGGCGACGTCGTGGCGGATGGCCATGTGCACATCGAGACGGGTGACCAGCTCTGGGTGGGCGAACACATCACTTATAATTTCAAGACGCACCAGATGCTGAGCGAACAGTTCCGCACCGGCAAAGCGCCGTTGTATGCCGCCGGCAGGGAGCTGGAAGGCGACACCACCAATCAGACCTATCATGCCCTCCACGCGTTCGTGACGACCGATGATGTGGCGGACCCGACCTTCCGGGTCCGTGCCAGCCACATCAAGATCGTGCCCGGCAAATATATCGAAATGTGGAATGCGGTGGTGTTCGTCGGCGATGTGCCGGCATTTTATTTCCCCTATTACCGGCGCGATATCGGGCCGCACGCGGGCCACTGGAATTTCACGGCGGGCTACCGCAGCACGTTCGGACCGTTCATGTTGAACAATTACAGCTGGTGGCTGAACGACGCCGTGGACGGAAAATTCCATCTGGACTACCGCGAGAAACGCGGCGTCGGCCTCGGGCCGGACGTGAACCTGCATCTGGGCCAGTGGGGCAACGCGTCGTTCAAATATTATTACACGCATGACCACGACCAGTATGAGGGAACCAACGGCCTGCCGAACTATGGCTCCATTCCCGAAAACCGCCAGCGCGTCTATTTGGGCTGGCAGGCGACACCGGCGACCAATCTAAACCTCAAGGCGCTGGTCAATTACCAGAGCGACGCCTATCTGGAACACGATTTTTTTGGCAGTGACTACAGCCAGAACCCGCAGCCGAACACGTTCATCGAAGCGCAAAAATATTCGGAGAACTGGAGTCTGGATGTGCTCGCCACGCCGGAATTGAATAATTTCTTCGACCAGGTCGAGCGGCTGCCGGACGTGAAGCTCACCGGTCTCCGCCAGCAGATTCTGGACACGCCGGTTTATTACGACAGCGAAAGCTCTGTGGGCTATTACAAGACTTTTTATGCTGAAACCAACGGCGTGACCCCGTTCCCCGCCTATTCCGCCGCGCGCGCCGACACCTACCAGCAAATCACGCTGCCGTGGACCTTTTTCAACTGGCTCAACGTCACGCCGCGCGCCGGCGGCCGTTACACCTATTACAGCGCCGAAACCGGCACCGGCGGCACGAACTCCGTGGCCAACCGCACGGTGTTCAACACCGGTATCAGCGCGTCGTTCAAGGCGTCGCAATTGTGGGTCGGCGCGACGAATTCCTTTCTGCAAATTGACGGTTTGCGGCACGTAATCGAGCCGTCGGCGGATTATGTTTACGTGCCGAACCCGAGTGTCGCGCCATCGCAGCTCCCACAGTTCGATTCCGCGCTGCCCAGCCTGCTGCTGCTGCCGGTTGAATTTCCCGATTACAACAATATTGATTCCGTGGATAGCGAGAATGTGATCCGGCTTGGCTTGCGCAACACGCTGCAAACGAAACGCGATGGCCAGATCGACAAGCTCCTGGATTGGAAGCTGACGGTTGACTGGCGGCTCAATCCGGGCGGCAACGCGGTCAACCTGGACGAACCGCTCAGCCCCCAGCAGCGGTTCAGCGACCTTTACTCCGACCTCGCGTTCAAGCCGCGTTCGTGGGTCATCCTGGATTCCAAAATCCGCGAGGATGTCGAGAACGGGGAATTGAACTTTGCGTTTGACCAGCTCACCTTCGCCCCGGGCGAACGGTGGAGCTGGGGGCTGGGCTACTGGTATCAGCGGGCCAACTTCGACGGGTTCACCCAAAGCGCCAATGCCATCACCAGCACTGCCTATTACCGGATGGACGACAACTGGGGGCTGCGGATGATGCATTATTTTAATGCGGATGATGGCCGCCTGCAGGAGCAGCTTTACACGGTCTATCGCGACATGCGGAGCTGGACTGGCGCGGTGTCGTTCCGGGTGATCAATAATAACACCGGGCCAACGGATGTGACCGTGGCGGTCACCTTCTCGCTCAAAGCCATGCCCAGCCAGCACCTTGGCCAGGACACCGCCAACCCGGATCAACTCCTCGGTAACTGATGGTCAACCCGCGGCCGCCGGCAGCGAGATGCTGAACGTCGTGCTTTTACCGGCCTGGCTTTGCGCCCGGATGGTGCCTTGATGCCCGTGGATGATGCGGTGGCAGATCGCCAGCCCCAGTCCCGTCCCGTTTTTCTTGGTCGTGAAAAAAGGTTCAAACAGCCGCGCCACATTTTCCGGCGCAATGCCCGTGCCCGTGTCCTGGATTTGAATCTGCAGCGTCCGCGCCCCATCGTCGCCGGCGGAGATTTCCGTGCCGAGGGTCAGCGTGCCGTTCGGTCCCATTGCCTCGACCGCATTCAGCAGCAGGTTCATGAAAGTCTGCTGCAACTGCGCGTCATCCCCGCGCACCGTGTCGGCATCGGCGCGGTAATTTTTTTCGACCGTAATCATTTTTGCCGAGATCGGCGGCCGGAGCAGGCGCAATGAATGGTCGAGCACTTGGTGGATGTGCACGGTTTGGAAACTCGCCGGACCGGGCGCTGCGATCTGCAGCATTTGCGACACGATGGCGTTGATCCGTTTCAACTCGTGCTGGACGATGTACCCCAGCTCCGCGTCCTGGTTTTTTTCCAGCAGCAGGTCCACGAACGTCTGGATGGCGACCATGCCGTTTTTGATTTCATGCGCCAGTCCGGCCGAAAGCACGCCGAGATTCGCCAGCCGGTCAAGCCGCTCCATTTTTTCAGCGGCTGCCGGCGCGGGATTCCCGGCGGCGGGGCTTTTCAAATCACTCGTGGCTTTGGATGCCGTTGGCATAAATCATGACTCGGAGCTGCTTTCCGACAATGTTCCGCGACCGCCGAAAATGCAAGTTGAATCGGCTGGAATTCGCGCGGGGAAACCTTACGCTGTCCTGGTTGATGAAAAATCCTTTTGACTCCATCGATGCTGTCGTCGCCGGCCTTAAGCGCGGGAAAATGGTCATCGTCGTGGACGACGCCGACCGGGAGAACGAGGGCGATCTGGTGATGGCCGCGCAATTCGTCACTTCCTCCGCGATTAATTTCATGGCCAGGTATGGCCGCGGCTTGATTTGTGTGCCGACGACCGGCGACCGGCTCCAGCAGCTCGGCATCGAGCGCATGGTAAAACAGAACCGGGAAGTGTTCCGCACCGATTTCCAGGTGAGCGTCGATGCCGCGCACGGCATCAGCAGCGGCATCAGCGCCGCCGACCGGGCGCAGACGATTCAGGTCATGGCTTCGCCCACCGCCGTGCCGGATGATCTGGTCCAGCCCGGCCACGTTTTTCCGTTGCGCGCCAAATCCGGCGGCGTGCTCCAGCGCGCCGGTCATACCGAGGCCGCGGTTGACCTTGTCACGCTCGCCGGCGCGCGGCCCATCGGCGTCATTTGCGAAATTATGAACGACGACGGCACGATGGCGCGTTTGCCGGCGCTGCTGAAATTCGCGAAGAAACATAAATTAAAAATCTGCACCATTGCCGACCTCATCGAATTCCGTCGCACGCGGGAAAAGCTCGTCGAAAAGATTGAAGTGGTGAAAATGCCGACGGACTACGGCGATTTCAATTTGCATTTGTATCGCTCGAAGATCGACGGCCAGCATCACCTGGCGCTGGTGCGCGGCGACATTGCCGGCAAGCCGGATGTGCTCGTCCGCGTTCACAGCGAATGTCTTACCGGCGACGTGTTCGGCTCGCGTCGCTGCGATTGCGGGCCGCAACTGCATTCCGCCATGCGGCAGGTGGCCGACGCCGGGCGCGGCGTGATTCTTTACATGCGGCAGGAAGGCCGTGGCATCGGCCTCGCGCCGAAAATCAAGGCTTACAAATTACAGGAAGAAGGGCTCGACACCGTGGAGGCGAATTTGAAGCTCGGCTACGGCATGGACCTGCGCGAATACGGACTCGGCGCGCAAATCCTCGTGGACCTCGGCCTGAAAACCATCCGGCTGCTGACGAACAACCCGAAAAAAGTTGTCGGGCTGAAAGGCTATGGTTTGAAAATCACCGAGCAGGTGCCGATCAAAATAAAATCCAATCCGCACAATGAACGGTATTTGAAAACGAAGCGCGAGAAACTGGGGCATTTGCTGTGAGCGTAATGCCCGTTTAATATCGTCATCGTCTGGACAATTCCTGAAATGATCCGGCCATGCATCTGTTCATCCAAGCCAGAACGGCCGCGTGTGCCGCGTCCCCTTTCTCCCCATTGGAACGCACCTTGCTAACCATGAACGGTGTTCAAACCGGGTAAAATCTGGCCTTGGGGCCGTAGAGATTCATTAAATTGCAAAAATTGAGACAGGTCAGATGTTAAAACCCGCCAAAACATGGACAGTTGGTGCCGCCGCCCGCAGATTCATGTGCGGCGTGGTTGACAGCGCCGGTCGCCGGCTATTTCATTAACGGACATGCCCAAACTGGTCGTCATCAACAAAACGCTGACCGTCATGGCCCATGAACTGGGGGACAAATGGGTCACCATCGGCCGGCACGACGGTAATACCTTCCAGATCGTCGAGCCATCCATCTCCGGCCGGCATTGCGAAGTGCGGCTGCGCGGCGAGGAGCTGGTCGTGCGGGACCTGCTTTCCTCCAACGGCTCGTTCGTGGACGACAAGAAAATCATCGAGGGGGTGT
Source organism: uncultured Verrucomicrobia subdivision 3 bacterium (assembly GCA_903822015.1). Lineage (GTDB taxonomy): Bacteria > Verrucomicrobiota > Verrucomicrobiia > Limisphaerales > UBA11358 > UBA11358. The sequence continues at coordinate 5,995 of CAIJNQ010000020.1, read as the reverse complement.
TGAAGCCGGGCCAGAACTTGCGGCTGGGCGATGTGGAATTGCGGCTCGAGGCTTCGGTACCCGCGGAGGTGTCGGGTGCCGGCTTCATCAGTAAAATGCTTTTGACAACGACGAAGGCGGCGGTGTTCTCCCCGGAACCAGCCCCCGGGGCCGCGCCGGTTCCCGCCGTCACGCCGGTCAGCCCGGTTGTGAATGGCGAGGTGCCCACAAGAAAATTTCAGGTGTTGTTCGTGGACGACAGTCTGGCGTTTCTGGAAACGTTCACGGAGTTGTGTGCCGTTTTGTCAAATCAGACCTGGGAGATGCACTCCGCCGCGTCCGCCGACCGTGCTCTGGCCGTTTTACAACAGTATCCGGTCGACCTTGTCGTGCTGGACATCGTCATGCCGCTGGTGGACGGACTGCAGTTGCTCGGCATCATCAGCCGGCGTTATTCCGGCGTCAAAATCGTCGTGATGACCGCCAGGGCCAATGAGGGCAACCGCGCCACCTGTCTGGCCGGCGGGGCGGAACTGTTCATTGAAAAACCCGTTTCGCCCGACGGGATCAAAATGGTTTTCAACATGCTGAACGATCTGGTCACGTGGACGCACCGCGAGGGTTTCAGCGGCGCCCTGCGCCAGGTCGGCCTTGAGGAGGTCATCCAGATGGAATGCAACGCGCGCCATTCTTCGATCCTGGAAATCCGCAACCAGCAGATGCACGGCCGGATTTATATTGAGGCGGGGGTGATCACCCATGCCGCGGCGGGCACGCTCGTCGGTGAGAAAGCGTTCAACAAATTGTTGTCGCTGAAAGGCGGCGAGTTTCTTTTGCAGCCCTTCACGGCGCCGCCGCAGCGCACGTTGCATGGCAACTGGGAGGTGTTGCTGCTGGAAGCCGCCCGCAGCAGCGACGAGGAAACCGGGATGATCACCAAAAAATCCGTGGCGGAGGCCGCCGCGGCCGCCTTGCCCGATCCCGTGCCAGAAGCAAAGCTCGCCGCTTTGGGCGATGACATTGTGGTGGTCGCAACCTATGACGGCGAATGGCATCGCCCGGGCAATAGTCAGAAATAATTTCGCATGCTCCAAAAAATTCGGTCCCCCAAAGTCAAGTTGCCTGGCGGCGCCTTCGCCATCGTTGCCTCAAAATACAATGCGCGCTATGTGGACGCGATGTTGCGGGCGGCGCAAAGTCAACTGAAGCGTGCCGGGGCCGCGGTGCAGGTGGTGCGTGTGCCCGGCGCTTATGAAATTCCCGTGGTCGCGGTGAAGCTGGCCCGCACCGTGACCCCACTTTCCGGCATCATCTGCCTGGGCGTCATTTTGCGCGGCGCGACCACCCACGCGCAGCATATCGGCGAAGCCGTGAGCGACGCGCTGGTGCAGATTCAGCTCCAGCACGAGATTCCGGTGATTCACGAGGTGTTGCTTCTGGAGAACGAACAGCAGGCGCGCGAGCGCTGCCTCGATCCCGGGCACAATCGTGGCGCCGAGGCCGCGCAGACGGCCCTGGAAATGGCGCGCGTGATGAAAAGTTTGCGCAACTCATGATTTCCGGCAGATTCGGGGCCATGCCATACCTGCCTATCGTCATTATTCTCGCGTTTGTGATTTTCTTTTGCCGGGCGGCGGAATCGGAGGACGAATCGGCCTGGGTTTGGGGCGGGTTGTCCGTCGGGGTTTCGGCGGTAACCTTTTTTTGGCTCGGTTGCGGCTTGCTCGGGATTACCCTCTGCCAGATCGGTCTTTTCGTCGGCCTTACCATTCATCGAATGTTGCGTAAAACTTGAAAATACCTCTGGTTTTGCCCTTTCCGTGCCTTGTGAAATTTTTCACACGGCACTTGCCCGTGGCCGGATCGGGTGATAAAGTCTGTGGGTTTCGTAGCTTGAATCATTATGAAAATTTTTCCGGCAATTCTTACGGCGGCAACGCTGGCGGCGGTCTCCGTCGCCTGCGGCGCGGATATTATCGGGGTCGTCACTTTCAAGGGCACCCCGCCCGCGGAAAAGGAAATCACGCCGCTGATGGACAACGCGGATTGTGCCGCGATGTATAACGGCAAGGCGCCCACGACGCATTTTTACGTGGTTGGCCCGAAAGGCGAACTCGCCGATGTGGTGGTTTCGCTGAAGGATGTCACCGGCAAGTCCACCGGGGCGGGCGCCCCGCCCGTGGTGATCGACCAGAAAGGCTGCCTTTACACGCCAACTATCGTCGCGCTCCAGACCGGCCAGAAGCTCGTCGTCAAGAATTCCGATGCCTGTGTCCACAATGTCCATTCCAAGCCGGCGGCGGACGGCAACAAGGAATCTAATGACGTGCAGATGCCCGGCGGTGCGGATCTGACCTACACGTTCGCCAAGCCGGAGCCGTTCCTGAAGTTCCAGTGCGACGTGCATCCGTGGATGTTTTCGTGGGTCAGCGTGTTCGACAGCCCGTATTTTTGCGTCAGCGACAAGGACGGCAGGTTTGTCATCAAAGGCGTGCCGGCCGGCAAATACACCGTCGAGGCCGCACACCGTAAGCTCGGCAAACAAACGCAGGACGTTGAGGTCAAGGACGCCGACGTGACGGTTGATTTCACGTTTCCAGCAAGGTAAAATTTAAGTTGGGGGAAACCGCTCCGTTTGTGAAAATGGCGCGGCCTTTTTTCATGATGAGTATTAATGCGCCCAATAAGGCGAATCCGTGGCTGTTCCGTTTCGCCGTGCTGACGGCGTTCGTGACCTTTTTGCTTATCGGTCTGGGCGGGCTGGTCACCAGCCACGGCGCCGGCATGTCCGTGCCCGACTGGCCGAATACTTACGGCTACAATATGTTCGCCTTTCCCGTCTCCAAATGGGTGGGCGGCATCTTCTACGAACACACGCACCGGCTGCTGGCCACCGCCGTCGGCCTCTTGGCCACCGTCCTGGCCGGCTGGCTCTGGATTTCCGAAACCCGCCCCTGGATGAAGTGGCTGGGTGTGGCCGCGTTGTTCGGGGTTGTGGCGCAGGGCATTCTCGGCGGTTTGCGCGTGACCTTGCACAAGGATTCGCTCGGTGTCTTTCACGCGACCATCGCGCAATTGTTTTTCATCCTGGTCTGCGCCATCGCTCTGTTCTCCAGCCGGTTTTGGGCCGGCTTGACCGCAAACCCTAAAACTTTTTTCGTTTCGCGCGGTTTGCGGACCCTGGTGCTGGCCACGACGTTGGTGATTTTCGGCCAGTTGGTCGTCGCCGCGACCATCCGGCACCAGCACGCCGGCCTGGCGATTGCCGATTTTCCGCTAGCCTACGGAAAACTCTGGCCGGACACGAGCTCCGCGGCGGTTGCCGGCTACAATGCCCGCCGCGTTTCGGTGACGGAGGAGGCGCCGATCACGGCGTTCCAGATTGAATTGCAGATGGTGCATCGCGTCGTTGCCCTGGCGATCTCCATTCTGGTCGCCGCGTGTGCCTGGCAGGCCTGGCGGCGGTTGGGCGGGGGTGATGCGCTGGCCAGACTGGCGCTGTTCTGGCTGGGGCTGATCCTGGTGCAGGTCGCGCTCGGGGCGGCGACCATCTGGACCAACAAGGCGGCCGACGTGGCGACAGCGCACGTGATGGTCGGCGCACTTTCGCTCGTGACAGGCGCCCTGTGGTGCCTTATTGGTTTTGGCCGTTCGGCAATGAACCTGCCCAACACGCAGCCGGTCGGGGTGTTCGGCGTGCAGACGTCCATGATGGCCAACAAGTGAAATGAAAGAGATTTCCGCAGAAATATTGGTTGCGGCTGAAAAAAGCTGGGTGGCGGTTTTTGCCGACCTGGTCAAGGCGCGGCTCACCACGCTCGTGCTGCTGACAACGTTGGTCGGGTTTTACCTGGGCGAACGGGGCGCGATGAAGGTGACGCTGATGCTCAACGCGCTCGCCGCGACGGGCCTGCTCGCGGTGGGGGCCTCGGCGTTGAACCAGTGGCTGGAACGCGATTACGACGCCCGGATGCGCCGTACGCAGGATCGTCCGCTCCCTTCGGGCCGGCTGCAGCCGGCCACGGTGGCCATATTTGGCGGCGCCTGTTCCGTGGCCGGCCTGATTTATCTCGCGCTCGCGGTGAATCCGCTCACCAGCGTGCTGGGCGCGGTCACGCTCGTCAGCTATCTGTTCATTTACACCCCCTTGAAGCGCGTGACCTGGCTGAACACGATCATCGGCGCGGTGCCGGGGGCTTTGCCGCCGCTCATGGGCTGGACGGCGGCCCGTGGCGAATTGAGCGGTGAAGGCTGGGCGTTGTTCGCGATTCTGTTTTTCTGGCAATTGCCGCACTTTTTTGCCATTGCCTGGATTTACCGCGAGGAATATGCCCGGGCCGGTTTCAAGATGCTGCCGGGCATCGACCCCGACGGCAGCCGCACCGCGCAGCAGTCCGTCAGCAACACCCTCGCGCTGCTGGTGGTCAGCCTGAGTCCGTTCTACTTCCGGATGGCCGGGCCGGCATATCTTGTGGGCGCGGCGGTTTTGAGCGCGGGCTTTCTGGGGTTTGCGATCCAATTTTCGCGGCAGCTGACGCTGGCGCGGGCGCGGCACTTGTTTTTCGCCTCCATCATTTACCTGCCGCTGCTGCTGGCGTTGCTGGTCTGGGACAAAGTCAAATAACATGGAAACATTCGTTCAACAATTCCCGCCGTTCCGTGAGGCCCCCGCGCACGGGCATGATGATCACGGCCACCCCGAACATCACGAGCCGGGTTTCTGGAGCAAATACATTTTCTCCACCGACCACAAAACCATCGGCATTCAATATGGTTTCGTCGCGCTCTGCTTCATGCTGTTCGGGTTTGTCCTGATGATGCTGATGCGCTGGCAGATTGCGCACCCCGGGATTCCGGTGCCTTTGTTCGGCCCGCTGCTGGAAAAAGTTCTCGGCCAGGTGGCGGCCAAGGGGGCGATTTCACCCGATCTCTACAATTCCTTCGGCGCGATGCACGGCACCATCATGGTGTTCCTCGGCGTGGTGCCGCTGGCGTTTGCGGCGTTCGGCAACTACGTCGTGCCCCTGATGATCGGCGCGCCGGACATGACGGTCCCGCGCATCAACATGGCAAGCTTCCACGCGTTTTTCCTGGGCGGCGTGGTGATGCTCGTGAGCTTCTTCATTCCCGGCGGGGCGGCGCAGGCGGGCTGGACTTCGTATTCGCCGCTGGCGACGACAATTCCGACCAACGGCCAGGCCTTCTGGCTCGTCGGCATGGTGCTCCTGATCACCTCGTCGCTGCTCGGCGCCGTGAACTTCATCGCCACCATCATCCAGCTCCGGGCCCCCGGCATGACGTGGATGCGCCTGCCGTTTTTCGTCTGGGCGCAATTTGTGACGGCGTTCATCCTGCTGCTGGCCTTCCCGCCGCTGGAAGCCGCCGGTGTGCTGCAATTGATGGACAACGTCGCGCACACCAGCTTTTTCCTGCCCACCGGCCTGGCCGTGGGCGGGCAGCTCGCCGACCGCAGCGGCGGCGGCAGTCCGTTGTTGTGGCAGCACTTGTTCTGGTTTCTCGGCCACCCGGAAGTTTACGTGTTGATCCTGCCGGCCATGGGCATCGTCGCCGAAGTTATCGCAAATAATACCCGCAAGCCGCTCTGGGGCTACAAATCGCTCGTTTATTCGGCCCTTTTCGTCGGCTTCCTGTCCTTCATCGTCTGGGCGCATCACATGTATCTGACCGGCATGGGCCAGAAAATCGCCACGTTCTTCCAGACGACGACGATGATCATATCGATTCCCTCGGTGATTATTTTGACGTGCATGTTCCTGTCGCTTTGGGGCGGCTCCATCCGCATCAACACGCCGATGCTGTTCGCGCTCGGCTTCCTGCCGATGTTCGGCATCGGTGGTCTCACCGGTTTGCCACTCGGCCTCGCGGCGGCGGATTTGTATCTGCACGACACCTACTATGTCATCGCGCACTGTCATTATGTCGTCGCGCCGGGAACGATGTTTGCGCTGTTCGCCGGCGTATAATTCTGGTTCCCGAAAATGACCGGTCGGCGGAT
>CAIJNQ010000019.1 GCA_903822015.1 uncultured Verrucomicrobia subdivision 3 bacterium | reverse complement strand
GCCGTAGCCGATGGCTTCATTGCCGTTCATCACCACCTGCTGGCCGTGCTTCTTCTGCGCGTCCACGAACTTGAAAGTCTCCAGCACGTTGCCCAGCGGGTTCGCATGGCCGGCATGAAACGCCGCCAGCGCGTTGTTCAGAATGCTCGGATCCTTGCCCGTGAACCGTTCGCCGATCAGCTTTTCCAGCTTCGGCAGGTTCAGGTCGAACATCTTGGCGATGAGGCCCAGCGCAAATATGTTTTTGCCCTTGTCCTTGGCCGTGCCGCCGATGGCTTCGACCGTCAGGCCGGAAATCGGGATGCCGAGGTGGTGGTAATCCTTCTTCCATTCTTCCTTCGGCTCCACGTGGTCGGAATCATATAGCACGATGCCGCCCTTTTTCAGCCCGCTCACATGGCCTTCGTAGGAATGCTGGTAGAACGCCAGCAGCACGTCCGCCTCGTCGCCGGAGCTCAGCACCTCGCCGCTGCCCATCCGCACTTGAAAGATCGAGGCGCCGCCGGAAATCGTGGCGGGGATCGTCATGAACGTCATGACTTCCTGTTCGCTGCGGCCGGCGAGCCGCGCGAGAAATCCGCCGATGGCCTGGATGCCGTCCTGCGAATTGCCGGCAATCCGGATCACCACTTCGCTGATCGGCGACACTTTCTGGGGGCTGCCCGACGACAGCGCCTGTTCAATGATATCACTCATGGGACTTTAAAATTATAATTTGACCGCGTGCAAAGTGGGCTGGCAGTTCCTGGTGGACAGCGCGACACGTTGCCTATTAACAGTAGGCAGGGGTGCCCAAAGTGTCAATTTCTAATGCAGGATAGTTGGTCATTAGCGATCGTGATAAAACCCCCCGGCAAACGGAAGCCTTCTATTTCTGGCGGCCCCGCTTGCGCTCCCGGCCAAACCTGCGTAGCGTTGGCTGACGCATGACGCCGCAGCAGACATACGACGAAGCGACGTTCGCTTTCAGCCGGGGCGATTTCGCCGGGGCCGTTGCCCGATTGCAAACCGTCCTGGCCGCCGACCCGGTTAACTTCGACGCGCAGCTCGCGCTGGGCCTGGCCTATTATCGTCTGGGCGATTTCGCGGCGGCGATCGCGGCCGGCCATCAGGCCGAAAAGCTTCGGCCGCAGGAGCAGCTCGTCCACACGAACCTCTCCTTGTTCTATATGAAGTCGGGCGACAAGGTGACCGCGGAAAAATATGGCTTGCAGGCGAAAATTGAATCCTGGCGCGAAGACGCCGCCCGGGCCGCCGCGCCCGGGCCAAAACCGGCGGCCGATTCCGGGCTCACCATGGCCAAACCCGCGCTGGCCCCGATGAAATTCCCCAGCCAGCCTTGGAAAAAGAAGCCGGCCGGAGGTTGACGGTTGCGGCTGACCCGCGTTTTATTTGATGACTGGCCTATAACTAAACTGAAATTTTTATGAAATCCTCCTACGAACTCGCCATGGAACGCCTCAACAAGTCGGCGCCGGCCGTCAAACTCACCGGCGCGCAAAAGCAGCAACTGGCGGAATTGGATACCCTTTATGCCGCCAAGCTGGCCGGGCGCGAAATCGCCTTGAATGCCGAACTGGCCCGCGTCGCCGATGACGTTGAAAAGGCGCAGTCGCTTCGCGAGCAGCTCGCCGGCGACCGCCAAAAGCTTCAGGCCGAGCTGGCCGAAAAAAAAGACCGGATCCGCGCCGGAAAATAAGCCCCGAAACTGGATCGCCTGCGGGACATTATCCCCGGGGCTGGGTTGGCTGGCGTTAGGTCGGTATTAAGAAATACGGTGGCCGCTAATGAATCCGGGGGCGGTTTGACGGAGCGCGTTATGGATTGCGGCGGAAAGTGAAGCGCCACGCCGCTTTCACCCGCACGCGGGGGTTCGTATGCCTTCGACCATCTTTGCCCGCTCGAATGCTGTGTCGCGGCTCCCGCCTTGCCACCGCCGTCCCTGACCCCTCCAACCTGGTCGCACTTGTGTTTGCGTCGGGCGAGCCGGGAAAGTGAGTGGCCACCTACTCGGTCCTGACCGTGAGGTCTGCCCGTTCCATCAGCCGTCGCCTGGCCTCCTCGCCGTATTCGCCCCGTTCCGTGGCCAGGATCCGGCCGGTCGGATCAAGCAGGAATACATTGGCGGAATCCTTCTGGCAGTGCAGCCCCGCCGGCAGCCGGCCCGACCAGTCCAGCAGGATCGGGTAGGGGTATTTCTTTCGAAAGCTGCTGCGGATGAGGCCGTGAACCCAACTGGGCGCCCCGCCTACATCGGCCACGCCGATGAGGGTCAGCCGCCCGTGGTATCGCCCCTTGAGCGCCGCCACCCACGCCTCGATCTGCTCCGATCCTTTCCGGTCGGCCACAATCAACACCGTCGGGTTCGGTCGCGGAAAGCTCACCGTATGGTTGGTGCCGAACTGGTCGGGCAACTCAAAACCGGGGCAAATCAGATTCGTGGTTGCCGCCGGGGTCGTGAATGCCTCGGCCCGTGAGTTCATCGCGGACACCAGCATGGCTCCGAATAGCGCCAGGGTCACCCGGGCCACCTTGGTCTTGATGTGTCCTTGGGTCGGCAGATAATCGCGCCCCTTCCACTGCATCGGCCGGCCGAGATATTTCCGCCCCAGTGCGTGCCACTGGATGCCCAGCAGGCAAAGGATGCCGAACGGATGCAGCAGCGCTCCCGGCCAGGATTGCTGGAAGCGCTGCGCCCCCACCACTCGCGGGATGAGCGCGAGCCCGCCTCCTATGGCGGAAAAAGCAAAGGCCCACGAACCGGGCCGGGCCAGGAATAGGCAGATGAACGGCAAAACCTGGCCGCCCAGCAGCAGCAGGGTCATCGGGATGATCGTCGCCGGCGCGGCGAGTCCTTCCGTGGCGTTTTTGCCCAGGCCCCGCCAGGTGTCCGCATTCGTGCGGTACATGCGGCACGTGGCGATGTCGGTGGCGTCAAACAGGTCGGTGTGGAAACCGGCCCGGCGGAATACCCGCGGCAGTTTGATCCCGTCGTGCAGCGAATCCCGCAGTTGCTCGTGCCCGCCGCAGCTCAGATAGGCGTCCCGCCGCGCGATGAACAACTGCCCGCACCCGGCGGAAAAGGCGGGCGATTTTGTTCGCCGCATGGTCCGCATCGGCAGGAATCCCAGCAGGATGAAATGAATGAGGGGGATCAGCAGCCGCTCCGAAAACGTGCCGAGTTCCTGCCGCGGCACCCCGCTGGCCAGCGCCGCCCTGCGCTCCGTCATGAATTGGGCCATGCGGGCCAGCGCCTCCGGCTCCAGCCGCACGTCCGCATCCATGAACACCAGCAGCGGATGCCGCGCCTGACGCGCCAGGACGTGGCAGGCATGCTGTTTGCCGCACCAGCCGGCGGGCAGCGGTGGTGCGGTTTCCAGCCGCACCCGCGCATCGCGCGCCGCGACGTCCGCCACGATCCGGGCCGTCCCGTCCGTCGAATGGTCGTCCAGCACGATCACCTCGAATTCCGCCCCGCGATTCGCCCGCGCCGCCTCTAGGGTGGCCCGGATGTTCGTTTGCTCGTTGCGCGCCGGAATCAAAACGCTGACCGGCGTGCCGGCTGGCGTTTTTGGTTTTGCCAGCGGACGATAAATTCGCAGGTTGGCCAGAAACAGTCCGCCGGGGATGGCCGCCATGCCCAGGGCGATGAGGGCGGGAATTTCCAGGTTCATTTTGTCCCGTGCTCCTTCCGGAAATCTTCGCCCCGGAGTTTCGCTCGGGCCGCGCGCCACCAGTCATAGATGCCGCCCTGGCCGGCCCCGCCCCGCAGGATTATTTCAAAAGCTTCTGGGTCCCGGCGGCGGGCTTCGGCCGCGAGCGCGTCCTGCGTCGCCTCCAGGCTTTGCTCGAAAAGTGCCGTCCAGTACTTCGCGTCGAATCCCCCGGCGTGTCTCGCGCTCACCTCCACCGGGGCGCCGAAACGCACCAGGATTTCCGGCAGCCGTTCTTCCCAGAAAATGTATTCCGTCGCCATCGGCAGAAAAATCGCGTGCTCGACCCGCGTCGCCAGGTGCCCGAGGCCGGGCTCGAAGCGGACCGGACGTTCCCGCGCGTCGGCAAACCGCCCCTGCGGCGTGATCACCAGCAGCGAATCGGGCCGGCTCAGGACGTTTTCCGCGGTGCGCAGGAATTGCCTCGCTCCGCGCGCCGTGCCGGGTTCCACGCCGAAGAATCCCAGCCGCTGGAACATGCGGTATTTCTTCAGGGCCTCGGCGTCAATCGGCGCATAGGCGCTTCGGGCCGGGAAAAATTCCGCTTTGACCGCCAGTCCCGCGAGCGCGTCCCACCACGAGGCGTGGTTGGCAAATAGCACCACCGGCGGCAGGCCGGCCGCCGGCGGTGGGCCCGCGCGGGAAATGCGCAGGGTGTGAAAATGCCGGCGGAGATACCGGCGCGCATACCAGGTGAACCACTTGAGCAGCGGTCCGGAAATGGTCGGAAGTTTTGTCGAGATTGATTTTTGTTCAACCTCCGCCCTTACCCCGGCCCTCTCCCGTAGGCGAGGGAGACCCTTAGGTTGAGGAACTGAAATTTCCCGGCTCGGCTTGCCGTCCCCGCGTTTTGGTTGTTCGCTGGAAAGAACGTTTGAACCGGGAGAGCCATCGGCGTTGCTTGAACGCGGCCAATGATTCTCCCTCTCCCCGGGGGAGAGGGCCGGGGTGAGGGGGATCTGGACTGACTTTAAAATGATGCGCGTAGTTCGCATTTCACGCCTCGACCAATTCGCCGGGCTGCGGGTCCCTGATCCGCTCGCCCTTCATACCGGGTTCGGCCACGCCGTCCTTGTCCAGCGTGTCCGCGGCGATCCAGCCGCTCATCAGCACCATCGGCATTCCCGGCCCGGGATGCGCCGCGCCCCCGGCCAGGTAAAGCCCGCGCAAATCCGGCGACCGGTTGCCGGGCTTGAACGCCCCCAGGAATCTGCCGTGGCTCGCCAGCCCGTAAATCGCCCCGTTCAAAACGTGGTAGCGTTCGTGGATGTCCTGCGGCGTCAGCGCCCGCTCGAATACGATGCGCTCCTCGATGTCCTTCATGCCGCCGGTGCGCTTGAGTTTTTCCAGGATCACTTTGCGGTAGGCCGGAAACATCTGCTTCCAGTCGTGCTGCGGCCGGAGATACGGCGTGTGCACCAGCACATAGAGCGCCTCCCCGCCGGCGGGCGCCGTGCCGGGTTCGCTGTGGCTGGTCGCGGCCAGGTAGCACGTGGGATCCGGGGCCGGCTCGCCCTTTTTATAGATGAAATCAAATTCCTCATGCGGATCCCGGCTGAACACGAAGTCGTGATGCGCCAGGTGCTCGTAGCGCCGGTTCAGCCCCAGATACAGCACCACCCCCGAGCACGCGGGTTCGTAGCCGCGCCGCTTCTCAAACTTCGCCCCGATCCTCCCGTTGATGAGCTCCCGGTGCGTGCGCACGGAATCGCAGTTGGACACGACCCCGGCCAGCCGGATTTCTTCGCCGCCTTGCGTGCGCACTCCGGTCACCGCCCCGTTCACCTCGATGATTTTTTCAATCGGCGTTTGGGTGCGGATTTCCACGCCGAGTTCGCGCGCGAGTTTTTCCAGGGCCGCCGGCACGGCCCGCGTGCCGCCCCGCGGATACCACACGCCTTCGTCCGCCTGCATGTGCGCGATGCCGCACAGCACCGCCGGCGAACCGTACGGCGACGAGCCGACGTATTGCGTGTAGTGGTCGATCATCTGCGCCACGCGCGGATCCGGATTGTACTTGCGCACCGTGCCGGCCACGCTGCGCCCCATCCGCATCGCCAGCACGTCGGCCAGCATCTTGGGATCAAACGCCGTTTTGAAATCGAACATGTCCCGCAGGCCGCCGATCGGTTTGTTGAAAAAAAACCGGTAAGAGATGTCGTTGAGGCGGTGGCTCAGCTTCATGAAGTCAAGGTAGCCCGCGCCCGCTTCCGTGCCGGGGGCGAATTGATCCAGGCGCCCCGCCATCTGCTCCGGATTCTGGATCAGATCCAGCACCGACTGGTCCTCAAAAAAGCAGCGCCACTGCGGGTCCAGCCGGATGAGTTCCAGATAATCTTCCATGCGCCGGCCCGCCTCGGTGAAGAGGCGGCGCAGCACGGACGGTATCGTCACGATGGTCGGCCCCATGTCGAACCGGAAGCCGCCGCCTGCCAGCACCGCCGCCTTGCCGCCGAGCCAGTCGTTGCGCTCGAACAAAATAACGCGGTGGCCGCGTGCCGCCAGCGTGACGGCCGCCGCCAGGCCGCCGAGGCCGCCGCCGATGACGCCGATGGGGGGTTGGGATGATTTTTTCATGCTCGTTTCGTTTGGATGGATCGTTGTTTGAGTGCGCCCAGGAGTTTTTTAAACCCGGACCAGCGGTTGCGCCAGCCGCGCGTGTGTGCGGCCTGGATGTAAGCCGTGAACAGCTCCGCGTCGCCGGCCTGCGGCGCGTCAAAATGCCGGTGCGACTGGTTCCCGCGCCGGGTGATCACCTTCGGCACGGTCATTTCCCGTAGCCCTTCCGCGCCGCGCGTCACGCCGAAGCCGCTCCGCCCGCGCCCCCCGAACGGCAGGCGCGGATCGGCGGTCGGCATGATCAGATCATTGATCACCACCACCCCGGCGCGGATCCGTGCGGCCAGCGCCCGCGCGCCGGCTTCATCGCGGCTGAATACCGTCGCGCCGAGGGCGTAGGGACATTGGCTCGCAATTTCCAGGGCTTCCTCGTCGTCCGCCACGCTGATGATCGACAGCACCGGCGCAAAAATATCCGCCCGCGTCAGCCGCATCGCGGGGTTCATCCCGGCGAATATCAGCGGCATGTGAAAGGTGCCGTCCGGCTGGACGCTTCCCGCCAGCAGATGCGCGCCCCCGTTCAGCGCCTCCCTCACCAGCGGCAGCCAGTTCGGGTTGGTGAATCCGGAAACTTCCGCGGCCCCGCCGGCTTGAAAATATTCCGCCAGCCGGCCTTCGAGTTCCGTGGCCCGGCTGCGCTGCACCAGCACGCGGCGCGGCGCGATGCAGGTGGCGCTGTTGTTCAGGCGCAGGCCGAAGCTGAGCGCGCGGACCACCAGCTCCAGATCCGCATCCGCGCGCACAAAGACGGCGTCGCAGCCGGAAAGTTCCACCGTCGCCGGCGTCAGGGTTTTCGCGCACTGGCCCAGGACCGCTTCGCCCGTGGTGGCGCTCCCGGTCAGGACCACTTTGTCCACGCCGTGGGCGATTGCGCTCTTCGCCGCTTCCGCGGTTTCCGGCAGTACCTGGATCAGATCGGGGTCCAGACCGGCCTGCCCCAGCAGGGTCGCCAGCCCCTGCGCGGCCCGCGTGCCGCCGAATCCCGGCTTGACCAGCACGGCGTTGCCCGCGGCCAATGCCTGCAGGACTTGCACTCCCGGCAGAAACAGCGGGTAGTTGCCCGGCCCGATCACCAGCACCACGCCATGCGGCTCGCGGTGAATCTCGCTCTGCACCCCTCCCAGCCAGAGCGGTCGCCCCCGCCTTCCGGCTTTCTGCGGGCGCAGGAGCCGTTCCGCTTCCCGCTCGAGATACCGGCAGGCCTCGGCCAGCGGCAGCACTTCCGCGGTCAGAATTTCCGCCAGGGGCCGGTGACGGCGGGTGTTGGCCGCCTCGGCCAGCGGCCCGGCTTGCTCCGCCATCAGCGCCCGCGCCCGCCGGAAAATCTTTCGCCGCGCCGGAAACGGCGTCGCCGCCCACTCTTTCCCTGCGCTGCGGGCCGCTTGGACCGCCCGCTGGATCCGGTCGGTCACCGGTGCTATGTCCAGGGTGACCTGGACGGCGGGGGCGTTTTCAAACTGGATCGGGACTTTCATACGGTGGTGGTTTCCGCTTCCTGTTCGCCCCGCGGGCTCAATGGCTGCCCGTGCCCCGCGCTTTCTTTCCAGTCCACGCGCTGGCCGAAATCTTCCAGCAGCAGCCGCGAGCTGATGCGCGCGCTCTCGAAAATCACCGGCAGGCCGCTGCCCGGATGCGTGCCGCCGCCCACGAGATACATGCCGTCCAGGTCTTCAAAGCGGTTGTTGGGCCGCAGGTGCAGCATCTGGTCGAGCGTGTGCGCCAGATTGAACGTCGCCCCGCGGTAGATTTCATAGCGGGTGTCCCAGTCGGCGGGCGTGATCACCCGCTCGTAGCGGATGCGTGATTCGACATCCTTGAACCCGGCTTTGGCGATTTGCTTCAGCATCAGTTCGCGGAACCGGGGCTTCTCCTGCGCCCAGTCCACGTTCGGATGCTGGTGCGTCACCGGCGCCAGCACGTAAAGCCCGCTGTGGCCCCGCGGGGCCAGTGTCGGATCCGTCACGCTCGCGTTCTGGACGTAGAACGACGGGTCGGCGCTCAGGACATGCCGGTTTTCAATTTCATCCAGGTTGCGCGTGTAGTTTTCCGCGATGTGAATGTTGTGATGCGGCAGTTCGTAGCGGCCCTCGATGCCGAGGTACATCATGAACGTCGAGCAGGAATATTTTTTCCTGGCGAGCCGCCGGTCCGTCCAGCGTCGGCGTAAATGGTCCGGCACCATTTTCTGCATCGCCCGGGCAAAATCCGCGTTTACCACCACGGCATCCGCGCGATAAGCCCCGCCCGGCGTGCGCACCCCGATGGCTCGGCGTCCCGCAAACTGGATTTCTTCCACCGGGGCGTTCAGATGGATCTCCACGCCCAGCCGCTCCGCCACCCGCGCCATCGCCGCCGTGATGGCCGCGCAGCCCCCGATCGGATGCCAGACGCCGTGCTCGTATTCCAGAAAGCTCAGGATGCTGAACAGGCTCGGGCAGCGGAACGGCGACATGCCCAGATATTTCGACTGGAAACAAAAGGCCAGCCGCACGCGCTCGTCCTGGAAGAACCGCTTGAGATACGTGTCCACCGATTGATGCGGCCGCAGCATCGGGAGCATTTTCAGCAGCCGCTTGTTAAAGATGCTCTTCCACCCGTTGAAATGGGTTTCCAGGCACGGCTCCATCAGCGCCAGCTTGGTCCGGTTCTCCGTCAGGAACCGGCGGAAGCCCGGCGCGTCCGCCGGGGCGAGTTCGGTGATCTGCGCTTCCATCCGCGCGATGTCCGGCGTGCAATCCAGCTTCCCGCCCGCGCCGAACGCGATCCGGTATTGCGGGTCCAGCCGGATCATCTCCACTTCGCGGCGCAGCTCCGTGCCGCCCGCCCGGAATATTTCTTCCAGGACCCGCGGGTAGAGGAAAAACGTCGGCCCGAGATCAAACTTGTAGCCTTCGGCTTCGATGCTGGAGGTCCGCCCGCCAAGGATCGGCAGGCGCTCCACGATTTTCACCTTCACGCCCTGGCTGGCCAGCAGAATGGCGGAGGCAAGTCCGCCCGGCCCCGCCCCGATGATGATGACTTCTTTTGTCATAAAATTAAAATTTTGTTTTGATGCCGCAGGCCCTCAGGGCGCACCAGCCGCGCAGCGCTTCAAACATCACAAACGCCCCGCTCGCCATCAGCCCCAGGCTTAGGCTCAGGCTGAATGACCAGGCGGCCAGCCCGCCGAGGAGCAGCGCGCCGGCCGCAATCCCGCGCAGCCAGCGGCCTTTGGCATCAATGTTCCGGGCGAATCGTTTTGTATTTGTCGTCATGTCGTCACGCGTTTCGGTTAAACTGTCTCATATTTGTATAACCATAGTTCCTTCTTGTCAATGTTTTGTTTATATTTAATTTGGATGGCGAATTGCGCTTAATGTTCAATTAAAACAATGAATTTACTCTATGTTGTCGCTGGAAAAATAATTCTGTTGATTTATGTCTATGTTGTGTCTATTATTGTCGCATGCAAGAATCGCATCATTCACTGCGCGTGGTGACCCAGCGCACCGGCCTGAGCACCCACGTGGTGCGCATCTGGGAAAAGCGCTAGGGCGCGGTGAAGCCGAAACGTACCGGCACCAACCGTCGCTTGTATTCGGATGCGGAGATCGAGCGCCTGACCTTGCTCCGGCTGGCCACCCTGGCCGGCCATGGCATCGGTAGCATTGCCAATCTTCCCTTGGAACGGCTCAAGGCGCTGGTGGCCGGGGCCGGGCCCGGCGGTC
Organism: uncultured Verrucomicrobia subdivision 3 bacterium; assembly: GCA_903822015.1. GTDB lineage: Bacteria > Verrucomicrobiota > Verrucomicrobiia > Limisphaerales > UBA11358 > UBA11358. The sequence goes on along the minus strand of CAIJNQ010000019.1, from coordinate 12,195 downwards.
TGGCGCCGGCGGACGCCGGCCAGGCGCTTTCGCTGTCCCGCGGTTTTCAGGAATCCTGCCTGGCCGCGGTCCGGCAAATGGATGTCCACCGGTTCGAAGAGGCGATGCAGCACGCGCTCATCGCGCTCGGCCACCAGGGATTGCTGCGGCAGGTCATCGCGCCCTTGTCCCAGACCATCGGCACCCTGTGGCGCGCCGGCGAAGTGACCACCGCCCATGAACATTTTTTGACTGCGAGCTTGAAGGTGTTTCTCGGCCAGCTGGCGAAACAATTTGCCACGCCCGCGAATGCCCCGGGCATCATCGTGGCCACGCCCGCGGGCCAGTTGCACGAGCTCGGCGCCCTCATGGTGAACACCGCCGCCGCCCATCTCGGCTGGCGCACCATCTACCTCGGTGCCAGTCTGCCCGCGGCGGAGATTGCCGGTGCGGCCGCCCAAAATCGCATTAACGCCGTGGCCCTCAGCCTCGTTTATCCCGAGGATGATCCCGACCTGCCCCAGGAATTGCTGAACCTGCGCCGTTTCCTGCCGTCCCAGATTCATATCCTCACCGGCGGCCGCGCGGCGGCCGCGTATCGCGATACCCTCAAGCGCATTGGTGCGATTCAAACCGCCAGCCTGGACGAGTTTTGCGAACAGCTCGATGCCCTGCGGAAACCGGTTCGCCGGATCTGACCGCGCCGGTTTTTCTCATGAAGGAATTTGTTCTCGAAACCGAACTCTGGCTGCCCCGTCCGCGCGACGAGGTGTTTTCATTTTTTGCCGACGCCCACAATCTGGAAACCATCACGCCCCCCTGGTTGAAATTTGCGGTGCTCACGCCCCGCCCGATTGCCATGCATCCCGGCACGCTCATTGATTACCGGATTCGCATCCACGGCGTGCCGGTGGGCTGGCGCACCGAAATCACCGTCTGGCGGCCGCCGCATCAGTTTGTGGATACGCAGTTGCGCGGCCCCTACAAACTATGGCACCACACCCATAGTTTCGCGGACCGTGACGGTGGCACGCTCTGCACCGACCGCGTGCGCTATTATCCGCGCGGCGGCGCTCTGATGAACTGGCTGTTCGTCCGCCGCGACGTCGAAAAGATTTTCCAGTACCGCAAAACGCGCCTCACGGCCCTCTTCCCCGCTGTATTAAATGTTGGGCGTTAAGCGTTGGGCGTTGAATGTTCGAAGTTTTTTCGGTTCATGTTTAGAGCATTTGAAGAAATCCTGCAGCCGTTTGGAGCGAGGATTTTTCGGATTTGGCGAGGCTTTGGCGAAGGAGCAGGTTCCAAGCTGTGACTGAGCCGAAACGACGCCAGAACTCAAAAAGACCGCCCGCTTCCTCCCGCCAAGCCGAACGGCTACAGTATTTTTGAAAATGCTCTAACGGTGGGGCGAGAGTCCCTCGAGCCCAAACTAGTCCCCGTTTCGCCCTTTACCCTTCAGACTTCATCCTTCATCCCTCAATCCAATAATCCAATAATCCATCAATCCCTTTTCGTCACCGCTTCCACCGCTCTGGATGGTGCGGGGAGCGTCGCCGCCTTTCCCGCTGTATTCACGCCCGGTCGGAGGGCATAATCGTCGCTCGATGATTCACGAACGGAGTGCTTCTCCCTGGGATGCGTTGCTCGATGGCCGGTTTGATTCAACCCGGCCCACCCGGACCTTGTGGCGGTTGTTTTCCGACCAGCGCGGCAAGGTCTTCGGGGCCGTCGCCTTGTTCGTCATCAAACAGTCGCCGGCGTCCTTGATGCCGTTCGCCATCGGCCTGATCGTGGACGCGTTGACCCCCGTGTCCGCCGGCTCCTTTCACCGGATTCTTTGGATCGCCGGGCTTTATCTGCTGTTGCTGGCCCAAAATCCCTTGTTGCATACGATCTTCGCGCGGACCATGAGCGGTCTGTTGCGCCACATGCAGTTTAACCTCCGCAGTGCCCTCGTGGAACGGCTGCAGCAGCTGGCCATGACTTTCCACGAGGAGAATCAATCCAGCGCCTTGCAGACCAAAATCCTCCGTGATGTGGACGCGATCGACAATCTCTGCCGCTATCTCTTCCTGAACGGCCTGAACGGCTTGCTCGTCATCGTTTACGTCACCGTGATCGCCCTTGTGCGTCAGCCCGTTTTGGCGGTTTATTTCCTGCTGACCGTCCCTGCCGGCATCGCCTTGTTGAAACTGTTTGACCGCCGGTTTCGCGAGCAATATCAGGCGCTGCGGATTGAGACCGAGCAGATGAACACCCGGGTCGGCGAAATGCTGTTGATGCTGCCGGTCACCCGGGCGCACGGCCTGGAGGAGCAGGAGACGCGCAGCGTGCGCTCCGTCTTTCAGCGCCTGCGCGAGCGCGGGATGCAGGTGGACACGCTGACGGAACTGTTCGCGTCCAGCTCCTGGTTCACCTTCATCGTGTTTCAGCTCGCCTGCCTCGTGTTCTCCGCCTGGCTGGTCACCCTGCATAAGATTACCGTCGGCGACGCCGTGATGTACCAGACTTATTTCGGGATGCTCATCGGGGCGGTGCAGCAGACCCTCGGCGTGTTTCCCGCCTTGGCCCAGGGACGGGACGCCGTCCGCTCCATCGGCGGGATTCTGGAGGCGACCCAGGTCGAAAACTTCGCCGGCAAACCCCCCGCGCCCGTCCCGTTGTCAGGCGGTATTATCTTTGACCATGTCAGCTTCCAATACCCCGGCGGACGCGAGGTTGCCTTGCGGGATGTCTCCCTGGAAATTGCCCCGGGCGAAACGGTTGCGTTCGTGGGCGAATCCGGGGCCGGCAAATCCACGCTCGTCAATCTCGCCATGGGCTTCCGCTCGCCGACCGCCGGGCAGGTCCGGCTCGATGGTGTGGATCTTCAATCCATCGATTTACGCACCTACCGCCGCCAGATCGGCGTTGTGCCGCAGACCACGATCCTGTTCAACGGCAGTCTCCGCGAAAATGTCACCTACGGCCTGGACCGGGTGGCTGATGCGACCTTGTGGCAGATTCTGACCGAGGCCAATCTGGCGGAATTTGTGCGCCGCCTCCCGCGGCAGCTCGACACCCCGCTCGGGGAGAACGGCACCCGCCTTTCCGGCGGTCAGCGGCAGCGCCTCGCCATCGCCCGTGCCCTCATTCGTGACCCGCGCGTCATCCTGCTGGATGAAGCCACTTCCGCCCTCGACACGGAATCGGAAAGTTTGGTCCAGGACGCCTTGGCGCGTCTGACCCGCGGCCGCACAACGTTGATCGTGGCCCATCGTTTTTCGACCATCCGCCAGGCGCATCGCATCGTGGTGTTGCAGCATGGAAAAATTGTGGAGACGGGCACGCCCGCTGAATTGCTGGCCCTGAAGGGTCATTTTTCCCGGCTGGCCAGCCTGCAGACTTTTGTGGCCGCCTCCTGAGTCCGGCTTGAATTTTATCAGGAGCCCAATGATCTCACCCGCGTCGCTGGTCCTCCACGCGCGGCTCGAACCTTCACAATGTTCCAGTTCTTGCTCATCGCGCGCTGGCGAGACGACAAATCGAGCGCCCTGGAAGGGCTGCACGAAAATAGCGCGGGGTAAGCTCGCCCCACGAGCGCCACCCCGGGAAACGCCATCCAAATTTTTTCTCCCTCGCCCCATCCGATGGGGAGAGGGTCGGGGTGAGGGGTAATCCGCGTCGCTGGAGCATTGACATCATCCATCATCCACTAATCAACTAATCCATTCCGTCTCGCTTCGCGCCTTTGCGTCTTTGCGTGAGAAAATCCGCCCCTCGCCGCCTTTCAAAAATGTAATCCTCCCGTAAGCGTCCCGTAAGTGGCGTGTGTTCTGATAGGGCAACGATGATTATAACCAATTGGATCAGTCATGTGCCGGCGCCCGGGTTCTGGATTTTAACCGCCGCCGGAATCGCCGTGTGTTTTGCCGCCGCCCTCGTCTTCTGGGTCTGTGTTCGGTCGGGCCGGATGTTCGAGCTGTCGCCGCATGAAGCCGCGCTGCATCAACTCGAGGCGGCTCGCGCCCTGATGAACCCCGAGGCCGCCCGCGAGTATTGCCTCGTGGTCTCCACCATCCTTCGCGGTTATGTCGAGGAGCAGATGCAACTGCGGGCTTCCCGGCTGTCCAACGAGGAGTTCCTCCACGAAATTGTCGACGTCCCCAATCGACTGGTGCCCGAACATTGCGGTTTGCTCGGCGATTTTCTCCAGCACTACGATCTCGCGAAAGGCGCCGGCTGGCAATATCCGCTCGCCGCCCTGGAGGACATGCACGAAACCGGGGTGGAATTCGTCCTGCAATCCTCCACGCCTCCGGTGAGGGCCATGCCCCGGGCCGCCCAGCTCCGCGCCCAATCTAATTCCGCCGGTAAATATTAAGGTCCCAAAAAACCAGACCCCGCGTTATGAAAACTCATCGTTCCCCCCTTGTTTGCTCGGTGCAATCCCTCACGGATCATGCCGGGCGCCGCACCTTCAAGATCGCGTTTGACCCGCGGGACCATAAGGTGGTTGCGCCGGTTCCGGTGAATTCCCGCAACTCGCCGTTTCGGGTGCCGGTGTTGGTGTTGCCGGCCGCCGCGTTCCGTTTTGAACCCGCGATTCATCTCCATTCACACGCCGCCGGACCCTCACCCCGGCCTGTCTCACCGCCCGGGTTCGCCCGCCGGGTTCGCCCTGCCCGGAATCACCCTGTCGTCTCAAAAACATCGGGAAAAAAATGATGGCATGCCACTTCTGCTTGCCCGTCCGCCCCGCTTGGGCATCATGGCGTCATTATGCGCGTCCTTGTGGTCGAAGATGACAGGAAGATCGCGACGTTTGTGGTCAAGGGCCTCAAGCAAAGCGGCTTTGCCGCCGACCATGCGCCCGACGGCGAGGCGGGATTTTCCCTGGCGCAGACCGCGAATTATGACGCCGCCATCGTGGATCTCATGCTGCCGCAGCTCGACGGCTTGAGCCTCATCCAGAAAATCCGCGCTGCCGGTAACCGCGTGCCGGTCCTGATCTTGAGCGCCAAATCGTCGGTGGATGAACGCGTGAAGGGCTTGCAGGCGGGCGGCGATGATTACTTGACCAAGCCGTTTGCTTTTTCCGAACTGCTCGCGCGCGTGCAGGCCTTGATCCGCCGCGCCTCCCACACCGCCGAGCCCGTGAAACTGGTCGTGGGTGAGTTGACGATGGATTTGCTGGCCCGTGAAGTGCATTGCGGCGGCGGAAAGATCGAGTTGCCGCCGCGCGAGTTTGCCTTGTTGGAATACCTGATGCGCAGCGCGGGGCGCACGGTCACCAAGACCATGATTCTGGAGCACATTTTTGACTACAGTTTCGATCCGCAAACAAATGTCGTGGACGTGCTCATTCACCGGTTGCGCAGCAAGCTGCCCAAGGACCGGGACCTGATCCAGACCATCCGGGGAATTGGCTATGTTCTACCGCGTGCTTGATCCCTTGCGCCGCCGGCTCGGCTTCCGGTTGAGCCTCTGGTATGTGCTGGTCTTTACCCTGAGCAACGCCGCGCTCTTCGCCCTCACCTATTACCTGCTGGCGGCGGCCATCCAGGACCGGGAACGCATTTTGCTCGAAGCCTGGTTGAAGCAGACCGCCCTGCTTTACCAGAATGGCGGCGTCAACACCTTGCGCGAGTGGATGCAAAGTCAGCCGCCCAAATTGCAAAAGTCCCTCTTCGTCCGGCTGCTGACCGGCACCAATAGCGTCACCCTGCTCAACGTGCCCGAGGAGTGGGTGAGCTTCCCGGACCCGTCCCGCAACCCGGCCGACTATCGCCCTGATCAAGACGTGGTCATCCGCATTCCCGGGGACGACGAAAGGGAGCTGGTGCTGGATTCGGCCGAACTCTCCGACGGCACGCTCTTGCAGATCGGGCGCAGCACCGCCAACCGCGAGACCTTGCTGCACCTGTTGCGCCATAGCTTTTTCCTCGTCGGTGGCGTGACGGTGATTCTCGGGTTTCTGGCCGGTAATTTTTTTGCCGATCGCGCGACCCGCCCCGTCCGTCAGCTTGTCGCCACCGCCCGCTCCATCATCCGCACCGGCCAGCTCGACGCGCGCGTCCCGGCGCGGGCGTCGCAGGACGAATTCGACGAACTGGTCCGCCTGTTCAACACCCTGCTGGATCGGAATGAAAACCTCATCCGCGCCATGCGCGAGGCGCTCGATAACGTCGCGCACGACCTGCGCACGCCGCTCACGCGCCTGCGCGGCACCGCGGAACTCGCCCTCTCCCCCGGCACCGATCCCGCCGCGGCCCGCGAGGCGCTGGCTGATTGCGTCGAGGAATCCGAGCGCGTCCTCGCCATGCTGAACACCCTCATGGACATCACCGAGGCCGAGGCGGGCATGCTGAAACTCAACCGTGAACCCGTGGATCTCTGCCGCCTGGTCCGCGAAGTCGTGGACCTTTACCAGTATGTCGCCGAGGACCGGAAGCTGGCGGTTCAAACCGAGCTGCCCGCGCAATGTATGGCGGACGTGGATCCCAACCGCATCCGGCAGGTCTTCGCCAACCTGCTGGACAACGCCATCAAATACACGCCGGCCGGTGGCCGCGTGACCATCCTCCTTCACGACGAACCGGCGCAGGCCGTGGCGGTTTTTCGCGATACCGGTGTCGGCATCCCCGCCGATGAACAGGCAAAGATTTGGGCGCGACTCTATCGCGGTGATAAAAGCCGTTCCCAGCGCGGGTTGGGTCTGGGCTTGAGTCTGGTCAAGGCCGTGGTTGAGGCGCACGGTGGCCGCGTGGCGGTTTCCAGCCAGCCGGACGCAGGCGCGACCTTCACCGTAAAGCTCTTCAAGCAGCTTCCCGCCCGGTGACGGTTGGCTCCGTTGTCGCCGCCACCCGCCGCTTCCCATCCCGTTTCCCGGCTGTTTCTACGCCGGTTCATCGGGTTCCTCGCCGCCTTTCAAAACTGTAATGCCCGCGTAAGCCCGCCGTAAGCGGCGCCTGGTCTGTTATGTCGTGAGGCGGCCGGCCGGTCCGGTCGCTCTCCCCACAAAAAACCATAAGGCCATGAGCGACTCGAATGCGAACCCAAAAACCGCCGCTGCCGTCTCGGCGACGGAAGCTGAACTGGACTCCATCCGTTATCGCGGCGCACCGCTGCCCCGGCCGGTCCCCCGGCCGGCGGAGCATCCCCCGGAGACCAAGCCCGTGTCTGGCGCGGCGAGAAATGCGGTCGTCGCCGCCGGGCTTGCCCGCAGGCAGAAAGAATCATGAACCCGTCCCCCCAAGGTCAGGCTCCGTCAGCCAGCAATAGCCTGCGCCGGTATTTCGCCATCACCGGACCGGTTAAGCTTCTGGGTTGCCTCTTGGTCTGCCTGGTATTCGTCGCCTCGGTTCAAGCCCAGGCGAATGTGACTCTGGCGTGGAATCCCATCGCGGACCCCGTGGTGGCCGGTTACCACGTCTGTTACGGCGGCGCCAGCGGTGTTTTCACCAACGAGATTGATGCCGGTTCCGCTACCAGTTTGACCATTTCCAATCTGACGCCGGGAGCCACCTATTATTTTGCTACCACCACTTACAGCGACTCCGGGGCGGAAAGTGCGTTTTCCTCCGGGATTTCTTACTCCGCGCCGCCACCGCCGGCCGTGCCGCTGGCGGTCACGTCCGCCTCCCGGTTCAACCTGACCGTGACCGGGCTGGACAGCCATACCTATGACATCCAGGCAAGCCCGGATCTGGTGAATTGGACCGTCATCGGCACCGTGACGATGGCTGCCAGCGGTTCGGCAATCTTTACCGACAACGATGCCGCAAACTTTACGAGCCGTTTTTACCGCACCCGCGATAATCAACCTTGAACGCCCTCAGAGCTTTGCGCCTCTGCGCCTTTGCGTGAGAAAATCCCATGCCCGACTCAATTCAACTGCTTGAGCGCCCTGCCGGGGCAGCACGCTAATAGTTCGACTGGCATGTTTGCCAACTGCCTCCGGATCGCGCAGCGTCAAATAAATGAAAGCGCATGAAAACTAATTTCCTGTCAGTAAGAATATTCCGGTACGCTCGTAGCAGACGATGTGCGGAGTCTCCAATCAATTTTCAAAACGAAACGAGTCTCGTCACGACTCCTACGAAATGAAAAAGTGTAGCAAGGCCCGCGTGCATCTAACTTGTGTGCGATTTAATCCGGGCGAAGCCAGAGCGTTGGAACGAAGACAGCGGCGTATGATCATTAGCGAAAATTGTAATTGGTCAGGAGTGGCCAATTGATTACAGTTTGTGAAGAATATTCAGAACCAACCTAAAATTATGCGTGCTCAAACCATTGCCAAGCTCATAGGCGTTGCCATTCTCATCTTCGTCATTGTGATCGTTCTGTCCACGAGCAGTTATGTCGTGCAGCCGGGCGAACGCGGTGTCGAAGTCACGCTCGGCAAAGTGTCGCCTGTGTTCAAGCCGGAGGGGTTTGGCTACAAGACGCCGTTCATCACCACCATCGTGCCGGTGACCATCCGCCAGCAGACTCGCGAAGTTTCCGCTTCCTGTTATTCATCTGACTTACAACAGGTTAAGATGGATTTGCGAGTGTTGTATCGTATACCGGAAGTGAGTGTCGTGCAGATTTATCAGGGTTTTGCCGGCGATCCGTTCGACAGCTTGGTCGCGCCTCGCGTGCAGGAAGCGATGAAGGAAGTCACCGCCCTTGAAAGCGCCGAACAAATCGTCAAGAACCGTGAAGAAATCAAAAACAAGGCATTGGTCGCCGCGCGGGCTAAAATTGGCGCGATGCTGTTCGTGGAAGACGTTGTCATCCAAAACATTGATCTCTCACCCGAACTCGAAACCGCCATCGAAGCCAAGATGGTGCAGGAACAGGAAGCCGCGAAGGCAAAATTCACCCAACAGAAAGCCCAGATTGAAGCCGACACAGTTGTCATCAAGGCGAAAGGTGATGCCGAGTCAATCCGGATTCGAGGTGAAGCCCTCAAGCAAACGCCCGCGTTCATTGATTTGCAGATCGTGGAAAAATGGGACGGCCGTGCGCCTTTGTATGTCGGCGGCGGCGGCAGCGGGGGCGTGAACATGCTGCTGCCAGCCGTTGACTTGAAAAAATAAACGACGCCCCCGTTCCGGAAAAATCCATGAACCCGCGCGCAATTGCCTTTTTTAAACTCGTCGCCCTGCTGGTTGTGGTGACGGCTTTGATTCTACTTTTTCCGCCCGCGCAAGGATTCGTGGAGATGGCCGCGCGCGAATTGCGCTATCTATGGTGGCTGGTTTTGTTGTTCGCGCTAGCCGTGTGGTTGATTTGGGGCTTGGGGAGAAAGAAGAAATAGCCGCCCCTGATTTATTTTGGAGGAGACGACGTGCTGTATCAAACTCCCAAACCAATCTAGACATGTGGCTTTAAATTGTCTTTCTAACCGGCGACTGGAATGCCAGCGTTCCGCGGACGCGGCAAAACCTTTGGTCAGCATCACGCCTCATTACTATTTGTTAGCCGGCTGGTAGGTGCGGACGTAATCAATGAGGGACTGCTTACCCGCGCAGCGTTAAGTAACCGAAAGCGCATGAAAACCAATTTCCTGTCAGTAAAATTACAAAAAGCAGTTCACGCCGGTCGTGGGCAAGAACCAAATGGGAAATCCTGGCTTATGAGCGACCGGCCAAATGGAAAATCCCGGCTTAAATCGGTGGCCCTTATTTGCCTTATTGCAAACTTGGTGAGTTCCTGTGTTTTCTTGAATCCATCGCAAACAACCTCGGCCGGATCAAAAAACAACTTCCGGTGTGTGATGATCAACAATCAGGAACCCCGGCGCGATGTCACCGGGGAAATTGTTGACGCCCATGATGGTTGTCTTCAGTTCTTTGAGGGTCGCTACTTTCTCTACGGCACGGCTTACGGAAATACCGCCGGGTTCAGCATTAATAATCGTTTTCGGGTTTATAGTTCACCGGATCTGGAACATTGGACGTTTGAGGGGGAATTGCTCCAGGCGCCGCCCGACGGGGTTTATTACCGGCCTTATGTGGTGTTTAATCCTCAAACCCGTAAATATGTGCTTTGGTATAACTGGTATCCCAAATTGTGGGATGGTCAGAACGGTGTTGCCACCAGTGATTCGCCAGTCGGACCGTTCCGGATCGCCAACCCCAACGTTCAACTTTCGCAATCCCGCCAGCACCCCGGCGATGGCAGCTTATTTGTGGATAGTGACGGCACCGGATATTTTATTTATACCGTGATTGACCAAAACCATTCCATCCGCGTGGAAAAGTTGACCCGGGATTATCTTGGCTCGGCCGGAGTAACCAGCGCCGTTTTGGCGGATGGCTGTGAATCTCCGGTGCTCTTCCGGCGCAACCAGGTTTACTATGCCCTTTTTGATTTGTGCTGTTGTTTCTGTCCTGCAGGGAGTGGCGCAAGGGTTTATACCGCCAGCTCGCCATTGGGACCATTCACCGAGCAGCCAAACATCAATCGTGCCCCGGCGGTCGGCCATGGCAATCCGGGGAATCCTACCGTGGCGGCGCAACAAACCTGGGTGGCAAAAATATCAACCACCAATGGGATGGCCTTTGTTTGGATGGGCGACCGTTGGGGGTCGCGGTTGGATGGTATCAAAGGTCACGATTTCCAATTCTGGAGCGCGCCGCTGAAATTCGGATCCGATGGTCATATTTTGCCAATTGCGAAAGTTACCCTGTGGCAAGCCAGCGTGCAGTTGGGCAGCCATCAGCCTTTGCCTTCAGCCAGGTATCTTTGGCCCAAGAAAAAAGATCCGCATCCGGTTACAATTGAACCTTGCACTGGGAAACCGATTCCGCCAGAACAAATTGACGGGCTGCCATAGTCTGATGGACAATCGCTGTTCATGTTGTTTTTTGTCGGTGAGCGTCCGGGTTGGTTGGCGGACAGCTCTAACCTGATGTGCGTTTGGCAAGCGCCGTTTGTCAATTTATATGTACCGGCAGCTTGACTTGGGTTTGCGAATGACTGCCAGGACAGTGAGTCGCGAATATTATCATTTAATCACAACAGCCATCTGTCTGAAAGCGCATGAAAACCAATTTCCTGTCAGGATTGCGGAAAACATGGACTTGAAAAGCTTGGCGGTTGCCGGCCCGATTCTGGACGTTTGAAAACAGGTAAAGCAAATGCCGGAACATAAATTTCAGGTTGCTGTGATTGGCGGTGGGCCGGCAGGTTCGTCGGCCGCCTATACTCTTGCTCGTTCCGGGGTGAAAGTATGTGTGATTGATCGAAGCGTTTTCCCCCGTGATAAACTGTGTGGCGGGCTCCTGACGATTCGCAGTAAAAAAACCTTTCAGACCATTTTCAAAACCGATTGGGCGCCGGCGATTCAAACCGTATCCAGGGGGGCGCGGTTTTATTTTAAGCAAAAGCTGCTGAATCACCTCGCAGACTACCAGGACCTGTATTTTACTTGCCGGCGGGATTATGATGCATTTCTTCTTCAGTTGGCCCGTAAAAGCGGGGCAACCGTGTATGCGGGGGTGCCGGTGCGGACAATCGAAATCAAAAAGTCCTTGTTAACGTTGAGTGACGGATCATCCATCCATTACGATTTCCTGATCGGTGCCGATGGGGTTAATAGCATGGTTGCAAAATTGATATTCGGCGAATCATTCAGCCGGGATACCGTTGGTTTTGGATTGGAAATGGAGGTTCCGGTTTCGTCCGATATTCCTGCCATCAGTGACCCGGAGATTTATTTCGGGCTTTTGGATTGGGGTTACGGCTGGGTCTTTCCCAAAAAAAACACGTTAACCGCCGGTGTCGGCGGCCTATTGAGGAAAAATCCGAAAATGCGCGAGGATTTCAACAATTTCCTGACCCAAAGATTCGGTCGTTTGCCACCCGCTAAAGTCAGGGGCCACTTTATCCCTTTTGGAGATTTTCGTAAAACGCCGGGCCAGGGTAACGTATTGCTATGTGGCGATGCGGCCGGGCTTGTGGAGCCAATCACCGGTGAGGGAATTGCCTTTGCCATGTTAAGCGGGTATCACGCAGCCGAAGGTGTCAAAGAGGCTTTATCGGTTGATCGCCCCGCTTCGGCCCTCGAATTTTATGTAAAGCGGTATGCGACCATTAGGGAATCGTTCCAGCAGGCTAATCATCTGAGATACCTCCTATTCCCGAAATGGTGTCAGTATCTGTTTGCGCAAGCGTTGCCCCACAGCAAGAGCATCCCTCGGCGTCACCTGGATTTAATGGCTGATGAATTAAGTTATGGAGAAT
>CAIJNQ010000018.1 GCA_903822015.1 uncultured Verrucomicrobia subdivision 3 bacterium | reverse complement strand
GTGTCACTCCTTCCCCTGGCAAGCCTCTCACTTATTCAAGGACAAAAAGCCACGTTTGCGGTGACTAATGTTGGTAGTGCTGCAACCAGCTATCAGTGGGCTTATTCAGACCCCTCAACACTGACGCAGAATACTTTGAGTGACGGCCTACAGGCCTCCGGCTCCACCATTTTCGGATCCGCCACCAGCACGCTGATTATCTCCAATGTAAACTTGGGGGATATCGGTTATTATATCGCCACGGTGGGCAACAGCTATGGATCGGCGCAGGAAAGCACGACCCTGGGGGTGCAACCTTTATCCGCTCAGATCAAAACCAATATGCTAATCGATCCCGGTTTTGAGTCCGGTGTTTTTGCCCTATCATCGAGCGCCGGCTGGTCTGGTTTTAACGGTGCCGTCTTTCAAAGCACCAACGACTATTATTATTTGACGGCCATCCCCGTTGTGGTGCTGAATGGATCCAACTGCATGCAGATCTTCAGCACTGGTGCCGGGACGTATAACGGGGTCTTTCAAGATCGTCCCGCCCAGCCGGGGAACATTTACACGGGCAATGCCTGGTTTTATACGCCTTCATTGGATCAAATTGGCGGCAACGGCCAGTGCTTTCTGGAAGTTCAGTTCCGGGATGCTGGCAACGGCCCCTTAAAGCAATATAAATCGGCGAATTTCACCGCCAGCAGCCCGGTGGACACATGGGTGAATATGCAACCGACCAATGTTTATGCCAGTGATCTGGTTACCTTTCTGGGCACTGCTCCATACATGGTGGCCCCGCCAGGAACCGCCTCCGTGCGTTTCCAAATCACTTATCTTGCTGACACAGGGGGTTCCGTTTACGCGGACGTCACCAATTTACGGCTCAGATCCCCGTCAGCCACAGCCTCGGTCAGTGGCAATAATAGTGTCATAACCTTCCCGACACTTTACGGACCGATCTATGATGTGCTTTACAAGACCAATTTGACCGACGCCACCTGGAAGGTGCTGACCTCCGTTACCGGCGATGGCACCGTAAAATCCATTTCCAACCCAATTGGAGCCAAGACCCGGTTTCATACGGTAAATACGGAATAGTCAGATTATCGATCCACCCCCTGAAGGCCGGTACTGGAATGCCAGGCCGGCCTTCAGAATTATAGCGACCTTCAAACCATTCAATTTCCAACCGGTTGCCCAGCTCATTCCATTTCTCAATTACAAGGTGGGGCGCGACATGCCGTGCGCGCCGTCGAGGCGAAGCGGCAGGGGTTGATTGGCAACCACGGCGGGCAGCGGACGGTCCGCCCGACCATTGGAACCGATGTCTACGGGATTTGGCATAATCCGCCAGAGGACGATGGACGCCGGCGGCAGCGACACCAAACCAGGGCGCGCGACCTGTGATTTGGGGCGGCTCCAGCAGCGCAGCAGCCGGCGGCAATAACAAGAGCTTTGCTTTTCGCGGCGGGCATGTTACTGGAAAGCCAGCATGCCAGCGCCAACAGCCAACAATCAGGGTTTGCACCGGTTCGGGCGGGCCATGCTTTTTTCCGCGCTGCTCTGCAGCGGGCAGTCATGGGCCGCCGACGCCCCCGGTTTTACCAACGTCATTCAAACCGCGGCGGAAGTCCGGAGCCTGACTTCGGAACAGGCAGCCCGGCATCTTCCGGTGAAGCTACGGGGCGTGGTCACCTTTTTTGACCGGAACATCTTCATACAAATCATCCAGGATGACACGGCTGGCATTTACCTGCCGACGAACAACCTGCCTTCGTTGTCTGCCGGACAATTGGTGGAAGTTGAAGGCGTGACGAGTCCGGGCGAATTTGCCCCGGTGGTCACGGCACAGCGGATCACGGTACTCGGCACGCACGCACTGCCGCCGGCCAAGCCCGTTTCCTTTGAAGAACTGGTGAGCGGTGCCGAAGACAGCCAGTTGGTGGAAATCCAGGGCGTGGTTCGGTCCATCGGAGAGGATCCACAATCCCAATATAACACGATTGAAATTGTTTCCAGCGGGGGGCGTTTCAAAGCCCTGATAGCAAACATCCCCCCGGAGCTGAAAGCGGTGCTAGTGGACAGCAAACTCAAGGTCCGCGGTGTTTGTGCGAGCCATTTCAATTCGCAACGCCAATTATTTGATGTGCGGCTCATGGTTTCGCAGCTGTCAGATCTGACGATTGAAACACCCGCGCCCGCCAAGCCATTTGCCCTCCCGACCCGGCCGATCGAGCAGTTGTTGCAATTCACGCCGCAAGGGCCATACGGGCACAGAGTCAAAGTCCGGGGAGTCGTCAGTTACCGGCGCGACAATGTCCTCTACATCCAGGACGGCCAGGAAGGACTGTATGTGGAAACCGAACAGCCCGACAGCCTGCTGCCCGGGGATATAGTGGAGGTGGTCGGCTTTCCCGCGGCCGGCGATTACACGCCGATGCTGCAGGACGCCATTTTCCGAAAAATCGGCGATGGCCCGGCGCCGGTGCCGATCGAGATAACGGCCGACGAGGCATTGAAAGGCACTTACGATTGCCGGCTGGTGCTCATCAAGGCGACCCTGCTGGATCGCGCGCGGCACAGCCGGGAGCAGTTTCTCGTCCTGCAATCCGGCGGCTTTATTTTCGACGCCTATCTGGAGCGCACCAATATCGGCGTAGATTTTACCTATCTGGAAAACAACACGAAACTTGCGGTGGCGGGGGTATGCCGGATCGAACCGGGCAATGTCTGGCAACCGAGCGCGGACTGGAGGGCCAAGTCGTTCCGGATTCTACTGTTCACCCCGGCCGACATCACCGTGCTGGCCGAACCGCCGTGGTGGAACTACGAAAAAATGTTATGGGCCATGGGCGTCCTCGGAGTGGTCGTCCTGGTCACATTCACCTGGGTGGCCGTCCTGCGCCGGCGCGTGCAAAAGCAAACCCACATCATCCGGCAAAAGTTACAAACAGAGGCGGCCTTGAAGGAACGCTACGAGGACCTATTTGAAAATGCCAATGACATGGTATTCACCCATGATTTAAAGGGCCGGATCACCTCGATCAATAAAACCGGCGAGCAATTGCTGCAACGACCCCGGCATGAAATCATTCACAAACGGCTGGTGGATTTTGTCGTTGAAGAACAACGGGCGGCCGCCGAGCAGTGGTCGGCCCAAGTGGTCAACAACACGGAAATCCAGCCGGCGGAATGGGACTTCATCAGCGGGACGGGCCAGCGACTCCGCATGGAAATCGGGGCCCGGATGATTGAGCAGGAAGGCAAGCTGGTGGAGGTTGAGGGAATTGCGCGGGATGTCACGGAGCGCAAGCGCCTGGAGAGGGAAATTCTGGAGATCAGCAACCGGGAGCAACGACGCATCGGCCACGACCTGCATGACGGGGTGTGCCAATTGCTGGCCGGGGTGGCCTACCGGATCGACATTCTGGCCGACCAGCTCCAGGAAAAAAACATGGCGGAATATTCCGAGGCGGAACGCGTGGGCAGCTTGATCAACGAAGCGATCACGCAAACCCGGGGGGTGGCGCGCGGACTGTTTCCGGTGCAGCTGGAGGAAAACGGCCTGAGCTGGGCGCTGGAAGATCTGGCGACCAATGCCGGCAACATTTTCCGGATCAAATGCGATTTAGCCTTTTCAAAACCGTTTCCGAACGTGGAAAACGATGCGGCCTTGCATTTGTATTACATCGTGCAGGAAGCCGTGCTCAATGCGGCCAAACATGGCAACGCGACCCAGATCAACATTTCGTTAGACCGCAAAGACGACCGTTTTGCGCTTAACATCCAGGACGACGGTTCCGGTTTTGAAACGGCCAACGGCAACCCCACCGGGATGGGCATCCGCATTATGCGCTATCGCGCCCGGGTAATCGGTGCCACTTTAGACTTGAAAAGCAAGCCCGGTCAGGGCACCCAAGTCACCTGTATATTTTATTCCGCCGTGCACAAGGGCGGAAAAGAAGCGAAGACCGGGCAAAAACCGGCAGCGGATGAAACCGCAGCCACGAAATCGACCCCAAAGCCATGAACGAAAAACCATCGGAAAAAAAGCAAATTTTCATAGTGGACGACCACGCAATGTTCCGCGAGGGGCTGCGTCAATTGATCGACCGGGAAGCCGACCTGGCGGTTTGCGGCGATGCCGCCGACGCAACGGAGGCGTTGGAAAAAATCAACCAATCCGAGCCCGACCTCGTGGTCGTGGATATTTCATTGTCGGGCAAAAGCGGCATCGACCTGATCAAATCCATCAAAGAGAAGCATGAGGATCTGCCGGTGCTGGTGGTCTCGATGCACGAGGAGTCGCTGTATGCGGAGCGGGCGCTGCGGGCCGGGGCGATGGGCTATGTGATGAAGCAGGAACCGGCCAAAGTAGTCAAGTCGGCCATCCGCAAGCTGCTGGCGGGCGACATGCACCTCAGCGAGCGAATGGCCAGCGGCGTCATCTCAAAATTCATCCGCGGAAACGACGAACTGCCGCCGTCGCCGCTCGAGAAATTAAGCGACCGGGAGCTGGAAGTTTTCCGGATGCTCGGCCAAGGCAAGGGAGTCCGACAGATCGCCGAAGAACTGGGCCTGACGATCCCGACCATCAACTCCTTCAGAAACCGGATCAAGGAAAAATTACAGCTGAATTCCTCGACCGAAGTGATGCTGCACGCCATTCACTGGTCGCGCGAAGAGTCGGCCAAGTGATCCACCACCGACTGGCCGCCTGATATCGGGCCGGGGCCGTACAAGTCATTTCGCCAGATTCAGCACAGCCAGCACCGCCACGGTCGCCGCCAGAATCAGGCCACCGGGCATGAATTTTCTCGTTTTGGCCAGCCGCAGCGCGAACACCACCAGCAACACAACCAGTGTCACATTCGCCAGACCCAGCGCAAAGCCCGGCTGAAACACCCCGCGCAACGTGGTCAAAATGAGCAGCGCGGCGAACAAAGCAGAAGAAACAAGCGACACCTTGCTTTTGGCCTTGAGAAAACCGATCAAGCCGCCGACCAACAGCAGCACGATATAGGCCCACAGGACTTTGACGTCGAAATGATTCACGGGGGCAGGCTGCCTCAATTTCCAGAGACGTCCAAGCTCAGAATTTCGCCCGGCTTGCATTCGACCGTGACCTCGAACGGCCGGCAGCACACCTCGCAATCCGTGGTGAACCGCTGGCTCGGCACGCTCGTGTCGATGGCCACCTCGGACGCCTGCCCGCAAAACGGACAGGAAATGGATTCGCATACCACCATACCGGCAATCTAAATTTTGACAGAGAAATAGCAACTATGATGATAATTGATTAAAGTTCGCCAGTCAGCTTGCAGTAGTAAGCCAATTGAAATTGTAACGAGTCAAACTCATTTAAAACGGTCTTTGCTTCTTTCCATTTCCAAAAGAAAAAGCCGCCGGATAGCATCGTAGCCACGCTCATTCGGGTCTTCGAGGTTGATGAAAAGCCAATAGTGCGGGTCTTGACGGTCAAAATGAGCCCCCCAAAATTCCATGCTATGAATTCCGTGCCCTAGGAATGCTTTGTGAACATCCACCAGATGTGTGTTCGGATGTGACTGAGCAGTTCGGCGGAGCACATCGTTGTACGCTTCGAGCACGGCCATCGAATCTTTCCAAGCCGGCAGACCGGCGCGTTCCACGTCACCAAGCCCGTCAGTAGGATCAAAAATGTTCGCAATGAAAATTTCGCAACCGCCGGGAAAACGATCTTCGATTTGTGACAGGATGGAATCCAGTCGCCGGTCGAAGTCATCAATCCACGGCTTTACTTCTGCCAAGCTTGCACCATACATGGCCTCTTCACGCGGCGGTGTCCGACCGTAATTATGGATGATGTCATTGCCGCCCGACGTCAAAACCACAACGCCCAAAACATCGAGCGCGTTTGTCTTTAGCGCACGGATTTGCCGCTCCATGACTTCAGATGATGTGCTTCCGGACACAGCAAGATTCGTGGATTGAAACTTCGGAAAGACGGAAGCCAGACAAACGTCCTGCATTTCGGCAAACTCTTCCGCCGGATTTTTCACCAATCGATCAAAATACGAATAACCTTTGCGCGCGCCAAAACCTGCCGTCACGCTGTCGCCAAATCCAACCAACTGAACCGGCCGCTCTGTCCACGCGGACGAAAACGACTTTGAATTGACTTGGGGTCCGGCTGGTCCGCTGCCAATGAAATGTGCGAACCTAAAAAACAATGCCGCACCGAAAACGGCAATTATCACCAAACCGGCTAACACGATCCCCGCAATTCGTTTGCTTTTTGTTTGCACGTTTTTGTCATTGAATCTGTAGCTGGCGCTTGAAGCAAGCGCGTTCAGGGTCGCGCGAGTATACGGATCGGGTTTCGAATGGTTTTCCTATTTGCCACTTTTGCCAAATTCAGGGATAGTGGCAATCCATTTTTACGGCATTTATGAAACCCCAAGTCGAAATCTACGACACGACCCTGCGCGACGGTTCGCAGGGCGAAGGCATCAATTTCTCGGTGGCGGACAAACTGCGCATCGCCGAGAAGCTCGATACTTTTGGCGTTCATTACATTGAAGGCGGCTGGCCGGGCAGCAATCCCAAGGACATCGAATTTTTCGCCCAGGCCAAAAAAAAGAAATTCAAGCACGCGCGGCTCGCGGCGTTCGGTTCGACGCGAAAAAAGGGCGTGCCGGTCGAACAAGACGACCAGGTTCGCCTGCTTATCGAGGCCGAAACGCCCGTTGTGACGATCTACGGCAAGACTTCACTGCTGCACGTCAAAGAAGTCTTGCGCTGCACGCCGGAGGAAAACCTGGCGATGATCGGCGACACGGTGAAATACCTCAAGGATCACGGCAAGTTTGTGATCTACGACTGCGAACATGCGTTTGACGGTTACAAGCTGGACGCCGATTATGCCATCGCGACGTGGCAGGCGGCGGAAAAGGCCGGCGCCGATTTCGTGGTGTTGTGCGACACCAACGGCGGCTGTTTGCCGGGCGAAATCGCCGCCATCACCAAGACAGCCATCGGTAAACTGAATTGCAAGATCGGCATTCACACCCATGACGACATAGGCCTCGGCGTCGCGAATGCCCTCGCAGCGCTCGAAGCGGGCGCAGTGCATGTGCAAGGCACGATCAACGGCTACGGCGAACGCACGGGCAATTGCAATTTGACGAGCGTGATTCCGTGCGTGGCGCTGAAGATGAAAAAGACTTCGGTGCCGGCGAAGTCGCTGGCCAAACTGAAAGAACTTTCGGCGTTTGTGGACGAGGTCGCGAACCTGCGGCACAATCCCCGTTTACCGTGGGTGGGCTCTTCGGCGTTTGCCCACAAAGGCGGCGCGCACGTCAACGCCGTGCAGAAACTGGCGTCGAGTTATGAGCACGTGGATCCGTCGCTTGTCGGCAACGAACGCAACATTCTCATCAGCGATCTCGCCGGCCGCAGCAACATCGTCATCAAGGCGCAGGAACTCGGCTTCAAGCTCACGAACGAGACGCCGGAGCTGAAGCCGATTCTCAACCGCGTCAAGGAACTGGAAAACAAAGGGTACGAATACGAGGCGGCCGAGGGTTCCATGGCGCTGCTGATCAGCACGGCACTGAAGCATCGCGAACCGCCGTTCACGGTGGACAGCTATCATGTTTCCATGAGGCGCGATGAAAAAGGGTCGGTTTGCGAGGCGACGGTAAAGGTTCGCGTAGGCAAAAAGCTCGCGCAAACCGTGGCGGAAGGCGACGGCCCTGTAAACGCGCTCGACGCCGCGCTACGCCTGGCGCTCGCGAAATTTTTCCCACAATTGAAAAAGATCACACTCACGGATTACAAGGTGCGCATCCTCGACGGCGTGGCCGGCACGGCGGCGAAGACGCGCGTGCTCATCGAATCCACGGACGGCAAGCGTGAATGGGGCACCGTCGGCGTGAGTGAGAACATCATCGAAGCCAGCTTGGAAGCACTGGTGGACTCGATGGAATACGCGCTATTGAAGAAATAATTTTTGCCACAGAGACACAGAGCGCACAGAGAAAAGAATTTAAGTTTTCACTCTGCTGTCCCGCTGTGGCTATTTAAACCATGACCGAAATTTCCAAAGCCTACGAGCCGCAGTCCGTCGAGGACAAATGGTATGACTTCTGGCTGAAGCAGGGTTGCTTCACCGC
>CAIJNQ010000017.1 GCA_903822015.1 uncultured Verrucomicrobia subdivision 3 bacterium | reverse complement strand
GCAACAACAACAGCAGCAACAACAGCAGCAACAACAGCAGCAACAACAGCAGCAACAACAGCAGCAACAACAGCAGCAACAACAGCAGCAACAACAGCAGTCACAGGAACAAAAATCAGAAAGCCAGAAAAACCAACAGCAACAAAAACAGCAACCGAAAAATTCTCAGGACCAGCAGAAATCGGACGATCAGAAACCAAACCAGTCCGACCAGAAAAAGGACGGGCAGCAAAAACAGCCGGAGCCGAAACCATCGTCCCCGGACAAAAAGAACGGCGAAAAACCGGACCGGCAAACCGCCGAAACTCAACCGGTAAAGGCGGGTGAGATGACGCCGGAGGAAGCCAGTCGGTTGCTGGATGCGCAGAAGGGTAATGAGCAGATTCTGCAAATGAAGCCAAAAGACAAGCCCGACCAGAATCAGCCGCCGGTAAAAGACTGGTGATGGCTGTCGGTGTCCACTCGACTTCTTTGGTCTGTTTCTGACCGTGGGGCCGATTTCGATTGTCGTTGAGCATCCTCACGGTGTTGGTCGCCAATTGCTTGCTTTCATTGCCCCGTCAGTGCCGCCTGACCTGGGCTTGAGGCTTGACTCTGTACGGCACGAAGTTAATTTCAGAAAAAACGATCGGATTCGTCCCGGACAAAAAAACATGAATAACCACCTCCTCAAGTTCTCCCTCAAAGCGTTAATGGTGCCGGCTTTCGCGTTGTCCATGACCGGCTGCTGGACGCCGCCCAACGCTAATGTCCAGCCGGTGGGCAAGCTCGGTTTGATCCAGGGCGATATTCCGGTGCAAATCGTGCAGGATTCCGTGACGGTCGCCGCCAAAGATGAGGCCCGGCGCACCCTTACCCTCAAACGGGACAATGGCACCTCCAAGACGTTTAATGTCGCCCCAACCGTTGCAATCTTTGATCAGGTCAAGGTGGGTGACCTGATCAAGGCTGACGTTAAGGCGATCCTGTCCGTATATCTTCTGGAGAATGGCCGGCTCACGAATGCCGACGGGACCACCCGGCCTAAGACCATTAATTTTAATGCCAAGGTTTTGCTGGTGGATCCCAGTTACCGTTTGCTGACCCTGCAATTCACCAATGGTCAAAGGGTGACGATCAAGGCCGGCATGGACGTCCAGTTGGAAAAAATGGCGCCCGGCGACGACGTGGTCATGCGGTCGAATGAAATCACCGGCATCACCATCAAAAAACCTTAAGCCTGCAGTCACTCTTTTATCACCCATATGACAGCTCTGTTTTCAACGCGGTCCACTGCACGCAAATCTTTGTCCACGCTGCTGCTGCCGGTGACCTGTCTTATCTTGACCTCCTGTTCTTCCACGCCGCCGCCGGTTGCCCCGGGTCAGCCCTTTTCGCCTTCCGTCTATGATAGCGGATCCGGCTTCGGCGGTGAGATCGTGACGGACGCCATCTCGACCACGGCGACGGTGGTTTCCGTTGATCACAATAAGCGTCTGGTTGTGCTGAAACGGGCGGATGGCAGCCGTGTCACCTACAAGGCGCTGCCGAATGCGTTCGCCTTCGCAGACATTAAAGCGGGCGATGTGGTCAAGGTCTCCGTGGCGGAGGAACTTGCCGTCTTTATCGGCCGGAACAGTGTGCCGGCAAGTGCCGGTGCAAATGCCGCCAGACTTCGCGTCCGGCTGCCGGGGGGGACGCAAGCCATCGCTTCTGAAGTCGGAACCGTGTGCTTTACGGCCACGGTGTCATCAATTGACGACTGGAATGATGCCGTGACCTTGCAGTTGTCGGACGGCACCACCAAGACGATCAAGGTCAGCGAACCCGTGAATCTGGCGGATGTCAGCATTGGTGATGTGGTTTCCGTGCAATCCACCGAAGCCGCCGTGGTGGTGCTGGAGAAACCTTAGATTTCTTCCTGTTTATTAGCTGGTGGGCCCTGAACAAACTTTGACGTAGGCGCCGCGGCCGACTATGGTTTGCACGTGAACCTATTGTGCCGGCGAATGTTTGCCAACCGCGTTTGGTTTCATTCCGCTGGGGTGCTGCTCTCGTTGATCTGCGGTCTCTCGGCCCAGACGATCCCGTTCATTCTTCCCTGGAACGATGCCGCGCCGGCGGTGACGGATTTCTCGGCTATGAACACCGCCATCGGCACCAATCGCGTGGCCGCGGATTCTTACGGCCATTTCGTGGTCAATGGCCGGCGCATCCGCTTTCTCGGCGTCAATTTTGCCGGCGATTCGCCGTTCATGCCGACCAATAACGCGGACGCCGTGGCCGCGCGGCTCGCCAAGTTCGGTCTCAACGCCATCCGCTTTCACCATATGGATGCCTCGTGGGCCTACAATGGTGGCCTGCTCGCCTACACCGCCACCACCAGTACGAATTTCAACCCGGCGCAGTTGGACCTGGTGCACTACCTGGTGTCGCGGCTCAAGGCGCATGGGATTTATTCGGACATCAACCTCCTGGTCGGCCGCCAGTATGAAACCGCCGACGGCCTCGGCCCGGAAGTGGCGGGCATGGACTGGAAGGATTCCCACATCCTCGGCTATTTCTATGATCCGGCGCTCGCGTTGCAAAAGGATTACGCCACCAAATTGCTCACGCCCACCAACCGCTTCACCGGCCTGCCGCTGGCCAGAGATCCGGCGGTTGCCTTCGTGGAAATCATCAATGAAAACGGCATCGTCCAGAAATGGCTCGACGGTGGTCTGGACCGGCTGCCGTCCCGCTATGCCACCAACCTGCAATCGCGCTGGAACTCCTGGCTCATCGCGCGCTATACCAATGATGCGGCAATGTTGGCCGCCTGGAATGTCATCAACCAGCCGCTTGGCACGAACCTGCTGGTCAACGGCGCCTTCAGCAACGGGTTGACCGCGTGGAACACCGAGCAGCATTACAACGCCCGGGCCGATTTCTCGCGCACGTTTGATTTCACCAACGGCCAGCCTTCGGCGCGCGTCACCGTGACCAACGCCGACAAGACCGGCTGGTATATTCAGTTGAACCAGCCAAATCTCCAGCAGACATCCAACCAGGTTTACACGATTTCATTCTGGGCAAAATCCAGCCCCGCGACCAATGCCGATGCTTCGGTGATGCGCGCCCATGACGACTACGCCAACCTGGGCGACTACCAGTGGCTGGCGCTTTCGATGAACTGGCAGATGTTTTCCCATTCCTTTGTCGCCCCGGTCACCGAAACGAATGCGCGCGTCAATTTCGGCAGCATGGGAAATGAACTCGCCGCGTTCTGGTTCGCTGACGTCCGGCTGCAATCCGGCGGACAAATCGGCATCCTTCCGTCGGGCGCTTTATTGGCGAGCGGCACGGTGCCGAATATTGTTTTCTCCGGCGGCGGTTACACCGGGACTCCGGCGGCGCGGCGCGACTGGCTCAGTTTCCTGCGCGATCTGGAATACGCTTATTTCGACACGATGACCGCGTATCTCCGCACCAACTGCGGCTATACTGGAATCATTTTCGGCACCATCATGGCCTGCAGTCCGGCTACGGTGCAAAGCCGGCTCGACTCGATTGACGGTCACGCCTACTGGCAGCACCCCCAATTTCCCGGCACGCCGTGGGATCCGGTCAATTGGTTTCAGCCGAACATTTCCATGGTCAACACGATCGGCGACGACAACACGCTGGCCGGCCTGGCCCGGCAGCGCATCAAGGGCAAGCCGTTCACCGTCACGGAATATGAGCATCCCTCGCCGAATTATCACGGTGCGGAAAGCCCGCTGCTGCTCGCCGCTTACGCCGGGTTGCAGGATTGGGATGGGCTGTGGCTGTTCGCCTACGGACCGGGGAATGACATGGCCGACATGGGCTATGTGCGCAGTTATTTTGAAATCGCGCAGCACCCCACCAAAATGGCCAACCTGCTTTTGGCGGCGAATCTGTTCCGGCGCGGTGACGTCCGGCCGGCGGCGTCGGAAATCACCATGGCGCTTACGCCCGACCGCGAACTGGATCTGTTGCAAAACACTTGGGCTTGGAATCTTTTCAGCAGCAGCCAGCTGGGCCTGCCGGCCGCATTTGCGTTCACGAATCGGTTGAGCACCAGCGTCGGCACGAATGCCGTCGGCCTCGCCACCGCTCCCGCCGCACCGGGCGGCACCGGGTTGACGAGTGACACGGCCGAATTGAACTGGGATGTCAGCCGGACCAACCTCGGCTTGGTCACCTTTAACACCGCTCGCACCAAGGCGCTCGTCGGGTTCGCGGACAATCAGGCCACTACGCTTGGCCCGCTTGTGCTCCAGCCGGGCACCACCCGGCTCGGTTGGTGCACGCTGGGTGCGACACTTTCTCGCGGCGAGGTCTTCACCAATGACAACACCATGTTGGTCGTCGCGGGCGGCTGGTGGGAAAACACCGGCCAGGTGTGGACCGACACCAATAAGGATTCGCTCGGCAACCAGTGGGGCCGGGCGCCGGTGCTGACCGAGGTGGTGCCGTTCACGCTCTCGCTGCCGGTGGCCACAAACTACGTCCAGGCCTGGTCGCTCGATGAACGCGGCCAGCGTAAAGCGATTTTGCCGGTGTCCGGCGGTGGCGCGGTCAGCACGCTGGCCATCACCACCGGCACCGGTTCCATCTGGTATGAAATTGATGTCGCCCGGTGGACGGCGAGTTTCCCGCTCTGGCAATTGCGTTACTTCAGCACCGTCGCTCTGGCCGATCCCAGCCTCAGCGGGCCCGCCGCCAAACCGGATGGCGACGGCGTGGCTAACCTGTTGAAATATTATTTCGGGCTGCCGGGCCGGACTCTCGCGCCGGCGAATTCGCTTCCGACCGGCGCGCTCATTGCTTCGGGCAGCCAGCAGTATCTGGCCCTGACCTATCTCCACGACAAGCTGGTCAAGGATGTGGACTGCGTCGCCGAGGTTTCCTCGGACTTGGTAAACTGGGTTTCCGGACCGGCTGCAACCCGTATTGAGCAGACGTTGGATCTGGGCGCGCAGG
>CAIJNQ010000016.1 GCA_903822015.1 uncultured Verrucomicrobia subdivision 3 bacterium | reverse complement strand
CAGTTTGATTTTAGATTTTTCGGCGGCAAATTCTCCGGTCACCAACCTCATTCCCGCTGCCAATTCACTGGCATTGGCGAGCAGCACCTTGCAAATCAAAGCCAGCAGCTCGGTCGTGAACACCCAGATTTTCAACGGACTCACTTTGAACGCCGGGAATTCCATCGTCACAGCCGCACCCGTTTCCGGGGCCAGCAACCCGACGGTTTCGTTGGGAGCCATTTCAGAAAATGTGGGTGGAACGGTGGAATTTGTCGGGCCGGCCACCACCAATTCCTCGGGCAATGTCGCGGCGACGGCGACGATTACCACGACGAGCACACCTAATCCCGGCGGTATCATCGGCGGCCTCGGCTTGGGACAAAACGGTGCGTATGCGACGGTGGGTTTGTATGACTGGGCGACGACCAACACCGCCACCTCGCCTTACACCATCGCCGGCGGCAGCCAGGTGGCTGGCTTTTACCAGACGGCGGGCGTGACATCCGGCGGCAACTACGACGTGAACAGCGGCGGCGTCAACACCATCGGCAATGCCGGCGGCGCCGCGACGCTGCGCTTCAATCAGAACGCCGCGCTGACCGTCAACAACAACGCCTTCACCTTCCAGAACTGTCAGGGCATTCTCGTCACGCCCAAATGCGGCGCGAACAACGAGACGCTTTCCGGAACTTCCTTGGATTTTTACCGCAACTCCAGCGGTGGCTGGAGCTACGGCGTGATCTGGCAGAACAACACGCTGGGTTATTTGAACTGTTCCATTGCGCTCAACGACGGCCGGCAAGCCGGACAAAACAACGGCCTCGTTCAAGCCGGACCCGGCACGGTCGTTTATAGCGGGGCGAATTTTTACGCCCTCGGCACTTATCTCAATGGCGGATTTTCCGTGATCACGGCCTATGGCAGTTTCGGCCAGATGAACAACGGCTTCAATTCCGTTTCGCCGGTCACACTCAACGGCGGCACGGTGGTGGGCAACGCGACCTTCACCAACAGCCAGGCCGGTGCCAACGCGCGGCCATTTGTGCTGGGCGATAACGGCGGCGGACTCGCGGCGACCGCCGGCAAAATCATGACCGTTGACGGCATCGTGAGCGGCGGCATGTTGACCCTCGGCATTCCCGCTTCCACCGCGAACAGCAACACGCCCGGCCTGCTGCCCGGTTCCGGCTCCGGCACGGCCAACACCACGCCGGTTTACGCCACCGGCACGGTGGTGCTCACCGCGCCGAACACTTTTTCCGGCGGCACGGTGCTGCAAACCGGCACGCTGAACATCAACGGCATTTACGCGCTCGGCGGCGCGAACTACGGCGGCCTCGCCTTCAACGGCGGCACGCTGCAATATGTGGCAAATGTTCCCGGCAACAACGGCTCGGCGGATTTGACTTCCATCGGCACGGCCGGCATCACGCTGGCGGCGGGCGGCGGGACGATTGATTTGAATGGCAACTCCGTCACTTACGCCGGTTCCATTGGCAACAACGGCAGCGGTGCGCTGACCGTGAAAAGTTCGCTGGCCGGCGGAATGCTGACTTTGCTGGCGGACAACAATTATTCGGGAACCACCACCATCACCAACGCCACGTTGATGGCCAACAATCCCGGCAGTTCGGCCACCGGTTCGGGCAATGTGCTGGTGCAAAACGCCGGCGTCCTGTCCGGCAACGGCGCGGTCGGCGGCTCCGTCACCGTGGCGGCGGGAGGCACACTCTCGCCGGGCAATCCGCTCGACACCTTGAACATTAACAACAATCTCACGCTTGCCGCCGGCAGCAAAACATTCGTGCAAGTCCAGCATTCACCGTTCACCAACGACGCCGTGATCATTTCAGGCTCGCTCACCGAAGGCGGCACGCTGGTCGTAACCAACAGCGGCGGCACCGCGCTGGCGGCGGGCGACGCATTCCAATTATTCACCGCCACAGATATTTCCGGCAGCTTCAGCAGCTTCGTGCTGCCGGCGCTGGCCCCGAATCTCGTCTGGAACACCAATCTGCTGAACATTGACGGCACGCTTTCCGTCGCGGCGTATGCGCCGCCGGT
>CAIJNQ010000015.1 GCA_903822015.1 uncultured Verrucomicrobia subdivision 3 bacterium | reverse complement strand
CCTGCAACACCGTGGAAAGCTGGATGCGCACCATTTCCTGCTGGTTGGTGGGGAAGGCGTTGGTGATACGGTCGATGGTCTTGGCGGCGCCGGTGGTGTGCAGGGTGCCGAAGACCAAGTGGCCGGTTTCGGCGGCGGTGATGGCGGCCTCGATGGTTTCGAGGTCGCGCATTTCGCCGACGAGAATGATATCGGGGTCCTGCCGGAGGGCGCGGCGCAGGGCCTCGGCGAAGTTGGGGACGTCCACCCCGATCTCGCGCTGGGTGATGAGGGCCTTTTTGTGCTTGTGATAATATTCGATCGGGTCCTCGACGGTGATGATATGGGCCTCCTCGCGCTCCTCGTTGATGATGTTGATCATGGAGGCGAGGGTGGTGGTCTTGCCGGAACCGGTGGGGCCGGTGACCAGGACCAGGCCGCGGGGCTTGTACAGAAGCTCCTTGGCGCTGGGCGGGATGCCGATCTGCTCCATGGTGAGCATCTTGCTGGGGATCTGGCGGAGGACCATGCCGAAATTGCCCTTCTCCTTGAAGACGCTGACGCGGAAGCGGGCGGCCTCACCAAAGGCGAAGCCGAAGTCGGCGCCGCCGCGCTCGCGGGTGCTCTGGATGTGCTCCTCGGAGGTGATGCTGCGCATGAGCTCCTCGGTGTCCTCGGGCTTGAGGACGGGCCCCTCAACGCGGTGCAGGATGCCGTGCACGCGGATGACGGGCGGGACGCCCACGCGGATGTGCAAATCCGACGAACCCTCGGACACCACCAACTGCAGCAGATCGGACATCGAATAGGACATAATTAAAATTGCGAATTCCGGGCGCGCGCTGTTTTTTTGAAATTCGTCATGGGAAATTCGTCGTTCAACATGGGCTACGCTTCGTCGCCCACGGTGGAGCGGATGACCTCCTCGGGGGTGGTGAGGCCGGCGAGGATTTTGCGGACGCCGTCCTCGCGCAGGGTGCGCATGCCCATTTCGCGGGCGCGGGACCGGAGCACGGAGGTGGGCGCCTGGTCATAAATCAATTTCCGGGCCTCGTCGTCGATGACGAAGATCTCGAAGACGCCGAAGCGCCCGCGGTTGCCGGTGTTATTGCAGTTGTTGCAGCCGCGGCCCTTCATGAGGGTGGCGCCCCTGACCATTTCCGGGGTGATGCCAAGGGCGCGCATCTCGGATTCGGTGGGCTCATACGGCTGGGTGCACTTCTTGCAGATCTTGCGGACGAGGCGCTGGGCCATGAGGCAGCGGGTGGAGGAGGCGACGAGAAAGGGTTTGACGCCGATGTCCACAAGCCGGGCGACGGCGCCGGGGGCGTCGTTGGTGTGCAGGGTGGAGAACACGAGGTGACCGGTGAGGGAGGCGTTGATGGCGATGGAGGCGGTCTCCAGATCGCGAATTTCCCCGATCATCACGACGTTCGGCGCCTGGCGGAGGATGGCGCGGAGCGCCATGGCGAAGGTCAGGCCGACCTGTTCGCTGACCTGAACCTGGTTGATGCCGGCCAGGATGTATTCGACCGGGTCCTCGACAGTGATGATTTTCTTGTCCGGGCGGTTGATGTAATGCAGGCAGGAATAAAGCGTGGTGGTCTTGCCGGAACCGGTGGGGCCGGTGACGAGGAGGATGCCGTCGGGCATGGCGATCAAGCGCTCGAAGGTGGCCTGGTCGTCGGTGAAAAAGCCGAGTTCGGGCAGACCGAGCTTGAGGCCCTCCTTGTCGAGAATACGCATCACGATGCTTTCGCCGTGATTGGTGGGCAGGCAGGAGACGCGCAAATCGATGAGCTTGGAGCCGACCTTGGTCTGGATGCGCCCGTCCTGCGGGATGCGGTGCTCGGAGATGATCATGTTCGACTGGATCTTCAACCGGGCGATGATGGACGGCTGCAGGCGCTTGGGGGGCGATTTCATCTCCTGCATGACACCGTCGATGCGGTAGCGCAGGCGGAATCGTTTTTCGAGCGGCTCGAGGTGGATGTCGGAGGCGCGCAGCTTGAAGGCGTCGACGATGATCTGGTTGACGAGCCGGATGAGCGGGCCGTCGGCGTCCACGGCGCCGCCGTCGTCCTCGGTCTTGCCGATCTGGACATCGGCCTCGGTCAATTCCTGGATGACGTCCTTGAAGACGCCCGCGTCGAGGGCTTTTTTCTCGCCGCCGTAATAGCGGTTGAGGGCCGCCTCGATATCGGCCTCGGAGGCGACGCGCAACTCGATCTCGGCGTTCAGGAGGTGGTGGAGCGAATCGATGGTGTTGAGGTCGGACGGGTCGGCGATGGCGACGGCGACCTTGCCCTCGGATTTGAAGAGGGGGAGGACGCGGTATTTTTTGGCGACGTGGCGCGGGATGATGGACAGGACCTCGTCCTCGATTTTCATGGCGCCGAGATTGACGACTTCGGCGCCGAACTGCGCGGCCTTGGCCTGGGTGACATCGCCCGGGCGGATGACCTGGTTGGCCACGAGCGTATCCACGATCCCCATGCCGGCGGCCGAGGCCTCGGCGCGGGCGGCGGCGACCTGGCCGGCATTGGTGAAGCCGAGATCGACCAGCAAGTCCAACAGATAATCGTCTTTTTCAGCCACGAGGTTTTCGGGAAACGGTTTTTAATTATGGAACGCGGCAAGAACTTTTCATCTAACGCGGCAAATGTCAATGAAGACTCGCGCGCCGGCCCAAGAATTTACGTTCCCGCGGGGCGGCGGGAAAGCGGGGGCCGGCGGGGGCGGGCGGCGGCTCAGTAGGTGAGGCCGAACCCATAGGGGAACCGGGGCGGGCCGAACGCCCGGTTCACGGCGAACTGATGATCGTTCGCGGGCCAGGGGCGGGGCAATTTGCCGGTCGGCTTCGCGTCGCCGAACAGCACATCGGCCACGCCCTGACCCTCCGTGCCCGGCAGCCAGGCGGCGAGGAAGGCGTCGCTCTGATCCAGGGCGGAGCCGAGCAGGAGCGGGCGGCCGGAAAGGAGAATGGTGGTGACGGGAGCGCCGGCGGCCCGGGCGGTCGCCAGCAGCGCCGCATCGCCGGCGGACAAATCCAGGTTGGTGCGGTCGCCGTAGCTTTCGGCGTAAGGGGGTTCGCCGATGACGGCGATGACGGCGTCGGCGTCCTTGAGGTCGCGGCCGTCCGGGGAAAAGGTGATGCGGGTATCCGGCGAAACGGTCTGGCGGATGGCGGCGAGAATGGTCGTGCCGCGGGTCAACTGGCCGTCGCCCTGCCACGAAACCGTCCAGCCGCCGCATTGAATCTTCAAATCATCCGCCGCGGCGCCGATCACGGCGAGGTGTTTCAGGTGCTTGGAGAGCGGCAGGGCGTGCCGGTCATTTTTGAGCAGAACAAGTGATTCGCGCACACACTCGCGGGCGACGGCACGATGTTCCGGCGAGCCGATTTGCGCGGTCAGCGCCGGATCGGTGTAGGGATTTTCAAACAGCCCCAGCTGGAATTTGATCCGCAGGATCCGGCGCACCGCGTCGTCGATCCGCGACACCGGCACTTTGCCTTCCGTGACCAGCTCCTTGAGATCCTGCATGAACTCGAGGTAGTTGTTCGGCTTACCCGGTCCTTTGGGAATCATGACCAGGTCCAGCCCGGCGTTGATGGACAGCTCGACGTCCTTTTTGTAGTCGGGGGAAATCTGGTCGATGGCGGCCCAATCGGAGACGAGAAAGCCTTGAAAGCCGAGCTCGCCCTTGAGCACATCGGTGAGGAGATATTTGTTGGCGTGCATTTTGAGGCCGTTCCAGCTGCTGTAGGAAACCATGATGGAGCCGACGCCGGCCCGGATGGCGGCGCGATACGGCGGCAGGTGCAGCTCCCGCAGGGCGGTCTCGTCGCAAACCGTGTTGCCCTCGTCCCGGCCGTCGAGCGTGCCGCCGTCGCCGACAAAATGTTTCGCGCAGGCGAGCACGGAATCGGGCTTGGCCGACAGGGCATCGCCCTGCAAGCCGCGGATGGCGGCCGCGCCGAGGGCGGAAACCAGCTGCGGATCCGAGCTGTAGCCCTCATAGGTGCGGCCCCAGCGAATGTCCTGGGGGACGGTGACGCAGGGCGCGAAGGCCCAGCGCATGCCGGCACCGGCGGTTTCCAACGCGGTGATATGCTCGGCCTGCTCGACGAGCCGGGCGTTGCGGGTGGCGCCCAGGCCGAGGTGATGGGGGAAAATCACCGTGCCGGCGACATCGTTGTTGCCGTGGACGGCGTCAATGCCGTAGAGCAGCGGAATTTTCAGGCGCGACCGTAGCGCCCACGACTGGAGCTCATTCATGGTCCGCAGCCAGTTGGCCGGGTTGTTGTCGCCCGCCGGCTTGTCCCCGCCGCCGTTCAGCATCGAGCCGAAGGCGTAAGTCCGGATATCGGCGAAGTTGGTCACGCAGGCCAGATCCGGCTGCGTCATCTGGCCGATTTTTTCGTCGAGCGTCATCTGCGCGAGCAGGGCATTGACTTGCTCATCGTGCCCGGAAAACAAGGGGGCGGCATGGCCGGCGGCGGCGGCAACGATAAAAATTCCGGCAACGAGGGATCGCATAAAGGCGGTGGTCATATTTTATTTTTTCCGGTTAAGCGGACTAAAGATCCTTGGATTATATCAGACCGGCGGAGGCAGCCAAGAAGGTTCGATTTATTTCGCGGGTTTTGACGGCGAGGCCGGCATGACCGGATGGCGGCACGGCGAGGAGGAACAATGCCGGGATGACCCGGAAATGTGAAACAGAGAGTGGCGGGTGCCTGGTCATGACCTGAAGATATTGTCAGGGAGCGACGAGGTGATTATAAGCAAACCTGCCCGAAGGGGTCAGGTCAGCGGCGGAAGGGGGGCCGGCAACGCGGGTGCCCGGTTTCAAGGCGGAGGCGGTCTCAGCCTTGTCATGCAGGGAAAAGTTGAGCCAGCTGATCTGATTTTGGTTGAGAAAATCCAGCCAGATTTCGCTTTCGGCAAAATCCAGCCCCCCGTTGCCCGAGGAGTCGCAGGTTCCCCATTCGGTCACAAAAAGGGCAATCCCCCGGCTCAGGGCCTTGGCCGCCTTGTCCCGAAGGAATTGCCGGTGACTGCCCGCGTAGAAGTGGAGCGTATAGGCGATATTCGTGAAATCGGTGATGGGATCGGCGGCGGCGATATCCACGTCCTGAGACCAGGTCGGGGTTCCGACCACGATCAGGTTGGTTGAGCCGGTCTTACGGATCGCGGCGATGACGGTCTCAGCGTAGGCCTTGACCGCCGGCCATTGGGGTCCGTTCGGCTCATTGTAAATTTCAAAGATCACGTTCGGGTAGGCGCCATAGGCGGCCGCCATTTGCGTGAAGAAGGCGGTGGCTTCGGGCACATTGGCGGGGGCGGCCACCCGGTGTTCCTTGTGCCAGTCGATGATCACATAAATCCCTTTGGCAATGGCCGCGTCCACAACGGTTTTAACTTTGGCCAGGGCGGCGGCCGGGTTATCGAGGTAACCGCCTTCGCCCGGTTCGGCGCCCGCCTCGGCCCGGACCACGGAACACCGCCAGTCTTCGGCCAGGGCGTCAATGGTCGGTTTCGTATAGAACTGAGGCGACCATTGGCTCCAATACAAGCTCATCCCCTTGAGCTGATAGGGTTTTCCGCCGGCATCGCAGACATGATTCCCAATGACCTGGAGGGCCCCGTGAATTCTCACCGGGGATGAGTAGGGCCCGACAGGTTGGTTGAGGGCAGCCACCTCTCCCGGGGTCGCCGTCGCGTCGGCGCCGTTGTCGAAGGCGATATCGTCGATGAAAAAACTGCCGTCACCCTCGCCGGGATTAAAGATCTGGAGTTCGCCGACGTGCAAGGGGTCAAACCCTTTTGGCAGGGTGAAATCCTTCAGGGGAATGCTGACCCGGTGCCACGCCCCATCCAGAAGTTGCGGGCAGTAATCGAGAGCCGACACCTTTCCCGTATGATGTTCCGGCAGGTCGAATTCCTTGCCATTGCACAGGAGGTTGAGCTGGACACCGGCGATGGTGCCCCTGGTTTTCAGCCAAAAGGTGAAGTATTTAAAGCCGGTGATGTCCGTGCCATAGGGGCCGGTCTGGAAAGCACACCAGTTCCAGCCGGCGCCGGGCCAATCATCCCCGCCGCCTTTGAACTTGAACTCCAACGCCGTGTTCCCGCTGTGCGCGACAACGGTCTGGGGTCCGATGGTGGAACCTTTTGGGTTGGACCAGCCGGCACCTTGGGCGGCCGACTCACCATCCCAAACGACAACGCGATTCACGGAATTGGATGCGGGAGGAGTGACCGGGGAGGCGGATCCGGCCCGGGCTAATCCCGGGCTGAGGGCAAACAGGGCGAGCGCCAGGGAAGCCGGTCGCACCAGGTTTTGCTTCATTGAAGTAATCATCATTTTTTTTGGTTTTGAATCGAATTTTTTTTTGCACTCACCGGTCGCTATGGGTTGACTCCGCCCCGGCCCGCCTTGCGCGCGGCGGATTCCATCAGGATGAAAAAAGCCTGACCTTCCGTTGAAATTCCAGGCCGATGGAAATCCGGCGCGCCGGCGACGCCTTGAACCAATCCGAATTGATCCACCCGGGCGCGGACGGCCGCGCGCATCCGGTCGGCCCGGGCCAGGTAACTTTGCGGCAACCAACCGCCGCGGACGCTTTCATAGATGGAGTAGGCGAGCATGGCGGCGAGGTTGGTCTCGACATAGGAGGCGGGATCGTCCACCTCGTCATAAAAAAGCCCGTCTGCGCGCTGATGCGCCAGGCAGCCATCCAGCAGTTCGCGAAGCAGGGCGGCCAGCTGGTCGCGGTCGGATTGGCGATCGGCGGGCAATGAGCGGATGAGGCGCGCCAGCGCCGCCGCCGTCCAGCCGTTACCGCCGCCCCATAACTTGGGGTCAACAAACACCCGCCCGGGTTCGGACCAGCGATGGCGCATCAATTTTTTGTCCGCGTCCCAGAGCCGGCGATGCACGCCGCGGAATTGGGCCAGCGCCTCATTATACCGCCCGGCCGCCGCGAGAAACGGCGGGGTGGTGAAAGCGCCGTCGGACCACATTTCCTTTTCCCCGGCCTGATGATAGGGCGTGCCATCCGGGGCGCGCGGCGCCCCGGACAAGGCGAATTGCAGCATTTGATCGGCGGCTTTCCCCAGTTGCGGGTCGCCGGTCCGGCGCGCCGCCCACCAGAGACAATCGCCCAGCATGCACGGGTCGGTGGTCGAACCGCCCACGGCGGCGACCACGCCGCTTTGGTTGACGTGCACGAGCGAGGCGCGAGCCAGGGCCAGGGCCGCTTCCAGTTCGCCCGCTTCAAGCAACGCCTGCCCCGCCACCCCTTGCTCCCACGATTCGCGTTGAAAGCCCAGCATCGCAGCGAGGGCCTTCACCACCAGGGGATCCTGCCGGAGCTGCGCGTCGAACGCGGCATCGGCGACGTAGGCGAATGGGGACGCGTCCCGTCCCCAGGCTTCGAACTCGGCGAGGGCGCACCATTGGGTTCCCGCGGGCCGCAGATCCTCCAGCTTGAGCCAGGTCACTGTGCGCGGTCGCATGGGGAATTCCTGCCCGGCGGCAACCTGCTGCAACTCCAGTTTCTCGGTGGAGCCGTCGGAAAATTCCACAGCGGCCTGCTGCCAGTAGGAATCATGCGGCGCGTCAGCCGGCGTCCAGGCGGCGCGGAGAAACAGCACCAGTTTGTCAAGCGTGACGGGTCGCCCAAAATCCAGGCGCCACCAGAGGTTCGTTTCCCGCCGGGGCCCCCAGGAGCCGCAGCCATGGACATCATCGTTGCGCTCGCTGCCATCAATGGCGCAGCGCGCGGCAAACTCGCGCTGATTATATTCGCTGTTGCTCGTGGCATGGGGAAAGGAGACCGGTTCGCGATTCGTCACATCCCCGGGATTCAGCGCCACATTGCGATAATCCGACAGGGTTTTTCCGGGGGTAAGATAGACGCCGCCGGTCAGATCCGGCCCTCCGTGCGCCGGGCCGGCGGCACCGGCCAATCCGACCAAGACCGCGAGCCAGGCCGCATCCAGATGGTCGAATATTTTCACGGCGCGCGAACGAAAAATTTCGGGCGATGGTCAGCGCCGCGCCCCGGCCAGGATCGCTTCGACAAGGATGGGTTTATGCTGCGGCGGCAAAACGGGCAGCAGGTTGCCGGCAATTTCTTTTCCGTCCACGAGCAGCTTCTGCACGCCGCGCTGGCGGCCGTGCGGATTTTTGACTGTGATGACGTAGGTGTTGCCGCGGAATTTGCGGGTGACGGTGAAGCCTTTCCATTCGGCGGGAATCACCGGGTCCACGAGCAAGCCGTCGTAGCCGGTGCGGATGCCGAGGATCCACTGCGTGATGGTGAAATAATTCCAGGCCGCCGTGCCGGTGAGCCACGAGTTCTTGGCTTCGCCGTGGGTGGGCGCGTCTTTGCCGGCGATCATCTGGGCATAGACATAGGGCTCGCAGCGGTGCAGGTCGCCGATGGTTTCGCGCGCCGACGGATTGATGCGGGTGTAATAATCGAAGGCGCGGTCGCCGTTGCCGACCATGGTCTCGGCGATGATGATCCACGGGTTGTTATGGCAGAAGATGCCCGCGTTCTCCTTGTAGCCGGGCGGATACGAGGAGATTTCGCCCAGCTCAATATAATACCTCGAGTAGGCCGGCTGCTGGAGCACGATGCCGTGTCGGGTGGCGAGATGCTGGTTGACGGAGGCGAGCGTGAGCTTCGCCCGGCCGTCGTCCAGGCCGACGCCGGCCATGATGCACATGCCCTGCGACTCGATGAAAATTTTCCCTTCCGGACAAACTTTCGAGCCGACGGGTTTGCCAAAATCATCGTAGGCGCGAATAAACCAGGCGCCGTCCCAGCCGTGCCGGTAAATGACTTTTTCCATCTTCGCCGCCGCGGCGAGATAATGTTTGGCTTCCTTAGGCAAGCCGCGCCGGGTGGCGATGGCGGCCAGCTCCTTGGCGGCGAGCACGAACAGGCCGGCGATGAACACGGATTCGGCGACCTTGCCCTCCTTGTTGGTGGTGGTCTGGAACGACTGGCCGGGCGTGTCGGAAAAACAATTCAGGTTCAGGCAATCGTTCCAGTCGGCGCGGCCGATGAGCGGCAGGCCGTGCGGCCCGAGGCGTTCCAGCGTGTAATGGAAACTGCGGCGCAGATGCTCGTAGAGCGGCTGCTCGGAGCCCGGCTCGTTTTCAAACTGCACGGGCTCGTCGAGAATGCCCCAGTCACCGGTTTCCTTGAGATAGGCGCCGACGCCGAGGATGAGCCAGTGCGGATCGTCGTTGAAATTGGAGCCCAGCTCGTGGTTGCCGCGCTTGGTGAGCGGCTGGTACTGGTGGAAGGCGCCGCCGGATTTGAGCTGGGTGGCGGACAAATCGAGGATGCGTTCGCGGGCGCGGCCGGGGACCATGTGAACGAAGCCGAGCAGATCCTGGTTGGAATCGCGGAAGCCGAGGCCGCGGCCGATGCCGGATTCGTAAAAGGATGCCGAGCGCGACATGTTGAAGGTGGCCATGCACTGGTAGGCGTTCCAGATGTTGACCATGCGGTTGGCGTGGATGTCCGGCGAGGTCACCTGATAAACGCCGAGCAGCTGGTCCCAGTTCTCCTTTAGTTTCGAGAACGCGGCGGCGACATTCTTGGCGTCCAGATATTTCGCGATGACGGGCTTGACGGTCGCCTTGTTGATCGTCTGCGAACCGGGCGGGCTGAATTTTTCAGCCACGGCGTTTTCGTGGTAGCCGAGGACGAAGATGATTTCCTTTGACTGGCCGGGCGGCAAATTGACTTTGACGTGATGCGAGCCGTGGGGGGCCCAGCCGCAGGCGACGGAGCTGAAGGACCTGCCGCGCGCCACCGCCGCCGGATTATCCCAGCTGCGATACGCACCAAGAAAAGTGTCGCGCTGCGTGTCGAAGCCGGCGAGTTTTTCCGAGCAGGCGAAATAGGCGAAGTGATTCCGGCGCTCGCGATATTCCGTCTTGTGATAAATAACGCCGTCCACGATCTCGACCTGGCCGGTGCTGAAGTTGCGCTGGAAATTGGTGTTGTCGTCCTGCGCGTCCCAGAGGCAGAATTCGAGGCTGGAAAACAGGGAGAGCTTCGCCGCTTTTTTGCGGTGGTTAGTGATTTTACATTTCCAGACTTCCAGCGTCTCGCCGAGGGGCACGAAGTAGGTGGTCTGCGCCTCAATTTTTTCAAAGGTGGAACCGATGATCGTGTAGCCCATGCCGTGGCGGCACTCGTAGTCATCCAGCTTGGTGCGGGTGGGCTGCCACGAGGGCGACCAGAATTTTTCCGTTTCGTTGTCGCGCAGATACAAATAGCGGCCGCCGACATCAAAGGGCGCGTTATTGTAGCGGTAGCGCGACAGGCGGCGGAGCTTGGCATCGCGGTAAAAGGAATAGCCGCCGGCGGTGTTGGAGATCAGGCCGAAATACGCCTCGCAGCCGAGATAATTCATCCACG
The DNA here is from genome assembly GCA_903822015.1 of uncultured Verrucomicrobia subdivision 3 bacterium. Classification (GTDB taxonomy): domain Bacteria; phylum Verrucomicrobiota; class Verrucomicrobiia; order Limisphaerales; family UBA11358; genus UBA11358. Next base: position 90 of record CAIJNQ010000015.1, on the reverse strand, counting down.
GCAGCGGCGTGTCCGGCTGGCTGATGACGTATTCGCGGTTCGTGTCGTCAAAATGTCCGTAGCGCATAATTTAATAAGGTTTTTTAGAAT
>CAIJNQ010000014.1 GCA_903822015.1 uncultured Verrucomicrobia subdivision 3 bacterium | reverse complement strand
GGCCGTTGCACGGCGGCGCGAACCAGGCGGTGCTGGAGATGCTGGCGGACATTCACAAGTCCGGCGACGATGGGTCGAAATTCATCACGGCGGCAAAGGACAAGAACAGCGGTAAGAAGCTGATGGGCTTCGGCCACCGCGTTTATAAGAACCATGACCCGCGCGCAAAAATCATCAAGAAGGCGTGCGACGAGGTGTTGGCGAAGCTGCACATCACTGATCCGCTGCTGGAAATCGCCAAAAAACTCGAGGAGGCGGCCTTGAAAGATTCCTATTTCGTCGAGCGGAAATTGTATCCGAACGTCGACTTTTACAGCGGCATCATCATGCGCGCCATCGGCATTCCGGTGGAGATGTTCACGGTGATCTTTGCCATCGGCCGGATGCCGGGCTGGATTGCGAATTACAAGGAAATCATGGAAGAGCCGAAGAGCCGGATCTACCGGCCCCGCCAGATTTACACCGGGCGCACCATCAACAACTATGTTCCCCTGGACCAACGGAAGTGACCCCGGAGCGGCGGGCCCCGCTGAATTGGATTGCGATTGGCAGTGAAAAAAATCCTCATCATCGACGACGAAGAGTGGTTGCGCGAAATGATCCAGCTCGCGCTGCGGCAGCGCGGCTACGAGGTGATCGAGGCGCACAACGGCCACGAGGGCATTGAAAAGGCCCGCGCCGAATTGCCCGACCTCATCCTGTGCGATGTCAACATGGGCAAGGTGGACGGCTATCTCACGCTCGCGGCGCTGCGCACCGAAGCCCCGACGGCCGCGATTCCATTTATCCTGATGACCGGCCTGGCGGACAACGCCGGCATGCGGCACGGTATGGAACTAGGCGCGGACGATTACTTGCCCAAGCCATTCACGACCGACGTGCTCTATGCCGCCGTGGAAGCCCGCCTGAAAAAATCGCAGACCGTGCGGGACGAGGCCGAAAGCAAACTCCGGCACCTCCGCGACAATATCAGCCTGATGATGCCGCATGAAATGCGCACGCCGCTCAACGGCATCATTTCCAATGCCGAGTTGCTTGCCACTTCCGCCGCCACGCTCAAGGCCGGTGAGGTGGCCGAAATGGGGCAGGAGATATTGAGCTCGAGCCAGTGGCTGGAACGGCTCATCGAGAATTTCTTGATTTACGCGCAGCTGGAATTGATTGCCGCCGACCCGAAAAATATCAATGCGCTGCGGATCGGCCGCCTGGAAACGACGTCCGCGGTCATCGAAAAGGCCGCGCGGGTGCTGGCGGCGCAGGCGGACCGGCCGCTGGATCTGAAGATTGAGGCGGCGAATGTACCCGTGCCGATGTCCGAGGAATATTTTGGCAAAATCGTGAACGAACTCGTCCAGAATGCGTTCAAATTTTCCGAGGCGGGAACCCCGGTGCGGGTCCGCCTGGTCGAGACGTTCAATGGCGTGGAATTTTCCGTGACGGACTCGGGCGCCGGATTGTCAACCGAACAGATCAAGCGCATCGGCGCCTACATGCAATTCGACCGCAAGCTGCAGGAGCAGCAGGGGCTCGGCCTGGGACTAGTCATCGCCAAGCGTCTGGCCGACCTGCACGGCGGCACGCTGGCTATTGATGGCCGCAAAGATTCGGGCACGACCGTGACGGTCAAACTTCCCAAGGTGAAAACCGCCTGACCGTTTCAAAACGGCGGCCGGGCGTAAAGCCAGGCTAGCCCGCGCTCCGCGAGGCCGGCGGCGAGGAACAGCAAGCCGATCGCAACCAACGGCGCAAAATCCACCTTACCCACCCGCCAGGGGATTTTCCTCAGCGGTATCATGAGGGTTTGCGCCAGGGTGTTGATCTCATTCCAGAAGAGGTGCCGGCCGAAATAAATGTAAGTGTTCAGCAGGTGCAGACTGAGCAGCCCGACGGCGGCAAATTTCCAAACCAGATAGCTGCCGAGGCCGATGACCAGTGATTCCTCGAGCCGCTGGGCGCCGCTGAACGGCCGGGGAATAATTTCCAGCCAGGTGAGTGCCCAGGTGGCAAGCCACCAAAGCGTGGCGGTGGCGGCGAACGGAGCAATGAGTTTCGCCGGGCGCGGCCAGTCGTCAATCCCACCCAGCGCCATCCGCACCAGCCGGTGAATGGCCCCCTGGTTGGCCTCGGCCCCCGCCAGCAGCGACAGCAGCAGCAGCCACTGATAAAAAATGGCGAGGGCCAATCCGAAACTGAAAGTCGAGAACAGGAGCATTCGCCGGAATAAGTCGCTGCGGAAGGACAGGGTGATGACGCCGAGATCCATTCTTCCATTCCAATGCACCGCCGGACCAACCCACCAGTATATCACCGCGCGCAACACCACCAAGGCGGCGATGGCCGCCAACAAATGCCACCGGCGGAAATGCGACGGCGCCGCGCGGCGCAAGGTGCCGACGAGCGTGGCGGGTATTCGGTGATTAAACGGGTCAAACGGCAACGAACGCCATTTGAACCACAGCAGTAGACCGGCCAGATTCAGGATGGAGTCAACGTAGCCCATGTGAATTTCAGATTGCGAATTTAGAATGTCGAAATATTCGCCATTCGCAATCCGGCATTCACATCATTTTCAAGAGCGTGTCGGCCATTTCGCTCGGCGTGACGGCGACGCCGATGCCGGCGGCTTTGAATGCGGCAATCTTTGCCTCGGCCGTGCCCTTGCCACCGCTGACAATCGCGCCGGCATGACCCATGCGGCGTCCGGGCGGCGCGGTGGCGCCGGCGATAAAGCCGGCGACCGGCTTTTGGCAATTTAACTTGATCCATTCGGCAGCTTCCTCCTCCGCGCTGCCGCCAATTTCACCGATCATGATGATACCGGTGGTTTCCGGGTCGGCGGTGAACAGTTTGATGACATCGAGATGGGACGTGCCGTTAACCGGATCGCCGCCGATGCCGACGCAGGTGCTTTGGCCGACGCCGCGCGACGTGAGCTGCCAGACGGCTTCATAAGTGAGCGTGCCGCTGCGCGAGACCACGCCGACATGGCCTTTTTTATGGATGTAGCCGGGCGCGATGCCGATGCGGCAGCCGCCGTGTGAGTCTTTGCCTTCGCCGGGCGTGACGATGCCGGGGCAATTCGGACCGATCAGCCGCGTCCGGGCATTGCCTTCGAGGGCGCGTTTCACGCGCACCATGTCCCGCACGGGAATGCCTTCGGTGATGGCGACGACAAGTTCAAGCCCGGCGTCCGCGCCTTCGAGAATCGCATCGGCGGCAAAGGGTGGCGGCACAAACACCGCACTGGCGGTCGCGCCGGATTGTTTCACCGCCTCGGCGACGGTGTCGAAAATGGGAACTTTCCTGCCGCCGTGCTCGAAGCATTGACCGCCCTTGCCGGGCGTGACGCCGGCGACGATGAGCGTGCCATAATCCAGGGAGAGCTGGGCGTGTTTCGCGCCAAAGCTGCCGGTGATGCCTTGAACGAGAACCTTGGTTTGGGGGGTGACGAGAATTGACATGAGAAAATAGAATTAAACCGCTTTACGTTTGTGAATGCACAGGCTGTTGCCGTCGGGGTCGTAGATCATGGTCATCGAGCAGACGGGCGTGGTCATTGGCTCGATGCGGAATTTCACCTGCTGATCCTTTAAGTGCGCCACCGCCTCGTCAAAATTTTCCACTTCCAGCGCCACCGAGCAGCCATCGGCATTCGGTTTAAACATGGGGGAGGAACCCAGTGACAAAGCGTGCGGGCCAAATTCATATTCCACCCACTGGCCTTGTTCCGAATCCAACACGGTGGTCGGTTTCAAGCCCAGCACGGTCTCGTAAAATTTCCGCGCCCGCGCCATGTCCGTGACGGCGCAGCAGCTGAATGCGATTTCGGTGACCTGGAGCATGGCGGTGAATTACTGGCCCACGGCCCTCACCACTTTCTGCGCCGCGTCAGCCATCGAATCGCCGGTGATGATGGCCACCCCGGATTCGGCCAGGGTTATTTTGCCGGCCGCAACGTTGTTGCCTTCGAGCCGGACGACGAGCGGCAGGGTCAGGCCCGTTTCCGTCACCGCCGCGACGATGCCGGTGGCGATGACATTGCAGTCCATGATGCCGCCGAAAATATTGACGAGGATGCCCTTCACGTTGGGGTCGCTCAAAATGATCTTGAACGCCGCCGTGACCTGCTCCCGGCTGGCGCCGCCGCCGACGTCGAGGAAGTTGGCCGGGCTGCCGCCGAAATGCTGGATGATGTCCATCGTCGCCATTGCAAGTCCGGCGCCATTAACTAGGCAGGCAATCGAACCGTCAAGTTTGATGTAATTCAGATTGAATTTGCTGGCCTCGATTTCCAGCGGCGCTTCCTCGTTCAAATCGCGCATCTCCACAATATCCTTGTGACGATATAGCGCGTTGTCATCGAGCGAAATTTTGGCATCGAGCGCCATGACGGTTTCTTTGCCGTCGCGCAATTCAACGACCGCCAGCGGGTTCAATTCCACCATCGCGGCGTCGCATTCCCACCAGGTGTGATAGACGGCGGTGATGAGCTTTACGCCAGCATTGAACAAATCGCCCTTGAGCCCGAGCGCGGCGGAAATCTTCCGCGCCTGATACGGCATGATGCCGACCGCGGGATCAATGGATTCCTTGAAAATCTTTTCGGGATGCTTTTCGGCAACCTCCTCAATGTCCATGCCCCCTTCGGTGCTGGCCATGATGAGGGGTCGGGAGGTCTCGCGGTTGAGCAGCACGGCGAGATAAAATTCCCGTTTAATCTTGGCGCCTTCGGCGAGCAGCAGCGTTTGCACCCGGCGGCCATCCACGCCGGTTTGCTTGGTGACCAGCACCTGACCGAGCATTTGTCCGGCGAAACCCACCGCCTCGTCAATGGACGAAGCGACTTTCACGCCGCCTTGAAAACCGGATTTGAACGTGCCCTTGCCCCGGCCGCCGGCGTGGATTTGTGATTTGACGACGACGCGCGAACTGCCGCTGGCGGCGATTTTTTCCGCCGCCGGGCGCACCTCGGCGAGCGACCGGGCAGGGATTTCTAGCGGGACCGTGACGCCGTATCGGGCAAGCAACAGCTTGGCTTGGTATTCGTGGATGTTCATTGCAAAATAAAACTGGCGAGATTGAACGAATGTTTCCGACAAAAATCAATCATTAACCAAAAAAACCCGCGAGAATGCGCGGCGCGGCCGGCTGGTTTTCGTTTCCGGAATTCTCCCGGCGCTCCTATGCGAATGGCCGGGAAATCAGGTTTGACCTAGGGAAAATTATCCTTGCCCCATTATTCAAAATAACCGGTATGGCCATAGCCCATGAGTAGCGGCGGGGCCGATTTAGATTGACTTTTGCAGGATGGTTCGTTGAGTAGAGATATGAATCTGACCAGCTTCAAACATGTTGGTCCGTCCCTGCCGGCGACTCCCGCAGCAGTGCTTTTTTCCACCCAATTACTGCTGACCCAGAAAACCTCCGTCCAAGAGAAAACCGCATCACTGGACCAGAAGGTGAAACTAATCGAGACTCGGGCCAACCGACTGACATCAACCCTGGAACACATCAAGGGGTTCAGTCACGGCGGCCTCAATGATTAAGCCGTTAAAAGGCCTCGCCGGTTCGCCACGCCAACGGTAAAAACGAGCGTCGCTGCCGCCGCCCGCCGGTTGATTTTTTATCCAATCAACCACGGTTCAAACCAACACGGCCTTGTTGGCCTTCAAGAATTTTTCGATGGTTTTGATGCCGCTGCAGGAGTTGGCGACGCGAACGGCTTGAGGTTTGCCAAGTTTGTAATGTACCAGCAGTTTGCCCACCATGCCCACTTGAAGATTGGCCTCGGCCATGCGCCAGACCTGGCCGGTCGCGAGGGGTTGGGAACGGAGACGTCGGGAGGGCTTGGTTTTTATCATGATGCATCTTGCACTTAATCTTTCATACAAACCAGTCAATAAGCTTAAAGTTTAAAATGGCCCGTCTTTTGCCAGTATCAATCGTCGCTTGTCCCGAATCGGGACAATCGCGGTTATTCAGCTTGGCCGATGATAGTTTGGCAGGCTTGGCAAGATTGGCGTAATTCAGGCAATGCACAGATGGTTTGAATATTGCTAGAATTGGGTGAGTTCATGAAGGTTGACAACCGTTTTTTCCGATTCTGGCGGAACCTTACCCGCTCGGGTGCTGATGCCACAAGGCTGCCGTGCCAGAAGGGTGAGTCACGCACGTCGGGGGGTGGCATTTCCGCCGAACCCCCTCCGGGCCAGAATGAGATTCCTGGCAAATGTTCCCGTAAGATCTTGTTGGTGGACGATGATTTGATCATTCAGCGGACCGTGCAGCAGGCCGTCGAAAAGAGGGGTTATCAGGTTCTGATTGCGGGTGATATTTCGGTGGCCCTTGGATTGGTGCGCCAGGAGAAACCGGATTTAATCCTGCTGGATCTTGAGTTTCCATTCAATCCCGGCGATGTCGGCGGACCCTCACAAGACGGTTTTTTTGTGATCGAGTGGCTCCGGCGCGCCAATGGGCCGAAACCCATTCCCATCATCGTCATCTCGGGGACCAACCCGGAGAAATATAAAGCGCAGATCGCCGCCGCCGGCATCGTCGCCTGTTTTCAAAAACCGCTGGATCACGGCGAACTCCTGGCGGCCATCGCCGGCGCGGTCGGGGTGGGCCGCTGGAGTTGAGCTTGCGGCTTCGGCAGCATAGGGCCGTTTGCCTATCCTTGCAGTAATGAGATTCTTCTGGACCCCGGTCTGTTCAGCGGTAGTCTTTTTTAAATCACCTGATTCAAACCTGTGCCGCGGGCAGAAATTCAGCCATGACCGTCCAAACCTCATCCTGTAATCATCCTCGCGAAATCAGCGTGGCGGAACCGGTCGCCCCGGCGCTCGAGCGCATGAAGCAGATTTTGTTCAAGCCGTTCGACCTCGCCAAATGGATCACCCTCGGTTTCTGCGCGTGGCTGGCTGGTCTCGGCGAGTCCGGCGGCGTCGGTGGCGGCAATTTTAATTTCGGGAATCATTTTGGCGATCATAACGGCCCGCCGGCGGAACAGTTACGGCATTATTACCATGCGTCCAGAGATTATGTGTTGCTCAATCTGGGCTGGATCCTCCCGGTGGCAATCCTGCTGCTGATCTTGGGTATTGGACTTTGGCTGCTGTTATTATGGTTGAACAGCCGGGGAAAATTCATGTTCCTGCACTGCGTGGCGCTGGACCAGGCGGCGGTGGCGGAACCGTGGAGCAAATTCGCGGCTGAAGCCAACAGTCTGTTCCGGTTCCGCGTCGGATTGAGTTTGATCGGGATGATTTTGACGCTGCCGTTGGTGGTTTTCATCGTGCTGACCATCGTCAGAATGTTTTTGCGGGGCGAAGCGGACGTGGCCGGAGTCTTGACGGCGGCCGGGCTGGTGCTGGTGCTGCTGGCCGTGGCGATTGTCCTTGCGGTGCTTCAAAAGTTTCTCGTGGATTTTGTAGTGCCCATCCAATATCTCCGCGATTGCAGCTGCCTGGCGGCATGGGGGGGATTGTATGCACTCCTGGTTTCATATCCCGGACAGTTCGCGTTGTATCTCCTGTTTCAGATCGTGCTCGGCATGGCCATTGGCACCCTCGTTTTACTGACAATTTTGGTGACCTGTTGCTGTGCGGGTTGCTTGATGATTCTTCCGTTCATCGGCACGGTGCTGTTGCTTCCGGTGCTGGTGTTCAAGCGGGTTTACCCCCTGTATTACCTTGCGCAGTTCGAGTACGACGTGTTTTCAAATCCGTCCGCGCCGGCACCGTCGCCGGCTGTCCAGCCGTAGCTTTCCCTTGAATCATGCGGGCCGCGCAGGCAATCTGCGCGGCCATGACACAAAGATTCGCGCTGTTCGTCGCGGTTCTGATCGTCGCCGGCGGATCGGCCGCGCACGCGGCACTGATCTACGGTCACAATTACACGCCGCTGGCGGAATGGGCTCGCGGAAACGGCTTTTACGGTTACACCCGCAATCACGGCAACGAAGTCACCCTGACCAACCGCACGGCGCGGCTGGTGTTTGAAGTGGATTCCGCGCTGGCGGAAATCAACGGCGTAAATGTGCGGCTGTCCTTTCCGGTGGCGAACGTGAAGGGTGTGCCGCTGGTTACGCAACTGGATCTGGACAAGACCATCCTGCCGCTGCTGTTCCCATCGCGTTACGTCGAGCCGAAAAAGATCATGACAATCTGCCTTGACCCCGGGCACGGGGGGAAGGACACGGGTAACCGCGTCGGCGGATTTTTTGGCCACAGCGAAAAAACCTACACCCTGGCGCTGGCGCTGGAACTGCGCGACCAGCTGAAAAAACTCGGCTTCAATGTCATACTCACGCGGACCAAGGACACGTTTGTGGAATTGCCCATGCGTCCGGATCTTGCCAATGAGCGTGGCGCAGATCTGTTTGTGAGCCTGCATTTCAACGCCACCCAGGCCGGTAAGAATGAAGTCGAGGGGCCGGAGACCTATTGCATCACGCCCGTCGGCGCGGCATCGTCCAACGCGCAGGGCGAAGGCGGCAACTACGGCTCGACCACGGCCAACCGCTTTGAATATAAAAGCCTGCTGCTCGCGTATCAGATGGAAAAATCACTAGTGCGCAACCTGGGCGTGGAAGACCGCGGCGTGCGGCGGGCGCGGTTCGCGGTTTTACGTGATGCGGAAATGCCGGCGATTTTGATTGAAGGCGGCTATATGACGCATCCTACCGAGGGGAAAAAGATTTATGATTCCGCTTATCGCCGGCAAATGGCGGCGGCGATGGTGAAGGGCATTCTGGCTTATCAAAAACTCGCGGCACCGGCAGTTTCGGTGCCGGCAGTTCCAGCACATCACTCCCCTTTGAAATCCGGCGGAGCGATGGGCCACTACAAAAATTAAAGTCAGCCCGAGAAGCCGGCCTGAATCAGGCGCGACTTTTATAAAGCGCCACCAGCGCGGCGCCTATCGCCTGGGACAATTCGCCCAGCACGGCGGGGACAATTTTCAGGGTGTCACGCTGCTGTGCCCAGAGATACGGCTGCGCCGCCTCGCGGATGAGGCGCAGGTAGCGCTCGCGGAATTCCGGCGTGGTCGATTCGTGATCCATCAAGCCGCCGCCGATGACGAAAATGCCCGGGTCCAACGCCATCGCCAGGTTCGCAACGTGGATACCCATGACGCGCGCCTGGAAATCAAAAATCTCCACGGCCAGCGCATCGCCTTTTTGCGCCCGGCCGCGCAGGGACAAAACCTTTTCCTTGCTGGGCGCGGCGGACCTGGCGAGTTCGTGGTCCGGATATTTCAATAATTTTTCCGCCAGCAGATGCGGCAGACCGGAAATGGTGGTGTAAGCCTCGACGCAGCCCCAGTCGCGGCCGCAGCCGCACGGGAACGGTTTGCCGGTGACCCCGAGCAGTTGCAGCGGCACGGGCATGTGTCCGGCTTCCATGCCGGCCAGCGTGTCGCCGTCCAATGAAAGCCCATCCGCGCCGACAAACGCCGCGCCCAGACCGGAGCCGGGCATGAGCATGGCGACCGACGCTTTCGTGTCGCCGCGCACCAGCCGCGCCTCGGCCACCCCGCCGTAATTCCCGTCGTTGCCCACGACGAGCGGCACCGGGCGACCGGCCGTTTTCGCCAGCGCCGCGCGGTAATCGGAATAAACATCCCAGCCGCAAAAACTGGCGGGCAGATTCGGCGACTTGCCAAACACACCGTAGCGTTCATACGGCCCGGGAATCGCGAGGCCGACGCCCTGAACCTGCGCCCATTGCAGTTGGTTTTGCCCGAGAAACTCGCCGATGCCGGCGATCCAGCCGCTGATGACGGCTTCGCGGCCTTTTTCCGAACCGGTCGGGCGCTGAAGAACTTTGGTGCTGATGGTCTCGCCGTTTTCCCAGACGGCGGAAAATTTGGTGGTGGTGGCGCCGCTGTCGGTGCCGATGTAAATGCCCTGATTTGTTTTCATCGTGTCGTTGAAATCAATTGGATGGTTATAAACCGGTGTGCGGACAGTAAAGCCGGATGCGTCTGAAAAGTAAATTCCTAACCGTGCGCTGTCATGCAGGTTCTGCTTGGCAAGCGCCGGTTAAAACGTTTAGCTGGTTGCCATGAGCATTGCGACCAGGACGGGCGACGGTGGAAAAACCGGTTTGATGTATAACCGGCGCGTTCCGAAAACCCATGTGCGGGTGGAAGCCTACGGCACGGTGGATGAATTGAATGCGGCGCTCGGACTTGCCCGCGCCTCGGCCACGGACAATTTTGTGCGGGATAATTTGTATTGGATCCAGAAAGGCCTCGTGGATTTAATGGGCGAATTGAGCGTCACACAGGAGGATCTGCCGCGCTACACCAAGGACGGCCACACGCTCGTGACGCCAGCCATGACGGCGAAGCTCGACGCGCTCGTGCTGGAAATCGAATCTCAAAAAGTCAGTTTCAAAGGCTGGGCCACGCCGGGCGCGACGAAAAATTCCGCGGCGCTTGATCTGGCGCGCACCGTTTGCCGCCGCGCCGAGCGCCGCGTCTGCGCGATGCAGGAGTCCGGTGAATTGAAGAACGCGGAAATCATCATCTACCTCAACCGGCTTTCAGACCTGCTGTGGCTATTTGCCCGCTGGGTGGAAACCAAAGCCAGTCACCTGGAAAAGTAAAATCTGCGCCGAAATTATTCCGGCGCGGGCGGGATAAGAACCTACCGCTTTTAGTTCTTGATGGATTGTGACGTGGCAATTTCCGCCTGGGCCTCGGCAAAATCTTTTTGGAAATCCGGATTGACCTTCATTTCGCGCACGATGGCCTGGGCCAGGACACGGCCGGCATATATGTCCGTAAGATAATGCCGGGCTATCTCCACCCGATGCCAGCCGATGCTGCGCGCCTTGGCGAGGATGGCCTCGTGACGGTCCGGAAACAGATCGGCGAGGACGAGCCCTAGGACCATGGACTCGGTGGAGTGGCCGCTCGGATAGCTGAAACTTTTTTCCAGCTTGCCATTGGCCAGGCTGGGGTCGGTCGTGAAAGGCCGCGGGCGCTTGAAATAATTCTTGGCGCCGTCAGTGACGATCTCGGCCTGTTTTTGCACGCGCTCGAAGAACGCCTCCGCCTTGGGAAATTTGCCCGGCTGGAAGAAATCCCCGATGGCGGGAGCGAAGGTGAATATGGAAAATTTCTTTTCCGAATAGGCGATGGCCATGTCGTTGCTGCTCGCGGCATGATACACGGCCCGGACCTCGTCCATTTCGGCGGCCTGCTCCGGTGAGTCAGGCAGCGGTGGCGGTGCGAGCAAAACGATGGCGTCGGGCTTGCCCGCCTGCAAATAAGTGACTGTTGTGTTATTTGACTGCGCAAGCGTGCTGAAATATGCGGCGAAGAGAACCGACGCGACAAGAAGCGTGGCGCGTAATGTGCGCACCTGGGTGTTAAATTTCATTGGTGAATATTTAGTTTTTATGGAACCACATGGCCATCCCAAGTCCACTGGATGTCAGAATTGCCGGGATCCGCGGCGAGCTTGCCATTGCTGTTTTGAGGCAGGACCACATAGCTGTATTTAAACCAGGCAGCATGCCCGTCGCAGAAAACAATATTTCCCCCCTTGTTGTGCCGCCCGGAAAAACGGGTGGTGTAACATTGCGGACTGCCCAAGGTCTGGGCTTTCGTCGGGTCGCCGATATAGGGGGTGTCGTCAGCCCGCATCCGGTTTTCTGAAAAGGCCACCATCGCCGACGGGCTTTTGATCTGAGTCAATTTGAGCGGATAAATTGCGGGATCATTTGGGTCTACTCGTTTTGAATTCATACCATAGGAAAAGAGCGCCCGGGTATTCGCGTTCAAAGTTTTGTCCAAAGGTTGTGACGTAACCGTGGGACACCAAAATATGCTCCGACCTTTATTGTATTGGTCATAAGTTGATTTGACTGCCACCAGGTAGAGCGGATCTGTATGGATATAAGGTGGCAGGGCGTTGAACCAGGCGCTCCGGCCATACGTTGTGCCACTGACCATGTTTTGATGTTCCACATCGGTCAGGTCCAGCCAGCGCGGCGTATCTTCAACATAATCTCCGGGCGTGCCGGGCGTGCCATTGGGAATCTTGGTCATGGGCAAATATTGGTCGCTGTCATCCGAATAAAGTGTCAGGGCGAGCGCCCATTGTTTGCAATTGTTTAAGCTGCCTATGGCCTGGGCTTTGGCCTTGGCCTTGGCGAGTGCAGGTAGGAGCATGGCCGCCAGAATCGCGATGATGGCGATAACCACCAAAAGTTCAATCAGTGTGAATCCGCGTCGCTGGTTGTTGTGCGTTATCATTTTATTTTTAACAGTGGGTTGGTAATTAATTCGTGATCTCGTGCCACCCGGCGGTCGAGACTTCATAAAAGCCGCGCACATGGTTACATGCATTTGTTACGATTAAATGACCGAGAGGTGACGTTTTGGAGACAGTTAATTGTCAGTGTGTGTCAGACTTATATTAATGTTAGCAAGCTTTCTGATGTAACAGGTTTGTAACCGAAATGACCTTTCCGCGTCACCCTTCATGGCTAGTTTCATTTCCGTCAGGTGTCGTAAAAACCAAACATCCATAAAATCGAAGCTTAATTCTTAAATGAAACGTATAAAAAATTCCGCTTATGTTGTCGCCCTGGCGGCGCTCTTAAGCGGCAGTGTTCAGGCTCAGAACCCCGCATTCACTCCCGGTCAGCTAGCCGTGCTCCAATTGGGAACCGGCGGTCCCGGCCGCTGCAAGCCCTTGGGAGCTACCTTGGGTATTACCAATTATTCCGCGGATGACATCGCCGGCAGCCGGCAGACTCAACTATTTATTGACCAGTTTGACCCCAACGGTTTCAACCAGACCAATAACTGGAGTTATCAGGTGATCATCCCGACGAATGGGGACACGGCCATGCTGATCAACGGTAATGCTGGTACCGAAGGGGGTATGACTTTGGCCGGGGACAAAAGCAGGGTGACCTTTGCTGGCTATCAGGGTGATATTTTGTCCATCACCACCGGTGGCCAGACGGCTCCTTCCAACCTGAGCTATGATCGTGGCATCGGCACGGTTGACGCTTTCGGTAATTATGCCAACCCCTATCGTGGTCCGAGCTGGTACGGGATTGCCACCGGCAAAACCAATCCGCGCGGTTTGGCCACGGACGGCCAAGGCGATTTCTGGGGATGTGGCAACGGTTACGGCAGTCTCTTTTTCAATCCGGGGCTTTACGATGGACAGCCGATCCAATTTCAAAACGTAGCCTTCACTTCCTTTTCGAAGATCATCAATAATCAACTCTATGCTTCAATCAAGCAAAGTGAATCGGTGAACCTTTATCCGGCCGGCATCTACACCTTCGTTGATTTTTATAACAACCCGGTTCCATATCCAACGGCGGCCTCTTACTTGAAGCTGCAAATTCCGGCTGCAGTCCCGTTTACCACCTGCATCGGCTTTGATATTAGCCCGCAAAACAACGTCGCCTACGTCACGGATACGGCCGGCGGTATTCAGAAATACATTAAAGTCGGTTTGGATTGGCAGATTGCCTACAATCTGGGTATCCCTGGTTATCTCGATCGTAATTCCGGCATCATGACTAATGATGTCATTACCAATCCCGAAAATACCAACGTGCTCGTTGGCGCTTTCAGCGTCTCGGTGGACTGGAGCGGCCCTAATCCGGTGATTTATGCGACAACCAGCGATACCCCCTGGCTTGGCAACCCCTACTATGGAAACCGCGTAATCCGCATTCTTGATACCAACAATGTCGTGATCGGAACCAACACCATCATTTGCACGACGAATGTGTTGACCACCGTGGTTCATCCTTGGGCGGACAGCAATGGCCAACAGTTGACCAACGTCGTTTTCAAATCTGTCACCTTTACGCCTGACCTCCGCCCTGTGGTTACAAACAATCCGGTTGATTGGTCCGCCGTTGCGAACGACGACGTCAGCTTTGCCGTGGGTTCGTATTCATCCACTGCCGGTCTCACGTATCAATGGCTGAAAAATGGTTCGACCATGGCGGGTCAAACCAGTTCAGCTCTGAACCTGACCTCAGTTCAGCTTTCAGATAATTCCTCAACTTACAAGTGTGTGGTCGCCAATAACTACGGAGCCGTGACGAGTTCGATTGCCACCTTGACAGTTTCGGGCGCAGCCACTCTGCCGGCTTTCGGTGTGGCGCAAAATCTCACCAACAACGTTGGCAATAATCAGATCATCACGCCCAGCATCAGCGGAACCGATCCCAAGGGAGGCTTCCAGTGGTATTTCAAAGGCGCCGCCTTGTCGGATGCCGGCGAATACAGCGGCACCCAGACCGCCGTCTTGACTATCACGCAGGCAGCGACTGCGGACAGTGGGGATTATGAATTGGTGGTCACGAATATCGCCGGGTATACCAGCAATATCGTCGCGAACTTGACTATCAAGTATGCCCGTCCGATTTTTGTGCAAGTCCCGTCCGTTGGCACCACGTTTATCGGACGAAACTATACCAATTATGCCGCCGCGTATGGTTTCTCGATGACCTACCAGTGGTATTCCAGTAAAAGCAACGGCACTGGCCCCGTCGCGTTGTCGGATGCCGGTGTTTACAGCGGGACTGGGACGGCTAGTCTTGGAATCACGGGCGCCAACGTCGCCAGCGCGACCAATTATGTGCTCGTGGTTACCAATCCGGGTGGATCCATAACCAGTTCGCCGGTTGTCTTGAACGTTACAGTGGCTCCGGCCCACACCTTTGTTGCCTATAACAGCATCGGCCAGAATTATACGCAGAATTTCAATTCATTGATTATTCCCTATGGGGGAAGTCTCGCCGGTGACAATCCCCAAAATGCCCAATTTATTGTGACCAACCTTGCCGTGTTGGTCACCAATGGCAATCCGGGTGTTACTGCCAGTTTGGCAATTTCACGCATCTACTCCATTGATAATCCCGTCGACTTCGGGTATCCGATTCTCACCAACGGCTTCATTGGTGGTTTGGGTCTCAACAGCACGATGCCTGGCTGGTACGGCTGGTGCCAGAACAACATGGAGTTCGGCGTCACCTTTGGCGACCAGAGCCAGGGTTGCATAATGGACAACGGTATGAATTATCGCGCCGATGGTTCACCGTTGAACTCGATAACCAATCGTGCGCTCGGCTTGATTGCCACCACCAAAACGGGGGCGAATGCAATGGGTGTGGCTTTGGTCAACAATACCGGCAACAGCTTGAACACGCTCAATATTGGTTACCTTGGTGAACTGTGGCGTAATAACGCCAATTCGCAGCCGCTGGAATTTGGATATTTCATTGATCCTGCTGGTACCAGCTCCACATTTCATCCTGATGTGTGGGATGCCACCAATGGAATCGTCTATGTGTCCAACCTGAATGTTGTGTTCCCGACGTCGGGATCCACAACCATCAATGACGGCACGCAATCCTCCAACCAAGTCAGCCTTGCAGCTTCGGGCTTGGTGATTTCAAACTGGCCTCCGAACGCGGTTCTTTGGTTGCTTTGGCGCGCAAATACGCTGGGCAGTGCCCAGGACGTTGCGATTGATAACTTGAGTGTTTCCGCTACACCGACTGTGGTTTCCGTGACGCAACCCACGTTGGGTAACCTGGCTTATGCGGGCAGCGGAGCCGGGCCTGGCGCCGGTGCTCAATTTAGCTTCGCCAATACCCCTGGGGCCGCCTGGCAGTTCACGGTTTGGGGCACCACCAATTTGGCACTGACCTTCCCAAGTCAGTGGCAAAACCTTGGTCACCCGACCGAAAATCCCGCAGGCACCTACAACTTCATTGATGCTTCGGCCACAAATCAGCCGCAGAAATTCTATAAAGTGACCAGTCCGTAGTCTTTGGCTGGAGGTTTGAATCGCAAAGCCGGGTGGATGTAAATCCACCCGGCCTTTTTTTTCAGAAACTTGATCTATTTTTTACGAAAAACGCAAAAATGGCTTATTTCCGGTCGGAAAAGACGGTGAATAACTCGTTACCAACCCTTCTAATTGATTTGATTCTGAATTCTTTTGCCGCATTCAGATGCAATAAACCTATGCCTTCGGCGATCGTTGGCGCCCCGCGGCCCCCGAAAATAATTGGGCAGATGGTCAGGTGAATTTCGTCCACCAGACCGGCGCGGAAAAGGGCGTCATTCAGTTCCCCGCCACCTTCAACGAGCAAACTCTGCACACTCCACCGGGTTCGCAGCCAGCGGAACGCCGCCCGAAAATTGATCTCCGAATTGCCGCAAATTTTCACTTCATCAGCCACGGCTTGGAGCTTTTTAAGGTTTGTCCGGGATATCCTGGCGGTCGTTAAAATGATGATGGGCGAAAATTTGTTTTTGAAGATTTCGGCTTCCGGATTGATAGAGCCGCTGCCGCTGACGATGACGCGCAGATTGTATTCGGCCAGGCCGCGTTTCAATCGTATCCGGCGAAATTTCGCCCCGCCCGGGCCCAGGTTGATGGGCGCGGCATTTACGGTGGCCGCCCCGGCCATGACCGCATCTGCCGTTGCCCGCAATTCCAGCAAATGTTCGTGATCCCGCGGGCTGCCAAAAGTCGAGACGGCACGGTTCGCCGTCGCAATTTTCCCGTCCGCCGTCATCGCCATGTTGACCCGGACGAACGGAAATTTTGATTTTTGATTTTTGATTTTTGAATCCACGCGCGCCTCACTTTTAACTTAAAATCCAAAATTCAAAGCCAAAAATTACCAGATGAGCATCGCGTCACCGTAACTGAAGAACCGGTAACGTTCTTGGATGGCCGCGGCATAGGCGGTCAAAACCGTTTCGCGCCCGCCGGTTTTGCCGGGTGCGCAAAATGCGCTGACGAGCATCAGCAATGTGGAGCGGGGTAGATGGAAATTGGTCAGCAACACATCCACGATTTTGAAATCGAAGGGTGGACGGATGAAAATCCCCGTTTTCCCGCTGCCCGCCTTGAGTTTTCCGCCATTTTGACCGGCGACACTTTCCAGCACGCGCATGCTGGTCGTGCCGACGGCAATCACGCGATGGCCGGCTGCTTTCGCGGCGTTCACGGCGCGAACGGTGGCTTCGCCGACTTCAAACCGTTCCTCATGCATCTTGTGCGCGGCGAGCGTTTCCGTTTTTAACGGTTGAAAAGTTCCCGGACCGACATGCAGCGTGACAAAACCGATCTCCACCCCGCGCGATTGGATTTCCCCCAGAATTGCTTTCGTAAAATGCAAGCCGGCGGTTGGCGCGGCGACGGAACCGGCGGGCCGGGCGAAAACGGTTTGATACCGATTTTTGTCGTCCGGCAACGGCTGCGCGCGCTCGATATAGGGCGGCAATGGAATTTCCCCGAGCGCATCCAGTTCGCGACTGATGTCAGGGGTGCCGGAGAAATTTAAACGCCGATGACCCTCGGCGTTCACGTCGGTGACGGTCGCAATTAGTGCTGTCGGCTCGCCCAGCCCGTTATGGATGATGATGCGGGTTCCCACCCGGGCGTTTTTGCCGGGGCGCAGCATGGCCCACCAATCATTTGTCACATTTTCCTCCAGTAATAGCAGTTCAAATTTGCCGCCGCTCCGGGCGTTCTGGCCCCACAGACGCGCGGGAATCACCCGCGAATTATTTAAAATCAGCACGTCCCCGGCGCGTAAAAATTCCGGCAAATCGAGAAATTTCCGATGTTCCATTTGACCGTCACGGCGGTGCAAAACCAATAATCGCGATCCATCCCGTTTGGGTGCGGGCTGCTGGGCAATGAGTTCCGGCGGTAGGACAAAATCAAAATCTGCGGTTCGCATCCCGGCGAGTTTCAAGTCTCGGCTATAAAGTTTCAAGCCGCCACGTTTAAAAGTTTTACCACAGTCCCCGATGCGTTTTAAAAATGTGAATAACTTTCCAATAAACAGCGGTTTGATGGCGGATTTTTGTTGACTTGGGTGGGTTAAAGTGGTTAAAAGTGGGTCGTTCTGGGTGGAATGGGTGATTTTGGGGTTTTTGGTGAATAAATGAGTGCTGCTGTGACAAAGGGACCGACTTATTACAATTCATGTTATCGGCATGGAGTGGATGAGAAGCGGCGCGTTCAGATTCCAGCCAAGTGGCGGCCGGAAACGGAAGGCGCCGAACTGACGGTCATGCTCTGGCCGCAGCATCAGGCGGGCAGTTGCTTGCGTGTATTGCCGCCATCGGAAATGGCGAAGATGAAGGCGGACATTGACGCGATGCCAAACGGCAACCCCAACAAGGTCGTCCTTAAACGCTTTATTGGCAGCGAATCCGTCCAGGTGAGTCTCGACAAAGCCGGGCGGATTTGTCTGCCGGACGAAATGGCGCGGGCGGCGTCCATCAAGGACGAGGTGGTGCTGGTCGGCCTGCTGGACCGTTTCGAGATCTGGAATCCGAGTCGTTACGAAAACGTCAAGGCGGCGGACGCCGTGCTGGCATCCGAAGCCTTCAAGCTGATGGACTAAAAAATTATGAACCTGGGAAAATTACTGAGCGCGGGAAAAAGCATCATCGGTGGCGGCAGGCCCGCCGCCTATCGCCCGGACAAACGCTTTTATCTGCCGCAATTTGTTTCGCCCAAAAATCCGTTTGCTAATCCGGCCGCGCCGGCGGAATCGGCCAGACCTGCGGTCCAAAAACCCCCGGAACTGGTCAGAGCCACTACGTCGTTGCCGTGGGGCAAAACGCAAAAAATTTCCGCGCCGATGCCGGTGGCGTCCCCGGCGGGACCGGCTCGCCCATCCACCTGGGTCAGTAAATTCAATCCGGTTTCAATCTTTCGCGACGCGCTGCCGTCCACGAACAAAACCCCGACGGCCGTGCAAGTCGAGCTCTCTTTGGAAAAGGTGAAAGTTGTCCACAACGATTTGACCGATGCGGACGTGGAGATCGTCCCGATGAAATCGCGCCCGGCCCGTGAACCGGCGGCAGACGCCTCGCCGGCCAAAAAATCATGGGCTGCGGTGGGCGAGCGGATCATGAAGGCGACCGCCCTTTAACCCTTTGCCAAATGCGCAGTGCCAGAGTTCATTCACAAATCGGTGATGGCGGCGGAGGTGCTGGCCGCCCTGAACCCGCGCCCGAACGGCCGTTACGCCGACGGGACCCTCGGTGGAGCTGGTCACGCGGCGATCATTTTGGCCGCGAGTTCACCGACTGGATGGCTGTCTGGGTGCGATCGCGATGGCGCCGCGGTTGAGGCCGCCCGGACGCGGCTGGCGCAGGAATTTGCCGGCCGTTTTGAGATCCGGCGCGGAAATTTTGCGGAACTGGCGGACTGGGTCTCTGAACAGAGTTGTGACGGGGCGTTATTGGACCTGGGCGTGAGCTCGCCCCAGCTGGACGTGGCGGCGCGCGGGTTCAGTTTTCAGACCGACGGACCGCTGGACATGCGGATGGACGACCGGCAGCGGCTCTCGGCGGCGGATCTGGTGAACGGCGGGGATGCCGGGACGCTCGCGAGGATTTTCTGGGAATATGGCGATGAGCGCGATTCCCGGCGGTTTGCGAAGGCGATTGTTCACGACCGCGCGCTCCGGAGATTTGAGACGACGAAGCAGCTGGCCGATTTGATCGAGCGGCTGGCGCCGCGCCACGGAAAAAAAGCGCACCCGGCGACGAAGGTGTTCCAGGCGCTGCGCATTGCGGTGAATGACGAAATCGGCTCGCTCCAGCGGGGCCTGCAGGCGGCGGTGAAGATTTTAAAGCCCGGCGGACGCTTGGCGGTCATCACGTTCCACTCGCTCGAAGATCGAGTGGTAAAAGAATTCGGCCGTGAAAAAACACGGGATTACACCTTCCGCGGCCAGGTGGATGTGCCGGAGCTGCGGACGCCCTGTGTGCCGGAATTGAAGTGGGTTTCGCGGAAGGCGATTTTGCCGGGCGAAGTTGAATTGCGGGAAAATCCGCGCGCCCGGAGCGCCCAGCTGCGGGTGCTGGAGAAAAATATTTGAAATGGCAAAGAATCGAAAAAATCAGGCGGCGGCGATCCGGTTTGGCCCGGCATTGAAGGCCTTGTTTTTATGCCTGGTGATCGCGGGTTCCGCGGTCGGTTACGTCTGGCAAAAAAGCCAGGTCTATCAACTGGGCAAGCAGATACGCGAAACCGAATTGCGGCTGGTCCAGCTTGAACGCAACAACCAGATGCTCGGCGACCAGCTCGCGGATTTGCGGTCCCCGGTCAAACTGGACCAGCGTGCCCGCGGCTTGGGCTTGATGCCGGCCCAGCCGGGCCAGGTGGTTCGCCTGTCGGAAACGCCGTTTACACCGTCAGAGAAAAGCATTTACGCACGCCAGTTTGCCGCGCGGCCGACGGGTGTGTCACCGTGATAAAACTTGAAATTTTGGCCGCCGCCCGTGACGCCGTTGGTTGAGGAACCTACCGCCACGGGTGGTTGGCCGTCTTTGGATGATCAAACGGGAGCAACAATTTAAACGCGCGCTGGCGCTGCTGGCGCTGGTGGTGCTCGCCTTCGCCGGGCTCGGCTTCCGGCTGATGGATCTGCAGGTGTGGCGCCATGACGAACTGGCCAGGCTCGCGGAGAAAAAAACCCAGCAGACTTCCTGGCGCTTGGCCAAACGCGGCGACATCCTGGATGTGAACGGCAACCTGCTCGCCACCAGCGTCTCGGTCAAGCTGGTTTGTGCGGATCCGTCCATGATTGGCGGCCAGCAGGCGGTGGTGGCCCATGCGCTGGCTCCCTGGCTGCGGATGAGCGAGGCGGATTTGCAACAGCGGTTGATTCCCCGGATCCAGAAAAATTCCCGGGGTGAAACCATCACCAACGGACTGCATTATGTCCGGCTTCAGAAAAACGTTCCGGAGGAAACCTGGCAGCAGATCCAGGCGACCATGAGCCAGCTCAAGTTCGGTGTGGATGAGAAAAAATTGACTAAGGCTGACCGGGCGTTTTTGCGGAATCTGCGCCTGTACGCAATTTCCGCCGAACCGGACCAGTTGCGGGTATATCCCAACGGCCCGCTGGCGGCGCACGTGCTTGGTTTTGTGGGGATGCTGGAAAATACCAACCACACTTCGGAGGTTTTCGGCTATGATGGGATTGAAAAATTTTTCGACGACAAATTGCGCGGCGCCTCCGGCTGGCGTGTTTCCGGGATGGACAGCCGCAAGAATGAATTAGTCACGCAGCGCGACGAGAATGTGAAGGCGCAGAGCGGCTTGAACGTGGTCCTGACGATCGACGCGGCGGTTCAGCACATCCTGGAAACGACGCTGACCAACGCGATGACGCGGCATGCGCCGCAGAGCATTACGGGGATTGTCATGCGCCCGCGCACCGGCGAAATCCTGGCGCTGGCATCGCTGCCCGGCTTCGATCCGAATGACCTTCGCACCATCAACACGAACACCGGGCCCGATCGTGTCATCAGCGATGTGATGGAGCCGGGCTCGACCTTCAAGACCATCGTGATTTCCGGCGCCTTGAACGAGCATATCATCTCCTTGAATGACACGGTCTTTTGTGAAAACGGGCTTTTTCATTATGCCGGCATCACCTTGCATGATTCGGAAGGGCATCATTTCGGGGATTTGACCGTCCAGCAGGTTCTGCAAAAATCATCGAACATCGGCGCCTCAAAAATCGGCATCCGGCTTCAGGCGCCGAAACTTTACGAATACATGACGGGCTTTGGGCTGGGCGCCTTCACGGGCATACCCTTGCCGCATGAAGTCAGCGCGAAAAACTTCGTCCGGCCGGCGGACAAATGGGGGAAATATTCCATCGCGCAAATTCCCATGGGGCAGGGCGTGGCCGTGACCCGGCTGCAAATGGCGATGGTGATGGGCGCGATTGCCAACGGCGGCGTGTTGATGCGACCGATGTTGGTAAAAGAACTGGATGACGCGAACGGCAACGTAGTTCAGCGCTACGAACCGCAGAGTGTCCGCCGGGTCGTGACCGAGGCGACGGCCAGGGACATGGTTGCGGCCTTGAAGACGGTGGTGAGCAAGGACGGCACCGCCGCCCTGGCGGCGATCACCAATTATGTCGTGGCCGGCAAGACCGGCACCGCGCAAAAAGTCGTGGATGGAAAATATGCGAACGACCGGTTCGTCGTTTCGTTCCTCGGATTTTTCCCGGCGGACAATCCGCAGCTTTGCATCTCGGTGGTGATGGATTCGCCCAAGGAAGGCGGCCATGCGTTTGGGGGCGCGCTCTGCGGGCCGATTTTCAGTGAGATCGGCAAGCGCTGTGCCAGTTATCTGAACATTCCGCCGGATCTTGTCCCGCCGCCCGCCGGCACGCCGGACGTCGTAGCCTCGGCGCAACTGCCCAACAATTTGCCGCTACGATGAACCATTCCCGACCCCAATTATTTGGCATGCTGGCCGGGCTATTTCTTGCCGTCGGGCTGGTTTTGTCGGCGATGCTGGCCACGACCACCTGGCTGAAAGTTAAGAACTCCCAGTTCATTACCGTCAAAGGCTCGGTGCAAAAAAATATTGAATCGGACCTCGTCATCTGGAGCGGCAGTTTCCAGGCGGAGGCGGAGACCCTCCTCGAGGCGCAGCATGGTATCCGGGAAAACCGCGAACGGGTGGCGCAATTCCTCGGCGGGGAAGGCGTAACCAATTTCACGTTTTCACCCATCAGCATCGAGGAATTGAAGGCCACGCAGAAATCTGCGGATGGGTTTGTCGCCCAGCGCACGACAGGTTATCACCTGTCGCAATCCGTGTCCGTGGAATCGTCCGACGTGGACCGGCTCGATCGTCTGGATGCCACGCCGCTCGTCGAGCAGGGGGTGATTTTCACCGTCGCCCCGCCGCAGTTTATTTACACCCGGGCTGGCGAAACAAAAATCGAGATGCTGGCCGCGGCGACCCGGGATGCCCGCGCCCGCGCCGAGCAGATTGCCACGCAGGGAGGACGCGCCATTGCCCGGCTGCATGATGCGGACCAGGGCATCTTTCAAATCACGCCGCTGCACAGCGTCACGACCAGCTGGCAGGGCGAGAGCGATACCGCGTCCCGCTTGAAAACGATCACCGCCGTCGTCACCGCGAGCTTTTTGCTAAAATGATTTTGTGGAAAAACGCACTTTGAAATTTGTTGCCGATGCCTGCGCCGCCGATCTCCGGCGCGGTGCGGCGGCGGCCTTGGTGGAAAATGTATGCACCGATTCGCGCCAGGCAAAACCGGGTGATTTATTTCTGGCGATCGCGGGCGACCGGTTCGACGGTCACGATTTCGTCGCCGAAGTTGCGGGCCGGGGCGTGACCGCGGTCATGGTGGAGTCCAAAAAGGTCCCTGATCCGCTGCCGGATTGTGCGGTTTTGGTGGTGGCCGATGTGCGGGCGGCGTTCGGAAAACTGGCGGCCCTTTATCGGAAGGACTTTGCTTTGCCGGTGATTGCTGTCGCCGGTTCCAATGGCAAGACGACGACGAAGGAATTGTTGGCGTCGGTATTGGGCCAGCGGTTGAAAACGTTATCGAGCGAAGCCAGTTTTAACAATGACATCGGCGTGCCGGCCACATTGCTGCGCCTGGACAACTCGCACCAGGCCGCCGTGCTTGAAGCCGGCACGAATCATCCGGGTGAACTCGCGCCGCTCGTGAAACTGATTCAGCCGGGATGGGGAGTGCTGACCAACATTGGGCGCGAGCATCTTGAATTTTTTGGCGACGTTGCCGGCGTGGCGCACGAAGAGGGCTGGCTGGCCGAATTAATGCCGGCCGATGGGATGCTCCTGGTCAACGGGGACAACCCGTGGACGGAGTCCGTCGTCGGGCGAACCCGGGCACAAGTGATCCGCGTAGGGTTGACCGGAAAAAACGACTGGCGTGCCGACAAAATCCGGTTGGACAAAAACGGGGTGACCTTCCGCGCGGAAGCGCCGGCGGCGGAATATGCGGGTGATTACCGCATCAATCTCCTCGGCCGCCACCAGGTGGCCAATGCCCTTTTTGCGATGGCTGTCGGCGCCGGACTGGGATTGAACCGTGAAGCAATCCGTCGCGGGCTGGACGAATGCCGGCCGCCAAAAATGCGTTTACAATTCTGGGAAGCCGGCGGCGTTCGCGTGCTCGATGACGCCTACAACGCGAATGCGGATTCGACCATGGCCGCCCTCGAGACGTTATGTGATCTGCCCCTGCAAGGTCGGCGGGTGGCGGTGCTCGGCGACATGGCGGAACTCGGTGCTCATAGCGAGGCGGCCCACCGGGAAGTGGGCCGGTGCGTCGCGAAACTTGGTATTGGCCAGTTGTTCACTGTCGGGAGACTGTCGGTGTTCACCGCCCAGGCGGCACGCGATGCCGGTCTCACCCGCGTGATTGAATTTGCCGATGTGGAATCCGCCGTTCGGGCGGTGAAGAATTTTTTGCGGGCGGGCGACGTGGTTTTGTTGAAGGCTTCGCGGGCCTCGCGACTGGAGCGCATCGCCGAGACGTTGAAGTCGGGAAAAAAATCCTGATGATCTATTATTTAAGCCAGCAGATGTTGGATTGGGCCCACGGGACGGCTTGGGAAAGCCGGCTCTCGGCGTTGCGCCTGTTCCGCTACATCACGGTGCGCAGCGCCGGCGCGGCGATCACCGCGCTGATGTTGAGCTGGTGGCTCGGTCCGCTGATCATCCACTGGCTGAAGCAATTGAAATTTGGCCAGGACTACGCCGACAAGGCCGAGGCCGCCGGCGGCCTTGCCGCCCGCGTTTTGAGCAAAAAAGGAACCCCCACGATGGGCGGCATTTTGATTGTCACCGTGCTGGTTTTTTCGACGATGCTCTGGGCGCAATGGAACGCGCAGGTCGAGTTGACCCTGCTCGCGGTCCTGGTGTTGTCCGGCTTGGGGTTTTACGACGACTACGCCAAAATCGTCCAGCAAAGCGGCGGTGGCACCCCGCCGCGGGTGAAATTGTTGGTGCAAACCGCGCTCGGATTATTTGTGGGCCTTTACCTCTGGCGCTGGCCGGCCGTGAGCATTTTGCAATACCCCGGAAAAAAATCCGTCATTCACATGCAAAGCAATCTGGTCAGCGACCTGATGCTGCCGTTCTGTAAATATCCGTATGAGGTCGGCGCCGTGGTGGGCGTGGTGATCGTGCTGCTCGCCATCGTCGGCAGCTCGAACGCGGTGAACTTGACGGATGGATTGGACGGTCTGGCCATCGGTTGCACGATCATTGTGTCGTTCGTCTTTTTGATTTTTACGTATCTCGCGGGCAATTTCAAGGCGGCGGGCTACCTCCAAATCCCGTTTGTCAGCGGCGCGGGTGAGTTGACGATATTTTGCGCGGCGCTGATCGGTGCCGGCATGGGTTTTTTGTGGTTCAACTGCCACCCGGCGCAGGTGTTCATGGGCGATACGGGTTCGCTCGCGCTCGGCGGTGCCTTCGGCATCATTGCGGTGTTGATTCACCAGCCATTGGTGCTGGTGATCGCCGGCGGGATTTTCGTCCTGGAAGCGGTGTCGGTGATGCTGCAGACCGGCTGGTTCAAATATACCAAGCGGCGCTATGGCGCGGGGCAGCGGCTGTTTTTGATGGCCCCGCTCCACCACCATTTCGAAAAAAAGGGCTGGTATGAATCACAAGTCGTGATGCGATTTTACATTTTGTGCGTGCTGTTTGCCGTCGTGGCGCTGGCCACGCTCAAAGTGAGGTGAACCATGAGGTCGCGAATGAATAAAATTGGATTTTTTACGCGCTTTGTTTCTTGCGTGCGCCCTGCCGGACTGTTAAAAAAACGGTCGGAAGTGGCTCGATTCACACTGACGGGCGGAACCTTAACCCTTTCAACTGTCAGATTCGTATCCGGCGGAATTTTCAAGTCGGCAGTCACGGGCACGAACATTTTAAATCGCTGCGAAATTTTTCGAGGGAAAATATCGCGGTGGAAAACTCAAACCAATAAAAAACGCCTCGAAGAAAGGACGCTCCTAGCGCCAATAATATGAATAATCCAAACCCATTCGTTCCCAAAGGTTCCCTGCTGGAGCAGCAAAGCCAGCGCCGTTCGCGCCTGAAACTCGCCGTGTTCTGCGTGCTCGCCGTCGGCGTCGCCGGCCTTTCCGCGATGCTGATCCAGGGCTGCAAGCGCGAGCAGCCCGCCGACATCGGCGAGACGCCGACCATTGACACCAACACGCCGGCCATCACCGATACCAACACGCCGACGATTGATACCAACACGCCGGTCCCCCCCGTCGTGACCAATTCGCCCGTGGTCACCACGCCGCCGCCGGTT
>CAIJNQ010000013.1 GCA_903822015.1 uncultured Verrucomicrobia subdivision 3 bacterium | reverse complement strand
TACACGCTGATGGCGCGCGACATGGTGCGCGGCATGAACGGCGCGTGGCTGAAAAATCTCTACGGCATCGCGCTCGAACCCGACGCGGTTTTCTATCTGGCGGTGGAAGCCCAGGAACTGGTGCAGCGCAACCTGGCGAAAAGCGCGACCCTGGACTACTGGGAAAGCGGGATGGACCTCGGCCTGTCGCGGGATGTGTTTGACAGCTTCCTGAAATATCAGACCGCGATGCAGATGGCGTTCCGGCAGCTGCAAAAAACCTACGGCTTCACGATCATGGACGGCAACCGTTCGGTGGATTCGGTGACGAAGGAACTGCGTAAAAAATCGGCGCCCTGCTCGCGGGCGAGTGAAGCTTAAAACCGCGATTGAACAACAAAGGAACGAAGAAACCAAGCCGGGGATATTTTCTTGGAATTAAAAACCAGCGGGAATGGCTTTCACCCGCCAGGTGAATCGTTGCCGATTCAGAACCCCTTTCTCTTCATGGCCTGGTTGTGAATCCAACTACGGATTCGAGGATGAATCAGAAGCCGGGCGTGTTGGTCAGCGGCGGCAGACCGGCCGGGGCGTTGGTGGCGGTCAGCGGCCGGCGCGGCGGATGTTTCAGCATCTCTTCAAACGCCTTCAACTGTTCCGGGGTGAGCTCCGCGCGGATCGACTGATTGACCTCCTGCATCACGGCGCGCATTTTCGGGGCGACGTTGGTCCAGATGCGCTCCTGACCCTCGGCGATGAGTTTCTCGATTTTTCCACGCTGTTCCGGCGTGAGCTGCAGCGTGTCGTTTAATTGCTGCACAAACTGCCGGCCGAGCTTTTCAGCGAGGCGGGGGGGAGGGATTTCCGCCCAATGCGGCGGCGCGGCATTATTGGTGGCGGGGCGCGCCCCGGAAACGGCCGCGGAGTGGCGCAGATTTTTCGGGTGGGAATGAGCGACGAAATTGACCAGCAGGCCGCCGGTAAAAACCCCCGCGCCAAAAATCAACACGGTCGCCAGAATGACTTTCCAGTAGTTCACTGCGCTTGGTCGCTTGGATCAACGGATGCCAACAGGGTGTTCTCGAAATTTTGCGGGAGGTCTTCGGTCGTGGCCACCGTGGCGGCCGGATGGTAAGCCGCCCAGGCGCCGAGCAGCAGCGTGACGGCCAGACAGGAAACCGCCGCGCGCCAGAGGCCGCTGACCCAGAAGGCCGGATTGCCGGGTGCGGGGCGGGAGGCGATCAGCGCCGCGACGCGTTTTTCAAAGGCATAGGGCACCTGATCGCCCGGCACATCCGTGCGGGCGGCGGCAAGCAACTTCGTTTGCAGGTCAGCCAGATTCATATACAGACGCTCCAGTTTTTCAGACGCCCGGCGGCGGGGTCGGGTTACAGATACTTGTCTTTGGTCATTTTCTCCAGAATTTTCCGCATCTGGCGGCGGGCCCGGAACGCGCGGACTTTCACCAGCGCGACGGACCAGCCGGTCAGCTCCGCGATCTCCTTGACGGTACGGTCTTCAATTTCCAGCAGGGTAATGACCAGGCGGGCCGGCGGCGGAAGTTTTTCCAGGATGCGGGCGACGAGCAATTTCGCCGCATCGGCATCCTCGGCGGCGCTGCTTGGATCGGCGACAAAGCGCTCGAGCCAGTCGGTTTCC
This sequence comes from uncultured Verrucomicrobia subdivision 3 bacterium, assembly GCA_903822015.1. Lineage (GTDB taxonomy): Bacteria > Verrucomicrobiota > Verrucomicrobiia > Limisphaerales > UBA11358 > UBA11358. Next base: position 15,091 of record CAIJNQ010000013.1, on the reverse strand, counting down.
GGCTCGCTCAATTCGGAAAAGGAGGATTCGCGGTTGCGCTGGTGGCCGCGCAGAAAATCGTAACAGGTCCGCACGGTCAGGCGCATGAGCCAATGTTCAAACGGGGCCTCGGCCCGGAAGCTGCCAAGTTTGGAAAACGCCTTGAGCCAGACTTCCTGGGCGATATCCGCGACTTCGTCCTCGCGCCGGGCGTAGCGGCGCGCGGTGGCGAAGACGCGGGGGGAATATTTCTGGACGAGCGGCTCAAAACTCGCGGCGTCGCCTTGCAGCACGGCCGCGATAAGTTCCGGTTCAGTCCGTTCCATTTTGTGAGTTTGCCGCAGAAACGACCAAAGTCAAAAGGGGTCTTCACCCGGGGGGTCAGGACCGCGTGATATGGAGCGCGGCTTCCAGATCGCGGGAAAACTGCGTGATATCGGCGACGATTTTTTGCGGCTGTTCGCCCATCGCATTCAGCCACCGGTCGGCGTCGGCCGGCTTGAGGCGCAGCAATTCGACCGCGAGGGAGATATGCGTCAGCTTGCCGTTGACGTCGTGGCGCAGCGAGGAAAGTTTCTGGTTCAGGGCAGCGATCTGCTCGACGCTCAAAGTAACGGGTTCGTTCGGTAAAGCCATGGGCGGATAATCGCCCCTTAACGGGGGAAATCAAGCCGGTTTCCAAGCCCAGGGAAGCGTTTCCAGCCGATCCGGATGTGTCATGAATTTTTTCCGCGATTTTCGTTTGACGAAGGGAAGCAATCGGGAAAGAGTGGCGGCAAGATTCCCCAGCCCGGTTTAAACCGCCAGGCTGGCAACCGCGACCACCTGAAAAACATGATTATGAACCACAAAACATCCCGGGCTTTGCCCACCTTTGCGACCTTGATGCTGGCTTCCGCTGCGCTGATATTGGCCGGCTGCCAGTCCCCCAAACTCGAAACCAGCCAAACTGCGACTCCTGCCGTAGCCGCACCGGCAGCGGCAGCGGCACCGGTAGCGGCCGCACCCGTGGCTCCCCCGACCGTGACGACGCCCGCCGCGCCCGCCGCAGTTCCGCCACCGGTGCACATCAAGGCCGGCCTGGCGAACTCGCTGACGGATGCGGACGGAGTCGTCTGGATTGCCGACCAAGGTTTTGCGGACGGCGACACGATTGACCGGGGCGAAGATGTGCAGATTGCCAACACCAAAAGCCCAGCACTCTATCGCTCGGAGCATTACGGCATGACGGCGTTTTCGTATCCGGTGCCCAATGGCAAATACATCGTCAAACTTCATTTTGCCGAAACCTACGACGCGATCACGGCGGCGGGCGAACGGGTCTTTTCCTTCAACGTCCAGGGCAAGGAATTCAAGGATTTCGACGTCTTTGTGAAGGCCGGCGGGGCGTTGCGCGCCTACATTGAGACGGTTCCGGTGGAAGTGACCGACGGGAAGCTCGCGATCACGTTCACGTCAAACATCGAGAATCCGGAAATCAACGGGATCGAAATTCTACCCGCGCCCTGATATCAGCGGTCCAGGCCAAAGCCGAGGGATGGTGTTTCAAGGTTAGACGCAGCCCGTTTTTAATGAATGCGCGGCGTTGCCTTTCGCGGCGGCGCCGATTCAAACCGGATCCGTATTTCAAACGGTTCAACCGCTTACAGCAAGGGTAACGGCCGAGTCTGAGAGCGTGTCTGAAAATTACGAGGGGTCCTGTTTTTGTGACCCAGGCTGGAGGGAGAGACGACACTCAAGCTGAGATTCCTGGCGGACCGTCGGCTACCGAACAACGAAGTCTGGTGATCCGGGGTGGGAAAACCCTTTGGGCGGCGGGTCTTTTGGTCGTGGCCGGCGTTGACTCGATCGTCACAGCCCGCTGCGCTCCTTCCGGAGGGGCACCAGCGCCGACCTCGCCGCCTTGCCCACGACCCATATCCCTCGCCGCAGTTCCCCCGGAATTTTCAGACAAGCCCTGACGGTCAAGTTGTGGATTCATTTGATGGTGAAAGCGGACTCAAATTGCTATGGCAAGCCTTGACATAGCCTGCCAACGGCATAATTTACTGGCATGAAAGCCGTGACCATCAATATTTCATTGAACCCGGAACTGGCGGATTTCGCCCGGGCAGATTCGGAAGCCCATGCTTTTGACTCCATGAGCGAATACATGCGCGACCTGATCCGCAGCCGCCGACAGGAACAAATCAATCAAGACGTGGCATTTCTGGAAAAGAGCATGGAAAACGCGCCGTTAGGCGATCCCTCGGATGAAGAAATGGCCGACATCGTAAAAACCCAGCATCGCCTGCGGGCGGAGAGGAAGCGTGCGCGCCGTTCTTGATGCCAATGTCGTCTTTGCCGGCGTGGGGTGGCGAGGGGAAGCCCATCATTGCCTGCTGGCGATGGCCAAACGGCGAATCACCGTTTTTGCCACGCTGGAAATATTGGATGAAGTGCGATTATTGGTCGCCGAACGAGGAAACAAGTTTAAACACGCGCCGCACAATTTTCTGGCATGGTATTACGAACGCGTGAAATTGGTGGCCCCGGCACCGCTGGGCAAGCAGCGCAGTCGCGACGCGAAAGACGATCCCTATCTGGCCTGCGCATTGACGGCCGGGGCGAAATTTATCGTGTCACGCGACGATGATCTACTGGCGCTACAAAAGCCGTTTGGAATTCAGATTATAACCCCCCGCGAATTGCTGACAAAATTGACGCGGACGATCTAACGATCTTAGGCGGATTACTGCACGCCGATGCGGTAAAAATATGGGCCGCCGTTGGTGGCGGTGGTGTCGGTGTAGCTGGTCGTGCCGGCGAGACCAACGAGGTTGCTTTGGATGGAAGTAAAGGCCTGTATTAGAATGCGGGAGCGAAGTAGATAAATGCTAGTTTTAGGTGAAAGAGTTGAAGTTGAATTCCGCCCAGAAGAAACCAACTGAAACGAAAATGTACAGGAGTCGGGTAAAACCCTACGAGGCGAGGCTGTTGACCGATTACTTACGGAGAAACGATGCGGAAAAATTGTGCCAGGGAAATGCCGGAGGCAGAATAGTTGAAATTGGTTGTCTGTCCGGTTCCGGTGCCGCTATAAACATCCGCCCAGTTCAAAAGGTTGGTGGACGTTTGGATTCGGTAGGGCACGTCAATCTGCTGGTTATAGGAAAAGGCAAATCCACCTGACGATGTCTGCGGCGCACTGATCAATGGTGAATTCCATGTGTTCCCGGATTGAAGCATCATTCCATCCATGCCCCCGACCAGAAAGGTTCCCCGGTAGGCACAGACTGTCGAATAAGAACCCGGAAAAGGATTTGAATAATACTCAAATAGCCCAAACGGCAATGACGAGGTTGTTTGCTGCCAGTTTGTGCCGTCAATTGAACTAAACGTGGCACCAAAAGGTCCTGAACTGGCTAGGAATATCCCCCCGCTATAAGCAATCCCTGAAAAGGCATATGAAGAAAGCGAAACCTGCCAATTGACTCCATCTTTCGATGTCACGATTGTGCCAGACGCAAAAACACCGCTGCCGGAGTAGGTTGCACCCACAAATAATCCTTTACCATATACAATCTTTGTAATCACAGCCGGTGGATTTGAAGGACAAACTGACCAATTAATGCCGTCCGTAGAAGTTGCGGCAATAGAGCCTGCCGCGACATACAACCCGTTGCCATAGGCAACGCTGTTAAAACTGCCGCTAGTTATGACGGAACAATTACTCCAGTTTAGGCCGTTGATTGATGAATAGATGCTTCCATTATTCCCAACAGCAAAGAATTGACCGTTTAGATGCCTGACACCGTTAAAAAAATTGGCGAAAGTATTATTGTTCGTTACCCAATTGTATCCATCGGTTGTCGTGAGGATACTCGTGCCGCTAACCCCGACAAATTGGTTCCCACCACAATCCAAGTCGGTAATAGTTAGCAAATCGCCCCTCTTCTTTGCAACCGTCCATGTCGTATACCCATTGGTGGAAACAAGTATGCTAAAATCTGGAAATCCCCAGGAATACATTGTGTTCAATGTAGTGGCGATGCAAAGATTGGCGTTACACGCAATTGAAAGAAAATCGCTTCTACGATCCGGAATTATTTCGGTCCAATTGACGGCGTTTGAGGAGACAACTATCGAACCAAAATCTCCAACGGCCACATACTTCCCGTTTCCGTAAGAAACACCGCTGAGGGGGTTTTCTGAAGTTGACGGCGGCAGCTCATACCAGGCTTTTCCGTTGGTCGAAATCATGACTACGCCCGGGTGATATTCTAAAGCGTAGCCGGTATAACCGACTCCCACAAAACCGTTCGTGCCATAGGTCATGCCCGTCAAAATAAAATCTCCGCTGAGATTCCATAAGGCTGGATTATTGCCGTAGCTTAAATACCAGATTTCGCTGCTCCATTGGTCAACGCCATAATCCAAGGAGTATAAAATTTGGTTCAAATACGGACCACCGGATGAATAAGATGGATAATTCAAGTCACCAGCAGCAGTGACAATTCCGCGACCGGATGCCACGGTATAAAGATTATTTGACGTGCCGACGGTTGACGGCGAAACTAGGCCAAATGCTAGGGAATCAAAGACGGTCACCGTGCCGGCATTTCCCACCACGATATAATCTGGAGACAGGTAGGTGACCGAGAAAAGTGCGTTGGTCGTGGCCGAGTTAATGACCGACCAGTTCGTGCCATAATAACATTGCACGGTGGTTCCGGCATCGCCCACGGCCATGAATTGCGGCACGCCACCGGCGCGGAATTCCGATTGTCCGGCAATGCCGCGTAGCGAACTGGTGGTAACCCGGATGCACTCCTCGGCCTCCGCAACCATCACCCACCACAGGCGCGTGATTTCCTCGGTGCGGACGCCGGAGAATGCCTTGATCTCCAGCGTGGCCCGCAAAGCGTCATCATCGATTGCCGCCAGAATTCGCCGCATTTCGTCCGGCGAATAAATGTCATCGGGTTTCAACAGGTCAATGGCCTGTTGTTCGGAAGTGATTTGCTCGCGGGCATCGTTGAACATCGTCGTGAAGCTGGCGGCGTGGGCAATGCCGCTGGGCAGGAAACCTTTTTCCACCGCGAAATTAAAGAAGGCGATGATGGCCTTGCGATGATTGTTTTTATTCCGGCACTTTCCCCCCAGCTTGGCGATGAAGGCATCAATCCGCGCCGTCTCAATCTCACTGATCAAGCCGGGGCAGGCATCAATCAAGTTGCCCACATAACGCTTCGTGTCCCGCAGGTGATAATAGCCCACGCCGCGTTTTTCCAGATGCGCCAGATATTCAACGTAAATGTCTGCCACCGTGGCTCCGTGACGAATCCGTTGACCGTGGGCATTACAAAAATCCACGGCTTGTTCCACGGTGCCGGTTTTAAGGCGCTTTTGCAGCTCGGCGTATTTCCGGCAAACCTCGTCCACTTCCATTCCCAACGGCTTCACGACAAGCTGTGACAGAATCAAAACGCGCCGATCTTTTTCGGTGAGAAAAGCCGCGCGCGATCCGTCGCGGTTCAAGCGGGTGGCAATTTCCTTGGCGAGCGATTTGGCCCGGTCCAGAGTGTTGCGCCGTTGCAGAATCCGGCGGGCACCCTCGTAATGTGAAAGTTGAAATGACTGGTAGGTTCTGGTCTCCGTGCCGCCCCCATTTTTTGCATCAGTTGCATCAGTTGCATCAACTGGCTTCGTGACCGTCACCGGCGCGGCATAAATGGGAATCGTCACCGACCCGACCGTGACGGTCGCGACCGGCTTCTTTTCGCTGTTGGAAACACCAAATCCCATATCTAGTTTTAGGGTTTTTTGGTGGGTTTGCAACGAACCGGAGTGATTTTTTTGAGAAAAAATGCACGCGGTCCGCGCCGGGGGGAATGACCGTGAAACCGGCGGGGAAAATGACCGTTTCGGGGAAGAAAAATTAAGGGACGCGGAGTCTTTTGCTGATGCAAAACTGATGCAAAAACTTCAGACCCCGCTAAACCCCAACAAAATAGTGGAGCGAGCGAAGGGATTTGAACCCTCGACGTCCACCTTGGCAAGGTGGTGCTCTACCAACTGAGCTACGCTCGCATCCTAAAGAGAACTGAAAACTACCCGAAAGGCGGGGATTTGCAAGCCTGATTTCAGGCCGGCCCGGCATGGTCGCCTAAAGCGCTGCGGATCACCTTCAAGAGATCGTCGTGGTCGATCGGCTTGTTGAAGAACGCCAGCGCGCCACTGGACACCGCCCGCTGTTTCAAACCGACTTCCTGACCTCCGGTTATGATGATGACGGGGGTTTTCTTGACCGACTCCAGCCGGTGAAACCATTCCATGATGCGAAAACCGTCCCATTCCACGCCGCCGACATCCGGCGGAAAGCTGATGTCGAGCATGACCAGATCCGGCGCTTCCCGGCGCGCGGCGGCGACCGCCTCCGCGCCGTCCATGGCCGTGACGACTTGATAACCGGCCCCCTGAAGTTTCAGGGACACGGTTTTGAGGATGATTTTGTTGTCATCCACCACCAAAATTTTCTTGGCCGGTTGGGCGCTCATAGCAAATTCCAGGGACGCGGGATTCGCGTGCTTTTGACTATCAATAGAAACAAACGTAACAAAGCCGCAGCGCCGACGCAAAGCCGAATTTCTGCGGCTTTGACTTTGGCACCGGCGGCTGTGCTAAACTATCCGCGTGAGCAACGTTTTTTACGACGCCGGCAACCAGCGCGCCGCGAAGGTGAACGATCTCTTCGCCGCCATCGCGCGGCGCTACGACTTGATCAACGACCTGCAAAGTTTCGGCCTGCACCGGCTCTGGAAACGGCGCGTGGCGAACCTGGCACGGATCAGAGGCGGCGACCGGGCGCTCGATTTGTGCTGCGGCACCGGCGACATCGCGCTGGCCCTGGCGCGACGCGACGCGACCACCACCGGCCTCGATTTCAGCAAGCAAATGCTGGAAGTGGCGAAGGGACGAGGAGAGAAAGCGGGTGCGGGAAGCCGGAAGCCCCAGTTTATACAAGGCGATGCGCAGCAAATACCGTTTCCGGACCAAACCTTCGACGTGGTGACGGTCGGGTACGGGTTGCGGAACCTGACGAGCTGGGAGCGCGGCCTGGAGGAAATGGTCCGGGTGGCCAAGCCCGGCGCACGACTGATCGTTCTGGATTTCGGCAAGCCGGCGAACCGGCTGTGGCAGAAGGTTTATTTCACGCACCTGCGCTGTTCGGTGCCGCTCATCGGGCTGCTGTTCTGCGGCAACGCGTCGGCCTATGCCTACATACTGGAGTCGCTGAAACATTATCCGGCGCAACTGGCCGTGGCGGAAAAGATGCGCGGCCTGAAGCTGGCGAACGTGCGCGTGATCAACCTGCTGGGCGGCGCGATGGCGATCAACTACGGGGAAAAACCAGCGTAATTTTGCCTACGCCTTCTTCGGTCGCGCTTGGTGCCGATCTAAAACGGCTTGAATCAATTTAGAATCCAGTCGGACATTTGTTTGCCGAAGCCGCCCGATGACGCCGGGTAAATCAATCAGACCGCGAATTGAAGCCTGTTCAAACAAACCCAAAGTTCCCACGACCGGCAGCCCGCATTGCGCAGCGGCCCGGCGTCCAGCCAGATCATCCATCAGCACGGCAGCGGCATGAATTTCCCGCGCGAGACTGATGGCTTCCAATTCGCCGCGATCCACGTCCAGACCCGCTGACAAATGAATGGGGCTTTGCACAACGACCCAATCGGGTAGCGCATCCGCCCATTTTTTGACCGGCGGCGGTGTGTTGGTCTGTTGCAATTCGGCGAAGACTGTCGGCGGAATGACCACTTGCTGAAAAAGCTTAGGGAGAATTTCCTCAGTGCCGCACAAAATCAGATAGTGCAACGGCGAAGTGTCTGACACCACCACGCTCACGGCGCGGAAAGAATTTTTTCCAGCGCTGCGCCGTCGTCCGCCAAGTCCGCCGGGGAATAATTCAAAGGCACTTCATGCTCGCACAGAAAAACTTCCGTCCGCCAGTAGTCCAGCCCCAACATGGCACCGACCTGCCGTTGGGAGAGCGAACCACGACGATAGCCTTCAATGGCGGCATTTTCGAGCACATGTCGACTGACCGCTGCGGGCGTTTCTCCCAATTGACGGGCGACGGCGTCAGGCAATTCCATGGTGATCTGCATGAAGGGATAATAGCACATTTTGCAGGGCTATGGCAACCGCGTCATAAACTACTGGGCGGCGCGATGGCGATCAACTACGGGGAAAAATCCGCGTAAATTCAGCCACAGATGGACACTGAGGAAACACGGATTCTGCGTCGGAGCGCTTTATCGGCAACCCCAATCAAATTAACCATTGCCGGGATGGACTTGGGCAACTCTGAAATTCAGCGCGATTTTCCGGCCGGCAGCTCAATCACCAGGCCCTCGCGCGCGGCGTCCACTTTTAGTTTCGCCTTCCGTCTGGCCACGATTTTGCGGGCGTGCTTCACCAGTTCGTCCATGCACCGGTCGTCGTGGTCGGGGTCGTGATGGAAGAGGTAAAGGTGTTTGACGCCGGCCTTGAGCGCAAGCGCGACGGAATCGTCCACGCAGCCGTGCCCCCAGCCGATGTGGGTTTTGTATTCCGCCCGGTCATATTGGGAGTCGAGTATGAGGACATCGGCGTCGCGCACAAAATCAATCATGTCGAGGTCATCGCCACCGGTGCGCGTTTCGGTGTCGGGAAAAAAGGCGATGAGGCCGTCGGGCGAAAAGAGCCGGTAGCCGACGCAGACGCCGGGATGATTGGCGCGCATGGCCCGCACGAGCACGGAGCCGATGGAAAAGTTGAAGTCCTTGAGTTCCTCGATATCAATGTTGCTGGGGAGCTTGTCGAACGGGACGGGAAAGTAAGTGCTTTCCATCTGGCCGGTGAGGGCCGTGACGAGGCCTTTGCGGGCGCCCTCGCAGCCGAGAATCCGCAGGCGGCAGCGCGGATTATAAATCGGCCCGAAGAACGGCAGGCCCTGGATATGATCCCAATGGGTGTGGGTGAGGAGCAGCGTGAGGTTCAGGGGCTGGCTTTTGAATTCCTTCAGCAGCGACTGGCCCAATCCGCGCAAACCGGTGCCGGCATCCAGGATGATGATGTCGCTGCCATGGCGGATTTCGACGCAGGAGGTGTTGCCGCCGTAGCGCATGGTGGTGGCGCCCGGCGTGGCAATGGACCCGCGCACGCCCCAAAACTTGATGGAAGTAGCCGCCATGATGGCGCTACTCTAGCGGGACCTTGGCGAAACACAAATCTGAAAACTGGTGGGTTGGGAGAGACTCGAACTCTCGACCAATGCCTTAAAAGGGCACTGCTCTACCGACTGAGCTACCAACCCGTAAAAGTCGAACATGATAACTCGCCCGCGGCCAAGCGCAAGATTTTTCAAACGTGGATTCGATTGGCAGAACGCACGCGCGCCGTCTAAGCTTTCGGCACCATGCGGTTACTTGACCGATATCTGTTCCGCGAACTGCTGACGCCGCTGGCGTATTGCCTGGGCGGACTCGTGCTCCTGGGCAACTGCTTCACGCTGTTCGGCGAGCTGGAAAAGCTGCAGGAACGCAAGCTGCACTTCGGGGACGTGCTGGAATACAGCGCGGCCATCACGCCGGAGTTTCTGGTGATGGTGCTGCCGATCACGCTGCTGCTGGCCCTGCTGTACTCGCTGACCAATCATTCGCGCGCCAACGAACTCACCGCCATGCGGGCGGCGGGGATCGGCCTGGGGCGGATCTGCGCGCCCTATTTTGCGGTCGGCGCCGCGTTGAGCGTGGTGCTGTTCGGGATGAACGAGTGGGTCGTCCCGCGCAGCACGGACTGGAAATATCAGATTCTGGCCCGGCACGTCCAGAAGCCGGGGGATCTGGACTCGCAAAATGAATTCCGCAACTTCGGGTTCACCAACGCCCGCGGTCACCGGGCGTGGTTCATGACGGAATACCGGCTGGCGACCGCCGAAATGTTGAAGCCGCAGGTCAAATGGAAAGCCGCCGACGGCTCGATCCAGCTGCTGCGGGCCGACCGCGCCCGGCGGACGAACGGCGTGTGGACCTTTTACAATGCCGCACAATATTCCCAAGCGGATGACGCGGCCCCGCTGGTGCCCGCCTTAATGACCAACGAGCTGGCGATGCCGGAATTCGACGAGACGCCCAGGCAAATCCGGAGTGAAATCAAAATCAGCAGCTACCAGAGCCTGCGCCGGAACCGAAGTTCGGACATTCCGCTGACGGACATCTTTGCCTATCTGCGACTGCACCCGAACCTGCCGCCGGCGGATTCCGGCTGGCTGTTCACAAAATTTCACGGCCGGCTCGCCGCGCCTTGGACCTGCCTGGTGGTGGTGCTCATCGCAATCCCCTTCGGCGCGGCGACGGGCCGGCGCAACCTCTTTTTCGGCGTGGCGGGCAGCATTTTCATCTGTTTCGCTTTTTTCGTGATCCAGCAGGTCAGCCTGGCGCTCGGCTCGGGCGGCTATCTGCCCGCGTGGCTGGCGGCCTGGCTGCCGAACTTGATTTTCGGCGCGCTGGGCCTGATTTTAATGCTGCGCGTGCGCTGAACATTATTAACGTGTCCGACGAACTTGACATATTGACCAAGCGCCATGAGCGACTGCAACTGCTTTACCAGGTCAGCAACGTCATTCACTCCACCCTCGAGGCCCAGGAAGCGCTGCAATTGATCGTGAGCGAGGCCGTCCGCCTGATGAATGCCAGTTCCGGGTCGGTGGTTCTGATCAATCCCACCACCGGCTTGCTGGAAATTTCCGCATCCCAAAATCTGCCGAGCGCGGCCACGCGATTAAAATTGCGGGTGGGCGAAGGCGTAACCGGCTGGGTGGCACGCCACGGCAAAACCGTCCGCGTGGGGGATGTGACCAAGGACCCGCGCTATATCGCGGCGCGGCGCGGCGTGAAGTCGGAGCTGGCGGTGCCGCTCGAAGTCAACGGCGAGACGCGCGGCGTGATCAACGTGGACTCGGACCGGGCGGATGCCTTCAGTGTGGATGACCAGGAGCTGCTCGAACAGCTCGCCGTCCAGGCAGCCAAGGTGATTCAAAACACCTGGCTTTATGAGCAATTGCGACTCAAGGTGCATTTATTCGAATCGCTGGCGAGCGTGAGCCGCACGATCAATTCGACCCTGAATCTGGACGAGGCCTTACGCGCCATCACACGGGAAGCCTGCGAGCTGATGCGCGCGCGGATGTGTTCCCTGATGATGCTGGACGAAAGCCGCGAGTGGCTTGACTTGCGGGCGAGTTACGGCGCCGGCAGCAATTACATCAAAAAACCCCGGTTGAGCGTGGAAGAAAGCTTGCTGGGCGTGGTAGCCCGGCGCAAAAAGCCGATGCAGGTCGCCAACGTGCAAACCTCCGGACGCTACCAGAACGTGGAGGTCGCAAGGCAGGAAGGGCTGGTTTCGCTCTTGAGCGTACCGCTGCTGTTTGCCGGGCAGTCCATTGGAACGCTCAACGTTTACACCGGCCGCCCCTACAATTATTCCAACGAGGAGATCAAGATCCTCAGCGCGCTGGCGGAATTATCGGCCATCGCGATCGAAAAGGCGCGCCTTTACGAACGGATCGTGGATGTTGAAGAACAGCTGCGGCAGAACGAAAAGCTTTCCGCCCTCGGGTTGCTGGCCGCCGAGGTCGCCCACGAGATCCGCAATCCGCTCACGGTGATGAAGCTGTTGTATCACTCGCTCGACCTGAAATTTCCCGACGACGACCCGCGCGCCAAAGACAACCGCATCATCGAGGCCAAAATCGAGCACATGAACAAGATCGTGGAGCAGATTTTGGATTTCGCGCGCACGACCGAGCCCAAACTAGCCCCGGTGAATCTGAACGAGCTGGTGGATGAATTGGGCTTGCTCGTGCGTCACAAGCTGGCCAATCAAAACGTGCGGCTCATCCGCGAATTACAACCCGACCTGCCCTTCATCATGGGGGATGCGCCCCAATTGGAGCAGGCATTTCTGAATTTGATCCTGAACGCCGCCGAGGCGATGCCGGAGGGAGGCACACTCACGATCAAATCCCATGAAGTTAAGCCGAAGGCCAAGGGCACGCAACCGGCGAGTATCGTGATGGAATTCAAAGACACGGGCAAAGGCATGAGCCCGGATGTGCAAAAGCGAGCTTTCAGGGCGGTTTTAAGCACGACCAAGGCCAAGGGAACCGGACTCGGCCTGGCGATCGTCGGCCGGATCATCGAAACGCACCGGGGAAGCATTCAGATCAAATCCAAAGTCGAGCGCGGCACCGCCATCATCATCACGCTGCCAAAGCCGTGATACGGGCTGGAAGATTCCATCCGCCTTCCTTATAAAGTCTTTCGGCCAGATTATTAACCGATTTTTTCTCCATTTCTCATCAGAAACGCCCCGCCGATGGTGGAAATCCGGCAAGTTTAAAACCCATAAGGCTGCAGTCCGGCTCCCAACTCTAATACTAGGCAGCGTCAGCCACCGGTCAGGTCATGGTTGATTAAATAAGTATAAAAGTCGTGGCAAGCGCGTTTCAACGTGCTTTGATTAACCTTTCGTGTTAGATTTTATCGTCGGTTTTTTATAGGAATAATTATTTCAGAACATTTGAAATGATTTTGGTGATTGCACGCAAGCAGCGACAAAAAAGGCAGCCTACGCAAAAACCGATTGCGGTGAGGTCTAAATTTTTCAATATATATTTATTATTTTGATGGAAATCAGGCCGTTTATTTAATCCCGTATCGTTACCGCACAAATAAGACAATTAATTGCTGATATTCACAGAAGCAGAGTTGAGTTCATGTTTATATATCCCAAAAAGTACGATGTCATCGTAGTTGGAGCCGGTCATGCCGGAGTTGAGGCTGCTTTGGCCTCCGCGCGCATGGGTTGTCAGACATTACTCATCACGATGAATGTGGATTCAATCGGTCAGATGTCCTGCAATCCAGCCATAGGCGGCTTGGGAAAAGGGCATCTGGTTCGGGAAATAGATGCGCTCGGAGGCGAAATGGGCAAAGCCACGGATTTGACTGGATTGCAATTTCGAATGCTCAACAAAAAGAAGGGGCCGGCAGTATGGTCACCGCGAGCCCAGTGTGATAAAAAGCATTATCAATTCAGGCTTAAGTGGATATGTGAATCTGAACAGAATTTAGACGTAAAACAAGGGCAAACTTCTAGAATATTGCACAAGGACGGAGTGGCTTTTGGAGTCGAGACTAATTTAGAAGTCCAATATAACGGCCAAACCGTCGTTATCACGACAGGAACCTTTTTGCGCGGCTTAATGCATATCGGCTCGAACCAACAAGCCGGCGGCCGGGCCGGGGATTCGGCGGCCATGAATCTATCCGAATCACTCAAGGAGATCGGCTTGGAACTTGCCAGACTTAAAACAGGAACACCACCCAGGTTGCTGCGCCGATCAATTGATTTTTCCAAAACCGAGGCACAAAACGGAGATGAGCCGGTTCCCTACTTTACGTATTGGAAGGAAGAATTGTTCCACGTGGAACATGAGCGAGGAAGGTTTGCGGGTATTGGTCTTTCAGAAGGCAAATACCCACGAGGTTCAGTACTTGATAAAATCAATAGTCAGCTGCCATGTTTCGTCACATTCACAACCGAAGCTACGGCCACATTAATACGCGCCAATCTTCATAAATCTCCCATGTATTCAGGGAAGATAGAGGGGATCGGGCCACGCTATTGTCCATCAATTGAAGATAAAATTGTTAAATTTGCAGAAAAAGAGCGTCATCAGATATTTCTTGAGCCGGAAGGAATTGAAACGGATGAAATCTATGTCAACGGCTTTTCAACCTGCCTCCCGTTTGAAGTACAAGTAGATTTGGTCCGGACCATCATCGGATGTGAGAATGCAGAAATATTACGACCCGCATATGCGGTAGAATATGATTTCTCCCATCCAACGCAATTGTTCGCGTCATTAGAGACCAAAGTTTGCCGGAATCTTTTTCTGGCCGGGCAAATCAATGGAACGTCCGGCTATGAAGAAGCTGCAGCGCAAGGCTTGATGGCTGGTATCAATGCGGCACGTCGAGTCCAAAAAAAGGAGTCCATCATACTCAGACGCGATCAAGCCTATATCGGGGTTTTGATAGACGACTTGATCACCAAAGGCACAACCGAACCCTATCGCATGTTCACCTCCCGGGCAGAGTATCGGCTCTTATTGCGCCAGGATAACGCTGACCTGCGACTTTCGGAAATCGGTCATGATGTCGGCCTACTGCCCAAGCGCCATTACCAAACATTCTGCACCAAGAGAGATACCATTAATAACGAGTTAGTACGCTTGGGTTCAACGTTTTACAAAAGAGACTTGTTAGCAAAGATATTGAGCCGCCCAGAGTTTACCTATAGTGAATTGCCAGGTAGAAACGAATCCTTGCCGGAAGAAATAATCAGCCAAGTTGAGATTGCGGTTAAGTACGCGGGGTATATTGACCGTCAGGAGCTGGAGGTTAAAAAATTCAAAAAGATCGAGGACAAATCAATCCCTGAATCGTTTGATTTTTCGGCCGTGCCCAGTTTGCGGCTCGAAGCCCGGCAGAAATTTGCGAAGATCCGCCCGGCAACCCTTGGCCAAGCGGCGCGAATTTCCGGCGTATCGCCGGCAGACATCAGCATATTGATGGTCTGGTTAAAACGATCCGCAGGGCCGGAAAGGGCCGGCGCTACCGATAAGCAGAGTGAAGCTTGCGATGTTTGCGAATCAGAACCGGAAGAATGACGCCCATGGAATCTGTCGGGTAAAACCCTCAATAACGTGATAAAAGAGTACGGCAGCCTTTAAACGATTGCCCGGGCCGGCACCCTGCATTCGGATGGCAACGCTGCGATGGGATTATCGGTTTAGGCCGGCAGCTTGAGATTGCCTGCTATTTTGAAGGCTATTCGATTTTAAGCAAATTTTCGAGCAGAAGCGTAAATCTTCGCGGAGCGGTTACGGTGTCAGATGGCAACGGGAATGTCACGGGACGGACAGAAGGTCCGGCGGTTGTTTGTGCAAACAACCGCATAATCATCGTCATTAATGGAAAAAAGTGGCTGTCCGACATGGATTCGAACCATG
>CAIJNQ010000012.1 GCA_903822015.1 uncultured Verrucomicrobia subdivision 3 bacterium | reverse complement strand
CGCGGAAAAAAAACCCGCCGCCGGTCGCCGGCGGCTGAGCCGGCTTCCGGTTTTTTGCCGGGGTTGTTTGCCCCGCTGGTTGCGTTGCCTCCCGCCGCCGACTATCCTTCGCCGGTGCCAAATCATGGATATATTTCCACGGCGTCAGACCTCGCATTGACCGGATTGGCCCAGGCCACGTTCCAGGAACGCGCCGCCGCCGTGACCCGGCAGGCATTCGGCGGCCGGGTGTTTGTGCGCGCCGTGGTGGAGGTCTCGAATTTCTGCCGTGAAAATTGCACCTACTGCGGCATGCGCCGCGACAACCGGAGCCTTGCCCGCTACCGCGCGCAGGCGGAACAGATAGCCGAACTGCTGATCGCGCACCGGCCCGCGAGCGTGACCGATATCAACCTCCAGACCGGGGAGGATCCCGTGGCGGTGCGTGAAGTCGTGCTGCCGCTGATTGAAATCCTGCGGCGGGAAACGACCCTCGGCATCAGCGTTTGCCTGGGAACCTTGTCGCCGGAACTGTACGCCGAGTTGCAGGCGGCCGGGGCCGGCATCTTCATCATGAAGTTTGAATCCGGCGACGCCGCGCGCTACGCGCACCTGGAAGCGCCGGGCACCCTGGCCGAGAGGCTGCACCACATCCGTCTGCTGGCGAAAAATCAATGGCATGTCAGTTCGGGCTTCATCGCCGGGCTGCCCGGGCAGACGACGCAGGATTTGCTGAGCGATCTCGCCCTGGCCCGTTCGCTGCCCTTGAGCGGCTGCAGTGTCAGCCCGTTCATTCCCGGCGAGGCCACGCCGCTGGCCGGGCAGCCGACAGCCAGCGCCGACTGGACTTTCAATTGCGTCAGCGCCCTGCGGCTGATGCGACCGGACTGGGTGATTCCCGCCGTCAGCGCCTTCAACCTCGCGGCGCCGGACGGCTACCAGCAAGGCCTGCGCGCGGGCGCCAACCTGGTCACCATCAATCTGACGCCGACGGATGTGCGCGGAGACTACGTCATCTACAAACGCGAACGTTTCATCATGACCGAGGAACGCGTGCTCAACGCAATTGCCGCCGCAAAACTCACCCCGTCGAAAACCGGACTGGCGGATTACCACCGGAACCGGACCGCCGGCGGGGCGGCCACCCATATGATTTCCGAGACCGCAATTCAATCCTGAGGCGCACTTGCTGTTTCCCCCCTCCCAATCTTCCGGCCGGCCCCAGCGCGTGGTCATCACGGGCGCAGGCCTGGTCACCGCGCTCGGCCTCGGCTGCCGCCGGAACGCCGAGGGTTTTCGCGCCGGACGCCCCGCCTTTCATCCGGTGACGTTGTTCGATGTATCGGCGCAGCGATCCAAAATCGCGGGGGAAGTGGCGTTGCCGCCGGATCTGCCGCCGACCCGGCTTTCCCCGAACACGGCCCGCCGGCTGGATCGCGCCACCCGGATGCTGCTGCACGCCGCCCATGAGGCGTGGACGCAGGCGGGTTGGGAACCCGTGGAAAATCTGCCCGTGGTTCTCGGCACGACCAGCGGCGAAATGGTTTTGGGCGAGCAATTCCTCCGGCAGGCCATCTCCGCGCCCCTTCGGAAAAAACGGCAGGCCACCCGGGTGATGCACTATCAGGTGCAGCAGCAAGGACTCATTCTGGCCGGTGCCTTTGGCTTTGAAGGATCCCTCACCTCCATTTCCAATGCCTGCGCCTCCGGGGCGAATGCCATCGGCCATGCCTGGGAAATGTTGCGGCTGGGCCGCGCGGAAAAAGTCCTGGCCGGCGGTTACGACACCTTGTGCCAGTTGACATTTGCCGGATTCGATTCGCTCCAGGCCCTTTCCACCACACCCTGCCGGCCGTTTGACGCGCAGCGCGACGGCCTCACGCTGGGGGAAGGCGCCGCCATCCTGACGCTGGAAACACTCGACCACGCGCGGGCGCGGGGCGCGGAAATCCTGGGCGAAATCATCGGGTACGGCACGGCGACCGACACGCACCATCTCACGCAGCCCCATCCAGAGGGCCGGGCGGCCCGGGCGGCGATGAGCGTTGCCTGCGCCCGCGCAAAAATTTTGCCAGGGCAGATCGATTACCTCAACGCGCACGGCACCGCCACGCCGCACAATGATGCCAGTGAGGCGGCCGCCATAAATGGTTGGGCCGGGGACAGCGCAAAAGATTTGCGGGTAAGTTCCACGAAAT
>CAIJNQ010000011.1 GCA_903822015.1 uncultured Verrucomicrobia subdivision 3 bacterium | reverse complement strand
TCTTTCTCAGCTATATCCGAGGGCGGGGAGGGAGGTATCCCAACGCCCGCCGGAGGTGGTGAAGGTGCCACCGAAGGAGCGGCAGACGGCGCAAGCGTGCCTGCGCCTTGCTGTTGCCGGTGTTCGACGAGGTGGGCGCGAATCATGTCGGCAATGGCGAGCGAGCGGTTGTCATAGCCCTTTTCGCCGGTCATTTCATCCAGTTGTTCCAGCAGCGCCGGCGGCAAGGAGACGCTGAAGCGCGTGGCAATATCCTTTTTCATACGACGGGCAGGACGGTAACAAAGAAACGCGCCGCGTCAACCCGGCGACGCACAGCAATTCCGGTGTTACGAAAAACAAAATACGTATGAAGATTTCGGTTGCCGGATCACGCCAAAGACGAAAGAATCCATGGAACACGCTCATGGATTTACCAACGCCAAAACCGACGAAGGCCGCCGGCGGTGAAAGCCAGGCGACCCAGGGCCGCGGTTCCGGGGCGGTGGCCACGCGGGCCTCGTTTTTTCCAGCCAGCGTGAAGGGCCGGGTGGGCTTCATGTACGGCCTGCTCATCGGCGGCAACATCGCGGCGTGGGTCTGGGCGCTGGCGGCCTTTCATCACTACCCGGTGCTGCTGGGCACGGCGCTGCTGGCCTACACATTCGGCCTGCGTCATGCGGTGGACGCCGACCACATTGCAGCGATCGACAACGTGACGCGCAAGCTGATGCAGGAAGGCAAGCGACCGGTGACGGTGGGCTTCTATTTTTCGCTGGGCCATTCGACCGTGGTGTTCGGCTTGTCGGTGGTGATTGCCCTAACTTCCGTTGCGATCAAGAACCGATTCAACGCCTTTGAAACCATCGGCGGCGTCATTGGCACGGCCGTATCCGCAGGCTTTCTGCTGGCCCTCGCCCTGGCCAACATTTTAATCCTGATTTCAGTCAGCCGCACCTTTCAGCACGTCAAGCGCGGCGGCCAATTTGACGAGGAAGATCTGAACCTGACGCTCGCGAAACGGGGATTTTTCGGACGGCTCTTCCGGAATCTGTTCCGGCTGATCGAGCATAGCTGGCAAATGTATCCCGTGGGGTTTTTGTTCGGCCTCGGATTTGACACCGCGACGGAGGTGGGCTTGCTCGGCATATCGGCCACGGAGGCGACCCGTGGGCTGCCGGTCTGGTCGATCCTGGTTTTTCCAACCCTGTTCATGGCGGGCATGGCGTTGATTGACACGACCGACAGCATCCTGATGCTGGGAGCCTATGGCTGGGCTTTCGTCAAACCGATCCGCAAGCTTTACTACAATATGACGATCACCTTTGTCTCGGTGGTGGTGGCGCTACTGGTTGGCGGCATCGAGGCGCTGGGATTGATTGGCGAACACCTTAAAATCCACGGGGCCATCTGGGATCGGATCGGCACGCTGAACAACAACTTCGGCATGATCGGCTTCATCATCATCGGAGTATTCATGGCGAGCTGGGTTGCCTCCATCACCCTGTACCGCCTCAACCGCTACGACGAGATCAAAGTGAACACCGGTCCGGCGAATTGAAGTTCGCGCGAGCCCAGCAGCCGGCACCACGGAGACAAACCGCCCCCCGGCGGCGCGGGCGGCTGCCGGGCGGAAGGTAAATCCCCGTTCCCACCCGCGGGGCACGGCCGAATTTTCAATTAATCCGGGAAAAGAACGTGGCGCGGACGGCGCCGTTTTTGATAATTTCGAGTCATGCCATTCATCCACGAAGACTTTCTTTTGGGGAACAAACCCGCCCGGCGGCTTTACCACCGATTTGCCGAGGCGGAACCGATTTTCGACTATCACTGCCACATCCCGCCGAAGGATATCGCGGAGAACCGGCAGTTCAAGAACCTGCATGAGATCTGGCTGGAAGGCGATCATTACAAGTGGCGGGCGATGCGGGCCAACGGGATTCCGGAGAAGTACATCACCGGCAACGCGGCACCCGAAGAAAAGTTCAAGGCCTGGGCGAAGACCGTGCCGCAAACCCTGCGGAATCCGCTTTATCACTGGACGCACCTGGAACTGAAGCGGTACTTCGGCATCACGGAACTGCTGAGCGAAAAGACCGCCGCGAAAATCTGGAAGCTGGCCAACGCGAAGCTGGCCACGCCCGGCTACACGACGCAGGGCCTGCTGAAAAAAATGAACGTCCGGGTGGTCTGCACCACGGACGATCCGGCGGACAGCCTGGAACATCACCGGGCGTTCGCGAAATCCGGCCACCCGACGAAGCTGCTGCCCGCCTTCCGCCCGGACAAGGCGCTGACGGTGCACACGCCCGCGAGCTTCAACCCCTGGGTGGAGCAACTCGCGGGGGCCGCCAACGTGGACATCAACGGATTCAGCGCCTTCATCAGCGCGCTGGAAAAACGGCACGCTTATTTCCATTCGCAAAACTGCCGGCTGTCAGACCATGGGTTGAACCATTGCTTCGCGGATTTCGGCTCCGAAAAAGCCGCGGCGGGCATCTTCGACCGGGCGCGCCGGGGCGAACCCGTTTCACCACAGGAACACGCGCAGTTTGCGTCGTACATGATGGTGTTTTTCGGCCACCTGGACGCGAAGCGCGGCTGGACCAAACAGCTGCATCTCGGCGCGCTGCGCAACAACAACATCCGGCTGCTCACGCAACTCGGCCCGGACACGGGATTTGACTCGATCGGGGATTTTCCGCAGGCGCAGACGCTGGCGGCCTATCTGAACAAGCTGGACGCCGACAACCGGCTGCCAAAGACGATCCTCTACAACCTGAACCCGGCGGACAATTACCTGTTCGCGACGATGATCGGCAATTTTCAGGACGGGACCATACCCGGCAAAATCCAATTCGGCTCGGGCTGGTGGTTTCTGGACCAGAAGGAAGGGATGGAATGGCAGATCAACGCGCTATCCAACCACGGCCTGCTGGCGCGGTTCATCGGGATGATAACGGATTCGCGGTCGTTCATGTCGTATCCGCGCCATGAATATTTCCGCCGCACACTCTGCAACCTGATCGGGCGGGACGTGGAAAGCGGGGCGCTGCCGGACGAGGAAAGCCTGCTCGGGCCGCTAATCAAAAACATCTGCTACGCGAACGCGAAGAATTACCTGGCTTTCCCCGGCGTCGGCGATACGGCCGAGAACAGGAAGTCCAAGGTGAAGACGAAGTGAGCGAGCGCGGCACAAATCAATTTCAACTTTGAAGTCGCCGCACTGAACGGTTACGCTACCAGCATGTCACGCAAGACGGGTTCGGAGACAAACAAAGGGCTGGGGGACGTCATCGGCGTCGCCCTGCTGTTCGCCGGGCTGCTGGTGCTGGTGGCCCAACTTTCGTTTGACCGCTATGACATCTCGTTTTTCCGCGATCCGCACAACAGCCCGCCGCACAATTGGATCGGCGTGGGCGGGGCGTATCTGGCGTGGAGCCTATTTCTGCCGCTCGGCCTGGTGGCCTATGTGGTGCCGCCGCTGCTGGCGCTTTTCGGAGCGGCCTACCTCCTGAATTTTCTCGGCTACCTGCGCGAACGGCTGCGATGGTCGCTGCTCTGGTCGGCCATATTGATCGTCTCGCTGACGGGCCTGCTTTATCTGGCGGACAACGGGGGCGTGCGGGGCGATCTGCACAAAACCATTGGCGCGCAAAGCATCGGCGGCTGGCTGGGCTGGCTGACGTTCGGCCAGACCCAGAGCCGGAATTTCGGCCTTTCCCTGCTCGGGGCGCTGGGGGCGACAATCATCTATTCCGCACTCGGTCTCATCAGCCTGCTATTCCTGACCAATTTCCAGCTGGGCGAATGGATCCGAGCCTGGTTTGACAAGGAGACCGGTGCAGCGGGAACCGAACAAAAATCGACCGAGGAAATCGCCCTGGAACGCCGGGCCCGGGAACTGGAGAAGCAGGCCAAACAATTGCAGGAGCAAGTCGCGGAAGGCTCGCGTTCCGGTCTGGGGGCGGATGGCAAGCCGGTGCCCGAACCGACGGTGCGCGACCTGAGCGTGCCGCAGGCGAAACCGGCCACGGGCGGACGCTACCGCAAGACAACTTTGCCAGAAGCCAAAACGCCCACCGCACCTGCGCCCGCCGACGAGGTTGAAATCATCCCGGCCAAGGAAATCGTGGCCGCCACAACGACCGAAGACATCCTTGGAAAAAAACCGGAGGAGGAAAAACCCGAGACGCCCCCGGTTGACGAGAAAGTCGAGGCCCCCGACGCGGAAAAAGTTCAAGCGGACAAACCGGCCGGGGAGAAGACCGAACCGGAAATCAAAATTTCCGGCATCACCCCGGCCAAGCCGCGCCTACCCAAAAAGCCGAAACCGGTGGCCGTCGCCAGCGTGCCGATGATCGGGAATTACCAGCTGCCGCCGATGGATTTCCTGCAACACGCGGACATGACAATCAAGCCAACCGAATCGAAGGAGGAGCTGATGGCGAACGCGCGGCTGATGCAGCAGACGCTGGCCCAAT
Organism: uncultured Verrucomicrobia subdivision 3 bacterium; assembly: GCA_903822015.1. Classification (GTDB taxonomy): domain Bacteria; phylum Verrucomicrobiota; class Verrucomicrobiia; order Limisphaerales; family UBA11358; genus UBA11358. The sequence goes on along the minus strand of CAIJNQ010000011.1, from coordinate 19,488 downwards.
TCGAGATCGACGTCTCGCTGGGGGACATCACCAAGGGCCCGACCATCACGCGCTACGAACTGCATCCCGCGCCCGGCGTAAAGCTGGAAAAAATCACCGCGCTTTCGAACAACATCGCCGCCGCGCTGAAGGCCGAACGCATCCACATCCTCGCGCCGGTGCCGGGAAAAAGTTCCGTCGGCGTGGAAGTGCCGAACCTCATCAAGACGAAGGTGATCATGCGCGACCTGTTCGAGTCGGACGAATGGCGCAACACGAAGGCGAAAATACCGATCGCGCTGGGCAAGGATGTTTACGGCCACCCGATTGTGGCCGACCTGGCGGAAATGCCGCACTGCCTGATCGCCGGGAGCACGGGCTCGGGCAAATCGGTGTGCATCAACGCCATCATCGCCTCCCTGCTCTACCGTTTTTCGCCGGATCAACTACGGTTTGTGATGATCGACCCGAAGGTGGTGGAACTGCAGCAATATAACGCCCTGCCCCACCTGGTGGTGCCGGTCGTGACCGACCCGAAAAAAGTCCTACTTGCCCTGCGCTGGGTGGTTAACGAGATGGAAAAGCGCTACCAGATATTCGCCCGGGTGAACGTCCGCAACATCAAATCGTTCAACGAACGGCCGAAGGACAAGCTGGCGCCGCCGCAGGAGCCCGAACTGCCGCTGACCGTCAAAAAGGAAAAGGTGGAACCGGGCGCAGACGGATTCGCGGTGGAAGTGGACGAGCAGATTGTCGTGCCGCGCGAGGAGGACATCGTCATCCCGGAAAAGCTTTCCTACATCGTCGTCATCATCGACGAGCTGGCGGACCTCATGCTGGTGGCGCCGGCGGACGTGGAAATGGCCATCGCCCGCATCACGCAGATGGCGCGCGCGGCGGGGATTCATTGCATTGTCGCGACGCAGCGACCGAGCGTGGACGTCATCACCGGGGTCATCAAGGCGAACATCCCGGCCCGCATCGCGTTCCAGGTGGCAGCCAAGGTGGATTCGCGCACGATTCTCGACGCGATGGGCGCGGACAAACTGCTGGGCAAGGGCGACATGCTTTATCTCCCGCCCGGATCCGGGAAGCTGATCCGCGCGCAGGGCGCGCTGATCACCGACCACGAAATCCAGAGCGTGGTGGACTTCATCGCCAAGCAAGGCAAGCCGAGTTACGAGGCGGAAATCCACAAGCAGCTTTCCAAGCCCGCGGCCAGCTTCGGTGACGAGAGCGGCATAGACGAGGACGAGGAGATCATCCAGCAATGCATCGAGGTCATCCGCAGCGAACAGAAGGCGAGCGTCTCGCTGCTGCAACGCCGCCTGCGCCTCGGCTACGGCCGGGCGGCGCGCATCATGGACGAACTGGAGAACCGGGGCATTGTGGGCGAGAGCAAGGGCGCCGAACCGCGCGAAATCCTGATCGACCTGGACGGCGGCGGGGCGGACGGCGGCGACCAGCAGGCGGTATGATGGAAGTGGAAAATTTCCAACAAATTTTCAACATTCAACACCCGAGGCCCGACAGCATGCCGAGGGCAAATCCTTCGATGTGGGGCGTTTAATGTTCAGAGTTAAAAGTTTCTTAGCCATTAGTTCTGCGGATACTGCCAGACCCAGTCGCCTTTTCTGCGGTCCACAAAACCCTCTTTGGTGAGGTAGACTTGCCCGCCATCATCGATTTCATCCCAACCAACGGAGTAGAGGACGAATTTTCCATCGTCCGTGCGGCGATAATGGAGCGGCTGGCCGTTGATGATGTCGTGCGGAAGCGTTTCGATGAAATGCGGCGACAGCATGTCAAGCGTTCCGGGATATTCACTGTGCGCGAGCCGGTAGCGTTCCAAGGCACAGGCGACGCGGGCTAGATCGATGCTCACTTGAATGGCCGCAAACTTTCTCACCGTGCCGCTAATGGCCGGAAACAACATCAATGCCTGAACCTTATAAGGTGAATAGTGTTTCATCTGCGCTTGAACAGCATCAGTGGCGCGCTGCAAAGCTGCCGGTGAAAATATGCGCGAATTAGTGTCGACGAGCGGCAAAATCCATTGCTGCTGCATCCGGGCGATGGCAAGTTCGTTTTGATAAAAATATGCGCAGGGCATGAAGGTCAGTTTATTAGTGACACTACCGGCATCCGCGTAAGAAATCAATTCCCGCGTAAGCCGTTGATTTTCGAACGATTTGATCGCAAACGCCCGTTCCCCACGCATGATAAATCCGTAGTCCGCCAGAAAGTCCACTTTCGCCAGCTCCGCCTCGAGTGCGGCGAGTTGCTCATCCGACCATTTATGCTCCGCCAAACCTTCCCAAATCGGCTGCAGGTCATAGCTCACAATTGCAAAACGCACGAGATGCGAAATCAAGAATGGCGTATCGCGAAGGGAAGCATTCAAATACAACAACAGTTTAACGTCAGCCAAAGCATTTGCGCTTTGGCCATCAGCCAATTCAGCATCGGCCCGCAATTGAAGTAATTGAGTACACCTTTTAAGGTCCGCTAAAACAGGCAATAACGTCGATGCCGAATTGAACCCATCTTCGTAATTTAACGGAACACGGGCATAAGGCCGCTGGCTGGCTTGGCGTAAATCTTCAACCGCTGAATGGAATTTGCTCAAAGCCAGCAAAACGTCCTTAGCCGGTGTTTGCGGCTGCGGCGCGACGGGAAATTCTTTTGTTAAATCCGCATTGGTTGGATTGCGATAAGTTGCTTGCCAGGTTTTCAAATCAATTATCCCTGTTTTGCCTTCACCGCCCAAATATCCAACAGCATCATTCTTGGGCCAAGACATTTGGACTGCGGCCAAAGTATAGGGATTCATCACGATTTTGCCATTGAGCATGTTGGTGAAAACAGGAGCGGTGAAAAAGTTTTGGTCGTCCGGCACAGCAGGCGGAACAAAAGCCCGCCAGTCAAATTTTTCGCCCCTGGCTTCCCATTCGCGCCGGTAATTGTCCCACGCGCGTTTACCGCGCCAGTCTTCCTCGGCGTAAAATACTGCGATCAACGTGGCGAGAATGGCGGCGGTAATTACAAGCCGGCGCAGAATCCGCCAGCCGCCCGGCTTGGTTTGTGGTGTTTCGCGCATAATTTCTTATTCCTTTTGAGTCGAGGTGACGAGGCTCCAACTTTTTTGATTTGAGACTCCTCACGTCGTCTCCTACTTATTTTAAGCCGTAAAAAGCCGCAAGGTTTCTGTCCGTGATTTCGGCAAATACATTTTTGGCCGGTCCGCATCCGTCGCGAACGAACGGTCGGCGAGCAGTTCATTCAGCATTCTTTGCTGGTCGCGAAATGTCATCATAATTTCCGGCGAGGCCGGCGGTTTCCCACTGCCGGCGGGTGAGCCGTCGCGCAGGGAAAAGTTGACGATAAAAACCAGAATCCAGACCGCCGCCAACCCCGTCCAAATCCGGCGGCAGGGCAACACGAGTTCCAACCAGAGGTTATTTGAACAACCAAGCAACGAAGCAACGAAGGAAGCCCGCCAACCTTGTTCTGTTGTTTCCTGGTTGTTCAATTCCTCCACAACCGAGCGCCGGATGGCGTCCAGCTTCGGCGTTATGATTTGATGGCGGGCAAATAAAATATCACGCGGTATTTTCATACGTTGGTTTAGGCAGACCGTGTCACTCTCGGCACGCCGCTGCGGGGGGTCAGAACACGCAGGTTTGCAGGCGGCGGCGCGCAGGGGACTGCGCGCCCTACCTTGCCAGTTTCAATGGGCGTTTTCATGGGGTTGCTTTTGCCTCCCATAGTTTTCTCAATGACTTTTTGGCGTAGTGCAGTCGGGATTTTACCGACCCCAGCGGCGCTGCCGTGATGCGGGCAATTTCTTCCAGCGAAAAATCCTCGATGCAATGCAGCAGCAGAACCGAGCGCTGCGGCAATGGCAGTTGGTTCAGCAAATTCATAAATTCAACTTCCGATTCCCGCCGGATGAGCAGGTCGTCCGGGCCATCAGCAAGTTCGTCCGGCGTTTCCGGAATTTCTTCGAGCAGGACCTCCCGTCGTTTGCGCCAGCGTTGAATGCATTTCTGGTGGGCGATGCCAAAGAGCCAGCTGCCAAACTTCGCGTCATCGCGGAGGCTGCCAAGGTGTCTGACGGCAGCGATGAACGTCTCCTGCACGAGGTCGAGACTGGCCGATTCGTCACGGACGAGTTCAAAAACATAAACATATAGCGGCAGCTGGTATCGCCGGAAGAGCGCGTCCCAGGCCGCCGGTTCCCCGGCGCGGGCCTGCGACACAGGCAATTGTTCGATGTCGGCCACTTCCGGCATTGTCATCAAGTGGAATGCGCGAGGCGAGCAAAGGTTCAAACCAAATGAAAAAATTTCCAAGATTGCCAAGCGCAGGTTCAATCCGCCAAATTGGTGGCACACCGACGGCGGCCGAATCATTCCGCGCCACGGGCCAGACCAATTCATTCAATGCTGTCATTTCTCCGTCAAACCAGCCCCGCGCGGCTGGCGATTTTTCTACTTATCGCCCTGACCGGCTACCGCCTGTGGTTCATCACGCAGATGCAACTGGTGCCGGACGAGGCGTATTACTGGCTGTGGTCGAAACATCTAGCCGCGTCCTATCGGGACAAGGGGCCGGGCATCGCGTGGACCATCGCGCTGGGCACAAAATTGTTCGGCCCCACGGTTTTCGGAATCCGCTTCTGCGCAGTGCTGCTGAGCACGGCCACCGGCGCGCTGATTTTCCTGCTGGCGAGGCAGCTTTATGACGACCGCGTGGCACTGTGGAGCCTGCTGGTGGCGGCGGCGATGCCGATCGTGGCGGTGGGCTCCATCCTGATGACGATTGATTCGCTGAGCGTCTTTTTCTGGGCGCTGGCGATTGTGATATTCTGGAAGGCGATTCAACGCGATGAACTCACGGACTGGCTCTGGCTGGGGCTGGTGATCGGCGCGGGCTTCCTCGCCAAGTTCACCAACGGCGTGCAGCTTGGGTGCATCGGATTTTTTCTATTGTGGTCCAAGGAACATCGCCGGCTGCTAATTAGCCGGAAAATGTTGGTTATGTGCGCGGCGTTCGGCGTGAGCATTCTGCCGATTCTCTGGTGGAATATCCAGACCGGCTGGGTTCACGCCATCGCGCTGCACTCGCGCAGCGGCGTGACGAACACATTCCAGATTCATCCTGGCGAGCTGCTAAAATTTCTCGGCGGACAGTTCGGCGTAGTGTCGCCGCTGTTCATGGCGGGTATGTTGGTGGCGGCGGTTGCACTGCTGCTGACGAAGCACGCGGACTTGCGGGTGCGTTTTCTGTTGAGCCAGTTTCTGCCGCTCTACGGATTGTTCGCCTTCTTCAGCCTGAACAAGGCGGGCCAGCCGAACTGGGCGGCGCCGGCGCTGGTGGCGGGCATTATTTTCACGGTGGTTTACTGGCGCGACGTCGTGCGGCGGCATCCAGCGTGGCGCTGGGGCGTGGGCGCGGCGTTTGGTGTCGCATTGCTGATGACGGTGGTGATGCACAACACGGAGCCGCTGATGCTGGTGTTGAATCGAGTCACCGCCCATTTTCACATGCGACCGGTGACGGATCCGCTGCGCCGCGCGCAGGGCTGGACGGAGTTTGCCGCGCATGTCCAGCAAGCGCGGGAGAAGAACGGCGCCCGGCTTTTGATCGCGAACCACTATTCGCAGGCGAGCATGATGGCGTTTTATCTGCCCGACCAGCCGACCCCGTATCTGCTGCCGGCGCCCTACGGCGATTCGCAGTTCACCCTCTGGCCCGGCTACCAGCTGCAGCCGGACACGCGCGCGTTGTATGTGACCGACGACGGCAACGGCACACTGCCGAAAACGCTGCAGGATGAGTTTGGCAAAATCGAACTGGTGGATGATTTCTGGGCGAACCACCACGGGCGGCCGATGACGCGCTTCCGCATTTATCTATGCACGCGCGAATGAACAAAACCCGTTTCCAAGGTTGCCAAGCGGTGACAAAACCCGCTAAATAAGCCTAATGTCAACGGTTGCCGAACAACTCCGCGCCGCGCGCGAGGCGCAGAAACTCACCGTGCAGCAGGTCGCCGACATGACCAAAATCCGCACGGACCATATTCAGGCGCTCGAACAAGGTGATTTCAGCCTGTTTTCCGCGCCGATCTACATCCGGGGCTCGGTGAAAAATTACGCCACGCGGCTGAAGCTCGACGTGCCGCCGATCATGGCCGCGCTCGACGCCGAACTGGGCCGGACGGAGAATTTCAGCGAGCCACCGCCATTGAGCGACGTGGCGAAAACGCCGCTTGACGACGTCATGTACTGGGCCGCGAAGCTGAACATGAAGGTGGTGCTTGCCGCGGCTGGTCTGGTATCCCTGATCGTGATTGCCATCCTGGTTCACGCGGTCATGAAACATGGCGGCAAAACCGATGCCCTCGGCAAAATCCCACCCGCCCGGTATGAATCGGCCAATCCCGGCGACACGCTGCCACTGCCGAAGCATTAGGACGGCGGAAAGCCCCGGAGGTCCCCGACATCCGGTCAGACGTCGTCCAGGTAAAGGGCGCGGTTACGCCAGAGATATATGATCCCCGACATCGCCGTCAGCACGACAGTGATCCAGAGCATGATTTCGGCGAACAGCGGGGTCCATGGAGTAAAAAGATTTTTCAAGGCCGCCGGCCATTCCTCACAGGCATCCACCACCAACAAAGCGATAATGGTGATGATCTGCGAAATGGTCTTGTGCTTCCCGTAGCGCTCCGCCGCCAGGACGATGTTTTTTGACGCGGCAAGCAGGCGCAGGCCGGTGATAGCCAGTTCGCGGCCGACGATGATGACGACCATCCAGGCGGCGACCTTCACGGGCGCGTTCGGGTTCAGGTGCGTGCTTTCGACGAACGCCACAAACGCGGAACAGGTCATGATCTTATCCGCGAGCGGGTCCATCAGAATCCCGAAGTTGGTGATCAGGTTGCGCGAGCGGGCGAGCCGGCCGTCGAGAAAATCCGTGATACCGGCGAGGCAGAAAAAAACCAGCGCCAAGGTGTCATTGTAGGCAAACCGGGAAAACATGGCCCAAAGGAACACCACCGTCAGGCCGAAACGCGAGACGGTGAGCTTGTTGGGCAGATTCATTTTTTGAAATTGTAGGAGACGACGTGAGAAGTCTCACTAAAAATTAATTTGAGCCTCGTCACCTCGGCTCCTACAAAATCAGATTTACGCGCCGAACTTGTCGAACATCTTGGCGTTGGCCTGCATGAGACGGATCATGAATTTCGCCGGGAAGATGCCAAGCGAGCCACTGTTCGCACCGGTCTCGGTGAAGCGTTCGAGCTTGTCCGAACCGCTCGTCGCAGAATGGATCATCACCGGCTGCGGGTGCCAGGAGTGCCCATGCAAGGCACACGGCGTCGAGTGGTCGCCCGTGACGGCGAACACATCCGGCTTCTTCTTCAAGAGTACCAGCAGCGCGGCGTCGAATTCCTCGATCGCCTTTTTCTTCGCGGCAAAATTGCCGTCCTCACCGTATTTGTCGGTGTATTTGTAATGGATGAAGAAGAAATCGTAGTTGTCATATTCCTTGAGGTAGCGCTCGAACTGCTCCTTGATGGTCTGCGGCCCCTCGATCTTGACCATGCCGACGAGCTGCGCGAGGCCTTTATACATGGGATACACCGCGAGGCACGCGGGCTTGAGCAGGTAACGGTCGGCAAACAGGGGGATGTGCGGCTGATGCGCGATCCCGCGCATGAGGAAACCGTTCGCCGGCTTTTCCTTCGCCAGCACCGGCAGGGCGGCCTTGTAAAAATCGGCAATGAGCTTCGCCATTTTCTTCTGCTTCAAATTTTTTGGATCGCGGGGCTTCACCGACGGGATGGCAAAACCCTCGCGGTTCGGATCCGCATCGGTCAACGGGCCCTCGAGTCCCTTGCCGCGAAACACGACAACGAAACGGTGTTCCTTGCCGGCCTTGATGATGACTTGGGTGTCGCCGATTTTTTTGATTTTGGCGGAAAGCAACGCAACGAGTTTTTCGCAAGTCTCGGTCGGGATGCGGCCGGCGCGGCGGTCGGTGACAATGCCTTTTTGGTCGAGCGTGGCGAAATTGGCACGGGCGCAAACGTCACCGGGTTTCAATTCCAAACCGAGGCCGAGCGCCTCGATGACGCCGCGGCCGACCTGGAATTCCAGCGGGTCATAGCCGAACAACCCGAGGTGGCCGGGCCCGCTGCCGGGGGTGATGCCGGGCGCGACGGGAATCATGCGACCCTGCGCGGAGTTTTTGGCCAGGGCGTCGAGGTTCGGCGTGTGCGCGGCTTCGAGCGGCGTCAGGTACCCCTGCTCCTTCGTGGCGATGTCGCCGAGGCCGTCCAAAACGACCAGCACATGCTTGGTTTTCGTTTTCAGTGTCAGTTCCGAATACAGTGCGTCTAAATTCATAGACGGACATTTTAGAAAGTTTTGCCCGCGACGCAATTCGATTCCATTTTGCGGCGTGACGAAACGGTGACATTATTCCGGCAGCGATGAATCCATTGGCACTACAGGAATTTCACCTCAGCCTCGGGGCGCGGTTCACGGAAGTGAACGGAGCGCCCGTGGTGAACGACTATGGCGACGGGCCCGCCGAGCACGCCGCGCTCCGCGAAACCGCCGGCGTGGCGGATTTGAGTTCCCGCTCGCGCCTATGTCTCGTCGGGGCGGACCGGGTGCGTTTTTTACACGGCCAAGTGACCAACGACGTGAAAAAGCTCCGCGCCGGGGAAGGCTGCTATGCGGCCATCACCACGTCCAAGGGCAAAATGGAAAGCGACCTGAACATTTTCAATCTCGCCGAAGAACTGCTTCTGGACTTCGAGCCGGGCTTGACGGAAAAGATTTCGCAACGCCTGGAAAAATTCATTGTCGCCGATGATGTGCAGATCGTGGAAGCCGCGCCGCACTACGGGCTGTTGAGCGTGCAGGGGCCGAAAGCGGAAAAGGTTGTCCGCGCGCTGGGTTTGTTCCCCGATATTCCCGACAAGCCGCTCGGCTCAATTAAAATTTCCGACGCCACGGTCGGAGAGATTTATTTGATGAGCCATGCGCGGCTTGGAAAGCGGCGACATGTCGCAGCTTTGGAAAGCGCGGACATGTCCGCGCACTCCAAAGACGCCGGCGGCTTCGATTTGTTCGTGCCGAATAATTCCCTTGGAGCGGTGGCGGACAAATTGATTGCCACGGCGAAAGCCGAAGGCGGACGGGCGGTTGGCTGGGAGGCGTTCGAGACCGCGCGCATCGAGGCGGGCATACCACGCTTCGGCGCCGACATGGACGAGACGAACATCCCGCTGGAATGCGGCATTGAACGCCGCGCCATCACTTACACCAAGGGCTGTTACATCGGGCAGGAAGTGATCAACCGCGTCCACAGCGTCGGCCACGTCAACCGCGAGCTACGAGCCTTGCGGCTGTCCACCCATTTGAAATCATTGCCAAAAAAGGGCGACAAGCTTTTCCACAACGGCAAGGAAGTTGGCTACGTGACCAGCGCGGTGAGATCGCCGGCTTATGGAAACATTGCGCTGGGCTACGTGCGACGCGAGGCGAATCAAACCGGCAACGAACTGACGGTGCAAACGGAGGCGGGTGAGCAGGCGGTGAAAATCGTGGCGCTGCCGTTTGGAAACGCGGACGATATTCAGCGAACCACAGCCCGGTAATCATCAGGGTCCCAGAACGGCACGGTAAAAGCCGGACGAGAAAAGCGCAGAATTGGTGTCGGCCAAAAAAAAAGGCAAGGCGGGTGAAATGCCGGTGAACACGGAATTCCAATCGGCCAGATTGGTGGACACCTGAATTGAATAATCCGGCCCGGAATCGCCGCTGATCCAAAAACCAAACCGGCCGTTGGTAATCGCGCCGGCCGAGAGAAGCGGGGAAACCGGCCGGGCAACGGTAACCGAGAAACTCTGGGTGGCGCTCATACCGGGCACACCGTTGTCCGAGACCACCACAGCAACTGTCTGGGTGGAGGGTGATTGCGCCATGTCCGGACGCCAAAGGAAAACGCCGTTGCTGGAATTAATCACGGCATTGGCCGGGGCAACGGCCAGACTGAAAGACAACGATTGAACCGGGAGGTCGGCATCAACGGCTGAATTGGTGACGAGTAGCGTCCGACCGGCCAGGATGGTCTGGTCGGGAATCGCGGCCAGCACGGGCGGATGATTGGCGGGCGTGGCACTGACAGAAGCGGAGTTGGGACTTTCACTAAAAGAGTTCAGGGCAGTAACCGCATAATAATAAGTGGTGCCGTTGAGCAGGCCGGTGTTCGTATAGCTAGTCCCGGTCACGTTGGCCAAGGTCGAGTAGGTTCCCCCGCTGACCGAAGCGCTTTGGACGTTGTAGCTGGTCGCCCCCGGGGGAGCGTTCCAATTCAAGACGACCTGCGTGTTGGCCGCCACCGCCGTCAGATTGGTGGGCGGGGGGACGGTACCGAAGACTTCAAATTCCCAAAGCGAATAGCCATAACCCGTCCCTCGCGCCATGCCATACATTCGCACATAACGGCCCACCCCAGAAAGCCCGGTCAAATCGCTGACACCGCCGGTTCCGCTGGTGGTGCTATAAATCGTGCTCCAGTTTACGGCGTCGGCGGAAACCTGGAGCAGATAACTGCTCGCGTAAGACGCTTCCCAGTAAAGCTGAACCTCGGTCAGGTTGTATGTCCCCTGCAAATCCAAATAAATCCACTGCGGATCGCTCCAGTCGGAAGCCCAGCGGGTTGACGCCGTATTACCATCCACGGCATTGCTTCCCGGATAGCCGGCTTGAGTTGAGCTCACATTGACCGGTTTATTCAATGCCAGTTTCACCGGGGGAAAGGCCGTCGTGGCACCGACCTGAACGGAATTGGAGCTGGTGCCGACGGCATTCACGGCCGAGACCACATAATAATAGGTGGTGCCGATGGTCAGGCCGGTGTTCGTATATCCAGGGACGGCGGTGGTGGCAATGGTCGTGTAAGGTCCGCCGTTGGTCGTGGAAGATCCGATATTGTAGCCGGTGGCCCCGGCAGCGATCGACCAGTTCAACCCGACCTGATAGCCGCTAGCCGTCGCGCTCAAATTATCCGGAACGGAAGGGGTCCCGTTGGTGGCCAAGAAGTCGATCCAATTCAACTGTTGCGCGTTTGAAGAAAGAACGACGTGCAGGATCCGGGTACCAGCGTCCAAGGGAATGGTGGTCGAGACCGTGGACCAGCCGGTTTGGGTAACGCTGGCGGTTCCCAGCAGCAGGCCGCCGGCGCTAACGGTAATCTGGCCGGTGGCGCCCGCCACGCGAAAACTGAGAGGATAGTTTCCCGGGGAATCCACCTGAAGATTGAAATCCACACTGCCACCCGCCGCCGAAGAGATCATGTCGGCAAGTCCGTTGACATCGGTGGTGGGCGCGATGTTCATTTGAGTCAGGGTGAGATAACGTTCCGCCTGCAGCCGGCCGGGGATATGGTAATACAGGTTGGTCTGGTGCACCGGCATTTGCACGTAGGCCTGGCCGGCCGGGGTCAGGATGCCGGAATTCGTACTGAGCAGACTGTTGTGGGAATCGCCGGTAATTCGTGACATGAACCAGGAGTAACCTTCAACCCAAGGCGTCCGTTCGCAATAATCCACGGAGGGAATCAGGTTCGCGAGCACGGCGGCATCGGTGTTGGCACCGGCACCGCCGGGATTGAACTCGGTCAGCCAGACGGTTTGGGTGGGAAAATCAGTATGCATGGCGCCCAAAATCCAGGTGATTTCACCGTAACCGCCGTAGCTATGCGTTGACATGCCCACGGGCGGCTTTGCACCACAGTAATAAAGAAACGCATCAAGATAGGGCTCCTGAAAGGTATAGGTGACATTTGACCTCTGGATCGGGTCATAAGCGGTGACGCTTTGGTTCGCAGCCGTTCCAATAGCCATGTGCGGGGCGATCACGGGAATGCCGTAAGCATCGCAAATCGTCTTGACCTGTTCAAAAGCGACCGCCGAGTTGGAGGGGGTCATGTTCGCCTGCTTGTTAAAATTCGGCTCGTTAAGAGCAAACACCCGCCAGGGCCGGTGGCCAGCGGCGAGGTAAGCAGAAAGGGAAGATTGAAACCCTAAGGCACCATTCCAAGCCATCGGGAGGTAATCCATCGCCGCATCGGACGGCACGGTCCAGTTGTTTACGCCCCAATCGTAGAACCAGGATACGCCCGGAGCGAGCACCCGGAAGTCCGCCGCCGACAGGGAATTGACCGCCACGCCACGTTTGCGACTCGGCACCGGCGCATCACAGTTCACAATTTGCGTCTGAGCCAGGACCTGATCCGTGGCGACCCAAACCAGCAGCACAAGGCAGAAAAATGGAGCAAACCGGGTCCGAGCAATCCGGAGCGGCTTTGGACACGTCGCGTTCTGTGGTAAATCCGGGGAGCGCATGGGCAGGGTTTTAGAGGTATTGGGGGTTAAAGTCCACAGGGAATGGGAGCAGGTCACAAGACCAAAGTGTTGAAATCCCTAGTGACCGAAAATAACGCACCCAACCCAGCTTGCCGCCAGTGAATTATAACGGGAAATGTTTTTTGACAGAATTAACGAAATGAGCTGAATTCAAATCAGTAGAACTCTGTGAACGTTTCTAAAGACCATCCGGTTTTCGGCAGGTGGGAGGATTGTCAATAAAACCAGAATGAAAAAGCATCCCGCTCAGGCAAAACAAAACCCCGCTTTCAACAATTGAAGGACAAGCCAGCAAGGTCAAAAGGGGAAATCGGGAGTCGCGTTTGGATCGGCCACCTTTCGAAATTTTCTCGCCCGCTTCGCGGTTTCGCGGTTTAATCTCCGCCACATGAAGAAGCAAAAAGCTTACGCCGCCGCCGGCGTGGACATCGATCTCGGAAATAAAGTCAAAGCCACCATGCCCCAGCTGCTCGCCGCCACGCATCGGCGCGAGGTGCTCGGCAAGGTGGGCGGCTTCGGCGGCCTGTTTGCACTGGACGTAAAGAAATATCACGAGCCCATCCTTGTCTCGTCCGTGGACGGCGTAGGCACCAAGCTCAAGATCGCCTTTCAACAAGACAAACACGACACCATCGGCGCAGACCTCGTCAACCATTGCGTGAACGACATTGCCGTCCTGGGCGCGGAGCCGCTGTTTTTCCTGGATTATCTGGGCACCGGCAAGCTGGAGCCGCACGTGTTCACGGACATCATCAAGGGCTTCGCCCGCGCCTGCGCGGAAAACAATTGCGCGCTGATCGGCGGCGAGACGGCGCAGATGCCGGGTTTCTACCAGCCGGGCGAATACGACGTGAGCGGCACCATCGTCGGCGTGGTGGAGAAATCGCGGATGCTCAATGGGCAGAAAACCGTGAAGCGCGGCGACCTAGTGATCGGCATCGAATCCAGCGGCCTGCACACGAACGGGTATTCACTCGGGCGCAAAATTTTCTTCGAGCAGCTGAAATTGAAACCATCGAGCCGCGTGCCCGGCCTCAAAGGCACGGTCGGCGAGGAATTGTTAAAGGAACACATCAGCTACGGACCGCTGGTGCAGAAGTTGATCAAGAAATTCAACAGCCAACATTCAACAGCCAACGGTCAAAATCCAATCAAGGCGTTTGCGCACATCACGGGCGGCGGTTTTGTGGACAACATTCCGCGCGTGTTGCCGAAAGCACTCGACGTGGTGGTCAAAAAGGGTTCGTGGGACATGCTGCCGATCTTCCAGATCATCGAGCAGAAGAGCGGCGTGCCGGATGACGAGCTTTACCAGGTCTTCAACATGGGCATCGGCATGGTGAGCCTCGTCGCGGCGGACAAGGCGGACGCCGTGCTGAAATTCATCAAATCGCAGCAGCACAAAGCCTGGGTCATCGGCGAAGTTGTCAAAGGCAAGGGCGAGGCGCGGGTGGAGTGATTCGACTGCAACGGATGCAATAGCGGGATAGAGGCGGTCGCCCCTTGACAAAGGCGGTCAACCGATATTAGGTTCCGACACCAAACCGCCCCAAAATGCCATTGGATTCAGCCACATTTTTCCCCCGCACAAAAAACGCAGGGACCGGGGTGTTCCGACCGGCCCGTCCATGGCTTCAGACTGCGGTCGGGCTGCTGCTTTTATGGTCACTCGTTCCCCGGTGCCAGGCCGACCGGAATTTAAATCACATCGGTTATACATTGAGCTGGCATGATGAATTTGAAGGGCCGGCGCTGAACACCGCGAAGTGGAATATCAGCACGGGGTTCAATAACAGCAACAACGAGCTGGAGAATTACGCCACGAACGACGCATATGTCACTAACGGGATGCTGGTGCTGGAGAGCGACAAAACCACGAGCAATGGCCAGACCTCATACACTTCCGGCAAGGTGACGAGTGCCGGCAAGTTCGACCAATTATACGGCTGGTTTGAATGGAACGGGAAGATCCCGGCGGGACAAGGCCTCTGGCCGGCCTATTGGATGCTGAATTACGTGAGCTGGCCGCCGGAGATGGACGTCATGGAAACCATCGGGACGTCGGTCACCTGCAACACCATGAGCCTGCACTGGGGGCCGCTGCCGACGGGCTGCACACTGCCGTGGAACTGCGGGCACACGGAAAACTCGACTTATTGCGGGACCGACAATTACAGCACCGGCTTCCACACGTTCGCCGTGGATTGGGAGCCGAGCGGCTCGACGTTCTACATTGACGGGGTCGCCCGATATACGGCCGGCGCCATCAACGACTGCACGAACAGCATGTATCTCATCATGAACACGGCGGTCGGCGGCGGCTGGCCCGGCTCACCGGACGGCACCACGCCGTTTCCAGCCTACAACCAGGTTGATTACGTGCGCGTATTCAAGCCGCTGGCCGGAAGATATGCGCTGTTAAATCCCAGTTTCGAGGCAGGCGAAGGGGTGCACGATTTCAACGACTGGAACACCTACGACAACGGCAACATCCAAAGCGATCCGAATCCCGCCAATGCGCGTTCCGGAAACCGGGCCGTACAGATCTGGGGACGCTACAATGGTCTGGATAACACGACCGGCATTTATCAGGATCTTTGGGCGTCCGGCGGCGAAACGTGGCAGGCGAGCGTCTGGGCGCGCAACCGGCCGGGCGACATCCCGCAGGGAGGCAACCTGGCCAGCCTGAAGCTCGAGTTCCGGGATAACGCCGGCAATCTGCTCGCACGGACGGCGCAAACCATCCTGACCAATGCTTCGCCGACTAATTACAATCTGTTCACGATAGCCGGCGTCGCGCCGTTTGGCACGGCGCGCGCGCGCATGGTGATGGAATATTTTCAGACGGCCAACGGTGGCGGCTCGGTCAATTTCGACGACGCGCGCCTCGACCGGTTGCTGCCGAGGCCCAATATTTTGACGAACGGCGGTTTTGAATCAGGTTTCGCCGGCTGGACGGTTTATGGCGCGAGCTGGACGAATTATGCCATCAACACGGACCTCACCACCGCCTTGAGCGGCAGCAATTATTTCAAAGTCTACGGCCAGTTCAGCGGTGCCAACAATTTTTCGGGGGTCTACCAAGACCTGCCTTCGGCCCCCGGTAATGTTTATACCGCCGAGGGCGCCGCCTTCACCTTATCCACGGATGCGATCGCCGCAGGAAACAATGGCTGGCTGGAAGTCACCTTCCGCGATGCAGCGACAAACATCCTCGCGCTTTACCGGTCAAGCATCCTGGACTCGACCCTGCCGGCAAACACCTGGCGGCAACTGCCGATCACGAATCAATACAATCCGAACACATTTGCGGCAACCGGGTCGGTTTCGACCCTGATCGCGCCGCCGGGCACCAGCCTGATCCGCTATCAGGTGGTATTTTATCAGCCGGCCAGCAACCCGGGCGGCTCGGTCTATTTTGATGAACTGGCCCTGACGGCGATGGGCGCCACCGCACCGCCAAGCATCACGGCCGTTTCGCCGGATGGGACGATGCCGTTTCTCGGCGCTGCCAACGCTCTCAGCTTCACGGTCAGTTCGCCAACCGCAACCGCCGCGAATGCCGTGCAGGTGCTATTGAACGGGCTGGATGTTTCGTCACAAATAGCAATTGCCGGCACCGCAAACATTCTGAATGTGAGTCTGCCCGGACTGGCGCCGAACGTAATTTACTCCACCACCCTCACCGCCACGAATGCCGCCGGTTCGGTCACGACCCATTTCACCTTCGACACCTTCAGCCAGACCAATCTGATGATTGAGGCCGAAGACTTCGATTTTTCAAGCGGCCAGTTCATTGACAATCCGATTCCCGCCGCCGGCAGTGCGCCGAACAGCTACTTCGGGCGGATCGGCGTGAACCTGATTGACGAAAATTACGTCACCTACGCCGGCCAGCATTTGTACCGTCCCGCAGACAACATGGCCACGGAAGTGACCGCCGATTTCCTCCGGCAAAAATATTTCTCCGCACAGCAAACCAATGCGAGCGTGGCGGATTATGACTTGGGCTGGTGGTATCCCGGCGCCTGGCTGAACTACACCCGCACCGTGCCGACGGGCAATTACAATCTTTACGCCCGGCTCGCCGGCGGCAGCGGGAACTATTCCGTGAAACTAGATCAAGTCACCAGCGGGCGCGGCACGGGGAGTCAGACCCGGCAGCTGCTGGGAACTTTCAGCGCGCCCGGCCGCGGCTGGCAGAGCTGGGACTGGGTGCCCCTGCTCAACACCAACGGACAGACCGCACAAGTCACGTTAAACGGTGTCAGCACCCTGCGGGCGACCAGCTCCGGCAACGTCAACGCCAACTTCTACCTGGCCGTTCCGGCGGCACCCCCGATCAGCCTCTCGCCAACCCGCAGCGGCAACAACACCGGGCTTGCGGTGCCGACGCAACCGGGGTTCAGCTACCTGGTTTTGTTCAAAAACGACCTCGCCGATCCGAGCTGGCAGGTGCTGACAATCCTGACCGGGGACGGCACAACCCAATTGGTCAGCGACCCGACCGGCGGGGCAATGCGATTCTACAAAGTACTCATCCAATGATACGGCGGGGGCAGCACCCGAAAGTTGAAGAACATCCCACGCTAATCGGATTTGATTCAATCCGCGTTTGAATTATCCTGCGGCGATGTTTGCGAGCACACTTCACGAGATAGTTCCGGTTTTGCAGATAGCCATCGGCCCGGTCATCCTGATTTCCGGTGTCGGACTCCTCCTGCTGACCATGACCAACCGGCTGGGCCGGACAATTGACCGGGCGCGGCAGTTGTGCCGCGAATTGCCGGAAGCCAGCGGGGAACAACGCGCGCAAACCCTGACACAGATCTCCATCATCTACCGGCGGGCCCAAGTCCTCCGCCTGAGCATCGGGCTGGCCGGCTTCAGCGTGCTGCTCGTTTCCGCGCTAATCATCATTTTATTCGTGGGCGCGCTGCTGGACTGGCAGGCGGGCGTTTTTGTGGTGCTGGTTTTCATCGTGAGCATGGCTTCACTTTTCGGCTCGCTCGTGGCTTTCCTCTACGACATCAACCTGGCGCTGCATGCGCTGCGCCTGGAACTGCAAACGGTGAAGCCTGATCTCGGCTGAACCCGCTGGCGCATTCCTGCCCCGAAACATTCATGAAAATCCTCGTCATCGGTTCCGGCGGACGCGAACACGCCCTGGTCTGGAAACTGGCGCAGTCGCCGCATGTCACGCAGATGTGGTGCGCGCCCGGCAACGCGGGAATTGCACAGGAGCGAACAGAGAAAACGGAGAAGCCCGTCGAGTGCGTCAACATCGGCGCCGAGGATTTGCCCAAGCTGCTCGCCTTTGCGCAGGAGAAGAAAGCGGATTTCACCATTGTCGGACCGGACAATCCGCTGGCACTCGGCATTGTGGATTTGTTCCAGAAAAGCGGTTTGAAGATCTGGGGCGTGAACCAGAAAGCCGCGCAGTTTGAGTCATCCAAAGTTTTCTCCCAAAAGTTCATGGAGAAATACGGCATCCCGACCGCGGCGGCGGGAACGTTCTCCGAAGCGGCAGCGGCGAAGAAATTCTGTGCGACACTCGGCGGCAAATGCGTGGTGAAAGCCGACGGCCTCGCGCTCGGCAAAGGCGTTTTGATCTGCACGAACCAAACCGAGGCCGAGAAGGCAGTGGATGAGATCATGGTGAGCAAAGCGTTCGGCGCGGCCGGCGCGATCGTGGTGATTCAGGAATATCTCGAAGGAGTCGAGGTTTCGCTGCATGCGCTGTGCGACGGCACGACGGCGAAAATTTTTCCCACGTCACAGGACCACAAGCGGGCGCTCGACGGCGATTTGGGCCTGAACACCGGCGGCATGGGAACCTATTCCCCCACGCCGTTTTTGAACGACGCACAGCTGGCCGAGACGGCGAAAAAAGTTTTAGAACCGTTCATGCGCGGCTGCGCGGCGGAAGGCATTGACTATCGCGGCCTGCTGTATCCCGGCGTCATGCTGACGAAGAACGGACCAAAGATTCTGGAATTCAACGCGCGCTTCGGCGACCCGGAAACGCAGGTTTATCTGACGCGGCTGGAAAATGACTTAGTTGAGATCCTCGAAGCCAGCACCAGCGGCACCCTGGCGAACCATGAGTTAAAATGGAATCCGGCGGCGAGCGTCTGTGTGGTGATGGCGAGCGGCGGATATCCAGGCAACTATCCAAAAGGCAAGCCGATCCTCGGCCTGGCAGAGGCGGACGCGTTGCCGCACACCAAAGTTTTCCACGCGGGAACAGCGTTGAAAGACAGCCAAATTGTGACGAACGGCGGTCGCGTCCTGGGGGTGACGGCTTTAGGCAAGGATTTGAAAGCCGCGCAAGCCGCCGCGTATGCCGCGGTGGAGAAGATCCAATTCGAGGGCGCGCAGTTTCGTCGGGATATTGCGGATAAGGCGTTGCGTTGATTCATTGTCGCTTTACTTCTTTTCCCCGGCAAATCATTTTAATCACCCGATGGCGCAACGATTCTTCAAGGCTTTTCTCCTGGCAGCACTGCTGGCGGCGGTTTCCCCGCTGCGCGCGGACACGACGAACTCCGCGTTGAGCAAGGTGACCGTTCTGGAAAACAGCGTAGCCTATCTACGAGTCGGCGACGTCACCCAAAATCTGCCGGACGAAATCCGGTCGGCGCAAGCGGCGCTGGCGGCCACGAACAAACTGGCCGGCACGGTGCTGGACCTGCGTTTCGCGACCGGGGAGGATCCGGCGGCGGCGACGGCGGCGGCCAATTTATTCGCCTCAAAAAAACTGCCCCTGGCCATTCTGGTGAACGACCAGACCCGCGGGGCAGCGGCGAACCTCGCGACGGAATTGCGGGAAGCGCGCGACGGGCTGGTTTTCGGCAGCGCCACGGACGACCTGAAGCCGGACATTGCCGTGACGGTGAAAACCGCGGATGAAAAGGTGTATGTGGAAAATCCTTACACGGCGCTGGCCCAAGGCGAAACCAACGCTGTCGCCGACACGAACCATTTTGGCGCATTCATCGATCACACCAGCGAAGCGGACCTGGTGCGCGAAAAAATCAAGGACGGCGACGAGG
>CAIJNQ010000010.1 GCA_903822015.1 uncultured Verrucomicrobia subdivision 3 bacterium | reverse complement strand
GCCGCGCTCCGCCCATTCTGGGAAAAGCCAGCCCGCGTGTTATCCTTGATTCACCACTGGCTCCACGCTCAAGCAAACGCTACGCCCTGACTCATTGTTCCGATAGTCTGTGAGAATTGGTATAACTCCACGGGCAACAACCAATTGGATTATGAGCAGATTCAACTGGGCCTGACGGTCAACCGCAGCCTGACCAAAAAACTTTCGGTGGGAATCTCCTACCAATTCGTTGAGGAAACCGCCAGCCAGTTGAGTTTGAATTACACCGCCAACATTGTGAGCTTGAACTTTACCTATCAATTCTAAATACTGCCCCGGGCTTATGAAAAGGTTGATCATTTTTCTGCTGCTGGGTGTTGCCGCTTCGGTGGCCACGGCCCAAATCCCCACCCCGGTGCCGTTTCATTCGGCCGTTGCCACGCCGCCCGCCGCGCCGGTCACGGCTGCGTCCGGGTCCGGCGGCACCGCGCCCGCCTCGGGTTTGCTCCACGGTTATGTGCCGGACGCCACTTATAAATTGCGCGCCGGCGACACCGTCAGTTTTCAAATCCTTGAAGACCGGATCTGGAATGCCCTCGACGTGCCCAAGCCGCTGGTGGTGACGGATTCGGGTGAGTTGGATGTGCCTTACATCGGCCGCGTCATGGCGGTGGACAAAACCTCCAAGCAACTGGCCGATGAAATCAAGGCCGCGCTCGAAAAAGATTATTACCAGAAAGCCACCGTGGTGTTGTCGCTGAACGTGGCCAACCGGTTGCTCGGCCGGGTTTATATTTGGGGTCAAGTTCACAGCCAAGGCGCATTGGAAATGCAGATGAATGAAAATCTGACGGCGGGCCAGGCGATTTTGAAAGCCGGCGGTTTCGCCGACTTCGCCAACAAATCCAAGGTGCAGGTCGTGCGCGGCGCGGTGGGTGCCCATGGCGAAAAGCAAACCTTCGATTTGGACATGGAGCAAATCCTGGAAAAGGGGCACACGGAAAAAGACCTCGTGCTCCAACCCGGCGACCTCATCATCGTGCCGGAGCGGCTGATCAATTTCTAACCCCGCCGAAATTTTTTCATGAACGACCAACCAGTGATGTCCTCGGAAGACCGGCATGTGCGGACGGGCAAATTTTTTGCGCGGGTCTATCGCTACCGCAGTCTGCTATTAAAGCGCTGGTGGGTCTTGATGCTGTGTATCGGCCTGGCCTTGGGCGCGGAATCGGCCTATATCCGTTATTCGCCAGCGGTGTTTGTTTCCGTGGGCCAGATGATCGTCAGCATCAAGCTAAACATCCAGCAGGGATCGCTCTACACCGAGGAGTTGAGTAATTTTCTGGGCACCCAAGCGGCCTTGATGCAGGGATCGGAAGTCCAGCAAAGGGCGCGCGACCGCGTGATCGGCCAGAATCCCGGCCTGACCCCGAAACCGGTTTTGATCAATGTCAGCGTCCTGCCCAAGACCACGATTTTCATCCTGCGCGCCACCGGCGAAAATCCCGATTATGCCAAGGCCTATCTCCAAGCCTGCATGGAGGAATACATCAGTTTGAAAAAACAGATGGCCGCGCGCACTTCCGACACAACCATCGCCGGCTTGACGGAACAGTTGCTCCGCTTGGAGCCGGAGATGCAAAAGTGCGACGCGGAGATGCAATCTTTTTTGAGCACGAACGACATCGCGCTCAT
The DNA here is from genome assembly GCA_903822015.1 of uncultured Verrucomicrobia subdivision 3 bacterium. Classification (GTDB taxonomy): domain Bacteria; phylum Verrucomicrobiota; class Verrucomicrobiia; order Limisphaerales; family UBA11358; genus UBA11358. The sequence continues at coordinate 5,326 of CAIJNQ010000010.1, read as the reverse complement.
GGAGCAGGCCAGCGGATTGGGCGGTTACTTAACGTCCATTTACCAGCAACTGGCCAGCGCCCAGTCGGAATCCGATCTGCTCCAAACCATGACGCTGGATCAAAATCTTTTGCTGGAACAAGGCCGGGCGCCGGTGATGGCTGGCGCCGGGGGCAATGGCGTGGGCAACGGCATTCTGGTCAACGCCGGTTTGGAAGGCCAATCCGGCTTGTTTGCGCCCGCCACGATTGGCACCGAATATCTGGCCATCAAGCAACAAGTCCTGCTGTTGCAAGCCGACCGCGACCGCTATGCGGAATATCTGAAGCCCAAGCATCCGCAGATGGTGGCCTTGGATCAGGAGATTGAGAAGCTCGGCCGGGTGCTGGAAATTTACAAGGCGCAAAGCGTAGAGCAGTTGGAAGCCAAGAAAAGCGCGCTGGCGTTGCAAATCACCAATCTGGAAGCCCAGACCAAACTCCGGAGCCGGGAAAACCTGGACATCAGCCGCAAGGCCGCGCAATACGAACGCTTGAAAGCCAAGGCGGCGCGCGTGCAGTCGCTCTACGACCAATTGCTCGCCACGCTGCAAACCTTGGACGTCAACAAGGAGATCAGCCCGGAAAGCGTCACCATTTATCAACCAGCCTGCGCCGCGTTGCCGGATAAAACCCAGTTCAATAAAGGCATGCTCATGGCCGGCCTGCTCGGGCTGGGGTTAGGCATGGTCATCCTATTGCTGCTGGACCGCGTGGACGACCGGATGAACTCGTTCACGGAACTGGAAGAATTGTTCGACGAAGATGTGCTGGGCCAAATTCCCCGCGAACGCAAGACGGGGAAAGCCGCCCTGATTCCCGCGCTGCAGCCGGACGACCAGCGACATCCCTTCGTCGAAGCTTACCGCAACCTGCGTTCCTCGCTGCTTTACATGACGCATGCGGAACCCCGCCCGCGCACGCTGCTCGTCACCAGTTCCGTGCCCGGCGACGGCAAATCCATGACCGCCACCAATCTGGCCATCACCATGGCGATGGGCGGCTCCCGCGTGCTGCTGGTGGACGCCGATTTGCGCAAGGGCAATCTGCACAGCCGTTTTAATCTCCAGAACGACACCGGCTTTTCCGAGGTGTTTCTGCAAAGCACAGGCTGGCGGCAGGCGGTCAAGGAAACCTCCTTTCCCAATCTTTTTCTGCTCCCCCGCGGCGCGACCACCCAGCGCTCCAGTGAGTTTTTCATCGGCCCGGTCATGGAAAAATTTTTGAAGGATTCGGCGCAGGAATATGATTATGTCCTGATCGACACCGCGCCGGTCATGGCGGCGGACGATGTCACCAGCCTGGCGCCGCGCGTGGACGGCGTCATCTTTGTCGTGCGCGCCGAATACACTTCCTCCCGCGTGGCCCACGCCGCGCTCAACATGCTCTATCAACGCAAAGCCAATGTGCTCGGCCTCGTCTTCAACTCCGTGCATGTCAGCACCGGCGACTACTATTATTATTATCGGTATCAGGATTACCACAAAGCGTGAAAACCAGTGACGAGTGGCCAGTGACCAGTGAGGAGCAAGCTCCGCACTCCACACTCCGCACTCCGCACTTTTTGAATTGGTTCTGCCTCCGGTCCCAGCCCAAACACGAACACATCGCCGCCGCGCATCTGAAAAAAATGGCGGCCGTCGAAGTTTTTTTGCCCCGCGTCCGGTTCCAACGCGCCACGCGCCAAGGGCTCGCCTGGGTGACCGAAGCTTTGTTTCCAAACTATCTCTTCGCCCGGTTCGACTGGCAAAACTCCCTGCGCCAGGTGCAAGCCGCACGCGGCGTCAGCAGCGTGGTGCATTTTGGAGAACGTTGGCCAGTGATTGAGGCAGCAGTCATTGCGGATTTGCAATTGGCGTTCGGGGCGGATGAACTCCACATCATTTCAGCAGAATTGCTCCCCGGTGACGCCGTGCAGATCGCCGAAGGCTCCCTGAGCGGTTTGCGCGCCGTGGTCTCAAGAGTCATACCCGGCCGGGAACGCGTCGCGGTCTTGATGGATTTTCTCGGACGCCAGACCACCATCGAAGTGCCGACCCAGGCGGTCATCAAGGAAGGCGACGCCCGGGCGACAATGTTTCACGAGCAGATCAAACCGACCGCGAAGATTGGAACCCCGAAGCGCACGAACTGACACGAAAATATTACCAACCGAGTTGGTTGGTCTTTGGCGGCGAAACAGCTGGCATGGTGCCGGACCATTTTCCGTATTGGAAGCTCTGCTCAACCCAGTTTTGATTTTTTAATTTGATCCTAATCCCCGCAGTTGGAATTAAGCAACCACGGATGGACACCGATAAACACGGATGCAAATGCATTCCGCCGCCTTCACCTGTGGGGTGAGGCGCAAGGGGTTCAACTTCATTTTTCTATCCGAGTCCATTCGTGTCCATCCGTGGTTGAACGGCGCCTTTTAGGACGAAATTCTGAAAGCCGAAAGGGAGTTGGAAATGTCTGAAGCCCCGCGCAAATTCTGAAAATAAATGCGCCCGCCGGGTTTCGATGAACGGAAGATTACTCCCCGCGACGGCAAAGGAATTTCAGGCGCGCGGGATGTTGGCGGTGTGCAGCACCGCGCCCTGCGCATCCATCATTTGCACCGTCATCTTTTCCGCCGACAGGGACACCGCGACAAAGCCGGGGCAACTGCCCTTGGCAAACAAGGTGTGCGGTGTCTGGGTGGTGACGCGGGGAATGGAGCCGGCACCGGTGCAGAACAAATGAATCCGGCCCGCCTGCAGATGTTGCAAGTCGTGGTCGTGCCCGTTGAAATAGACCTGCACGCCGTGTTTCTCCAGCAGCGGCAGCACGTGCTTGACGAGATACGGCGTGTCGCCGTGTTCGCCGCCAGTATAAATAGGATGATGGCCGATGACGATTTTCCACGGGGCTTTGGAAGCGCTCAAGGCGGATTCCAGCCAGGCCATCTGCGGTTCCACATTCGTCAGGTCGCCTCGCTTCATCGGGTCGGTATCAATGTAGAAAAAATCGGCGCTCGTGGTTTCATCAATCGTCTCGGTGCGCTGGTAATAAAGAGCCGGCATGGTCCAGCGCGGACTGTGCTTGGAGTATTCGATCTGCGCCGCGGTGTTGCCGTGATAATCGTGGTTGCCGAGCACCACGCGCCACGGCACCTGCAACGCGGCGGCGGTGTAAACATATTCGAACGAGGTCTTCCATTGCGCATCGGCCACGGAGGCGACGCCGTTTTCGTAAAAATTGTCACCGACGGAAACGATGAACTGCGCACGAGTGGCGGCGGCGGCGATGCCCATCTGCGTGGCAACATCCATCTGGTCCTTCTCGCCGTTGCGTCCCCAGTCGCCGAAGGCGAGGAAGTTGAGACTGCGCGGAGAATCGGCGGCCAACAGTTTTGAAGGCAGCAGTCCGCCGATGGCAGCGGCCTGGGTGGCGACAAACAAAGTGCGGACAAATTCGCGGCGCGTCTGTTTCATAATTCAGTTTGGATTGCCGGCAGATTAAACCGGGAAGCCGGCGAAGCCAGCCGCAAAAAATTAATTTTTTGTCATCCAGTCAAATTTCATTGCCCGCGGCGCGGCGATGGGGTGAAATCGGATGCAACCCATTTTATGAACACCACTTTTCTCCACCTGCGTCCGGTCATGCTCAGTCTCACGGTCTGCCTGCTGGCCGCCGGCAGTCACGCCGCGCCGCTCACTGCCGGCGATGCCATTGAACTGACCGGCACCAAGGGCGGCTGCGATTTCATCCGCATGGACACAGCCGGCAACCGGCTGTTGCTGGGCCACACCGGCAACAAGTCGTTCGATGTTTTTGATATCGCGACGAAGAAGCTGTTGAAATCCGTGCCGACCAGCACCGCGCAGGATGCCACGACCGACGTGAAAGGCGGCCGCTATTTTGTCAGCGGCAACGACCCGTCGCGGATGGTCATCGTGGATTCCAAGACGCTGGAGATCACCGGCGAAGTGCCGACGGCGGCGGACACGGACCTGATCGGTTTCAATCCGGTGACGGGTTTGGTCTATGAATGCAACGACACCGCGGGGGAAGTGTGGGTGATCGATCCCACCGCGAAGAAAATTGTCACGACCATTAAAGTGGCCGGCGGCGGAATGGAAGACCTCGCCTTTGACGCCGACTACCAGCATCTCTATCAGGCGGCGAAAAAGAACGCCACGATCGCAGTAATTGACCCGGTCAAAAACACCGTGACGGATACCTGGGCGCTCGCCCCGAACGCCGGTCCGCACGGCATCGCGGTGGTGCCGGACAACGACGGCTTGCTCGCCGCCTGCGCGGGCAAGCTGGTGCTCGTGAACCGCACCAGTGGAAAAATCATCAGCACGGCGGACATCGCCGGCAAGGTGGATGAAATGGCCTACGACCCGGCGCTGCACCTCGCGTATTGCGCGAGCCGGCAAGGAAAGATTTCGGTGGTCGCGGTGGCGGCGGACAAGCTGACCGCCCTAGGGGATGTGACTGATGCCACGGGCGCGGGCAATATCGCGGTTGACCCGAAGACCCACACCGTTTGGATTTCTTACAGCAAAGGCAAGGACGGCCCGGCGTTTGTGCAGCCGTTCACGCCGGCCAACTGACGTCCACTGCGGTCGCAGCGAACGGCCGCAAATTCAGCGCCGCGGGCTGTTCGGTTTTTCGCCGAACACCTGATCCACCACCTTGCGAAATTTGCTGGGCGGTTCCGGCTTCTGGTTTTTGGCTTCCGGCCCGGCGATGTCATCCTCCAGATCGAGCACAAATTGTTTGAAGCGCTCGCAGCGGGCCTGAAGTTTTTTGATCTCCAATTCCAGATGCCCGACTTCGAGCCGCAAGGTTTCCGCAATTTCTTTTTTGTTCATGATGACGAGTCCACTTAATCAGCTTGGCCGGTAAACTCAAGCGGAAAGGATTTGAGACAACCCTGGCGACGACTTTCGGCGCGGGACTGGAGGCGACTAAATTCTTTACAGAAATTTCACAAATCCGCAAAGTATGCGCGTGTTGATTGAAAGCGAATCCCGCGCGCCGACGGTGGTTTCCCCACCGGAAACCCGCGCGCCCCAGAATTTTGCCGAGCGCCTGCAGACCGCCCTCACGCGGTCGCAGAATTTCCTTTTGAGCGAACAGAAACCGGAAGGCTTTTGGGTCGGCGAATTGATGGTGGATTCCACGCTCGTGTCCGACACGGTCGCATATCACCATTGGAACGGCAAGGTGGACCCGGAATGGCAGCGCAAGGCGGTCAATCATCTTTTCGCCATGCAATTGCCGGACGGCGGCTGGAATATTTATCACGGCGGGCCGTCGGAAGTGAACGCCACCAT
>CAIJNQ010000009.1 GCA_903822015.1 uncultured Verrucomicrobia subdivision 3 bacterium | reverse complement strand
GGGCCGGACATCCCCCAGCGGCTTGAACCCATACACTTTGCCGGTGGCGGCCACGGTCACGCTCGCCGCGTCCAGATCCACGGTCACTATGTCCCCGGTCCGCAGGTCGTCGCACAGGCGCTGGGCGATTTCACAGGGGTAAAGTTCGCCGGTGGCCACGCAGTTGCGGAAAAAGATCCGCGCAAAACTCTCCGCCAGCACCACCCGGCAGTTGGCCGACCCCAGGGCGATGGGCGCATGCTCGCGCGAACTGCCGCACCCGAAGTTTTTCCCGGCGAGAATGATGGGATAATCGCTGTCCACCTGGCCGTCCTTGACGAACCGGACGGGATAAAGCGACTGGGGCAGGCCGTCCATGGCGTGGCTGCCGAGCTTTTCGTATTCCTCGGCAATGGTGGGCACGAGGTTCAAAAACAGCGCGGAAATGATCTGGTCGGTGTCGATGTTGTCGCGCACGACGTAAACGGGGCCGGTAAAAACAGATTGCATAACAAGCGTAATGTGCCGCGGGCGGCGGGAATTTTCAATCAGATTTCAATGACCGGTTTATCCGGCGGGGGTGGGGGAGGCGCGGCCGGGAGATTTCGAGGTTCACGTTTACGCAGGGCGATGACCGCCGCGGTGCAGGCTGTCCAGGTGGGCAAATCCTCCAGGACCGGAACCAGTTCGACGACGAAGGTGGGCAGGAACAGGAGGTGGAAGCCGACCACCCAGCTCAGGAGGAGCATGGCCACCAAGTCGATGGCCTGATCCGCGAAGGCCCAGCCGAGGGGGCCGAGGAGCAGTTGCAGGCCGTCCGCCGCCACGGCGATGCCGAGGGCCAAGACCATCCGGGGGCGGCTCAAGGGCGGGACGCGAAAGGCGGCTTTGAGTTTTTCCGGCAGATTCATCCGGCGGCATTAAAGCCAATCCGCTTGCCGCGTCAAAGCTTGTTTCTTAAAGTGTCGCGTGCTCGACATCAAATTGATCCGCGAAAAGCCTGATTTTGTCCGCTCGCGCCTCGCCCTGCGCGGGGCCGGGGACGAGGAGAAGATTGATGAACTGCTCAAGTTCGACGAACAGCGCCGGAAAACCCTGACGGAGGTGGAGACGCTGAAATCGCAACGGAACCGGGTGAGCAAGGAGATCGGCGCGCTCATGGGCCAGAAGAAGCCGGCCGAGGCCGAGGCGAAGAAGGCGGAGACGAAAGATCTGGGGGAGAAGATTGCCGCGCTGGACAAACTGGCGGCGGAAGCGGAAGCGGCGCGGGACGCGCTGATGCTGCAGCTGCCCAATCTGCCGCATGAATCGGTGCCGCCCGGCAAGACGGCGGAAGACAATCCGGAGATCCGGGTCCAGGGCGAGAAGGCGGCTTACGCCTTCAAGCCGAAGTCGCACGTGGAACTGTGCGAATCGCTCAAGCTGGTGGATTTTGCGCGGGCAGCTAAGCTTTCGGGCAGCGGTTTCCTGCTCTACACGAACTGGGGCGCGCGGCTGGAGCGGGCGCTGATTTCCTTCCTGCTGGATCTGCACATCACGCACCACGAATACACCGAGGTATCGCCGCCGTTCGTGGTCGGCGAACAATGCATGGTGGGGGTGGGGCAGTTCCCGAAATTCAAGGACCAATATTACGGGGTGGCGGAGGGCGGCCGCGCGGAGGAACTGGGGAAGCTGTATCTGATCCCGACGGCGGAAACGCCGGTGGCGAACATACACCGCGAAGAAATCCTGGCGGAAAAGCAGCTGCCGGTGCGGTACTGCGCCTACACGCCGTGTTTCCGGGGCGAGGCGGGGGCGGCGGGCGTCGGCACGCGCGGGATGATCCGGGTGCATCAATTCGACAAGGTGGAGCTGATCAAGATCGTGAAGCCGGAGCAGGGATACGATGAGCTGGAGAAGATGGTCGCCAATGCCGAGAAAGTTCTGCAGCTGCTCGGCCTGCACTACCGGGTGATCCTGCTGTGCACCGGCGACATGGGTTTTGGCAGCGCCAAGACCTATGACATTGAAGTCTGGGCACCAGGGCAGGGGAGCTACCTGGAAGTTTCGAGCTGCTCGAACTGCGAAGATTTCCAGTCGCGCCGGATGAATCTGCGCTACAAGACGGAGACGGGGGAAAACAAATTCCCGCACCTGCTCAACGGGAGCGGCACGGCGCTGGCGCGGCTGTTTGTGGCGCTGATTGAAACGCACCAGCAAGCCGATGGCAGCGTGAAAATACCCGAAGCGCTGCAACCGTATTTAAAAACCGACCGCATCACGGCGTAAACCGGTGCATCCATTCTTAAGGCGATGAAAATCCTGCTGGCCAGCAGCGAAGTCCACCCGTTTTCCAAGACCGGCGGCCTCGCGGACATGGTCGCCGCGCTGGGCAAGACGCTGGCGCGCGCCGGCCATGAAGTGCGCATCGTCACGCCGCTATATCGCGGCATTGGCGCGAAGTTTCCAAAGATCAAGCGCGTGGACTGGCAGTTTAACCTGCCACTTGGAGCAAAGTGGGAGCAGGGCGGGTTATGGTCATTGAAGCCGGAGGCGGGGCTGGAGGTTTTGTTCGTGGAGCATCCGGCATTTTTTGATCGCGCCGGAATCTATCTGGAGAACAACCTGAGCTACGCGGACAACGCCGAGCGGTTCATCTTTTTTTCCAAATGCGTGGTGAATCTGGCGCGCTATTCGCCGTGGCGGCCGGATGTGGTTCACGTCCACGACTGGCAGGTCGGGCTGGTGCCGGCATTGATGCTCCAGCAGCACCGGGCCGAAGGCTGGGAAAATCCGCCGCTGAGCTGTCTGACGATCCATAATCTGGCGTACCAGGGCATATTCCCGCCGGCGGCATTTGCGCTGACGAATCTGCCGGGAGGATATTTCACGCTCACGGGCGCGGAATATTTCGGCCAGCTCAACTGTCTCAAGGCCGGCATCATTTACGCGGAGGTGATCACGACGGTGAGCCCGCGATATGCGCGCGAAATCACCACGGAAGCGATGGGCTGCGGTCTGGACGACCAGCTGCGGCTCAGGCGAAAGAGCCTGTTTGGCATCCTGAACGGGGTCGATTACGAGGAATGGAACACGACGGAGAATCCGTTCCTGGCCACGGCCTATTCCGCAACCCGGCTGGCCGGCAAGCGCGCCAACAAGGCCGCCCTGCAAAAAGAAACCAGCCTGCCGGTCAAAGCCAGGGTTCCGGTGTTTGCCACCATATCGCGGCTGGCGGAACAAAAAGGCGTGGACATCCAACTGGGCGCACTGCAGGAGATGTTGAGCGCCAATATCCAGTTTGTTTTGCTGGGCAGCGGATCGCCGGTGTTCGAATCCGGCTACCGGGAACTCATGCGGCGGTTTCCGCAAAAGGTCGCGGTGCGGTTTGGCTATGACGAAGGCCTGTCCCATCGAATTGAGGCGGGTGCGGATTTTTTTGTGATGCCATCCCAGTTCGAGCCCTGCGGACTGAACCAGATGTACAGTTTGCGCTACGGGACGATACCCATCGTGCGAGCAACCGGCGGGCTCGACGACAGCGTGATTGATTTCACGCAGGAAGCCATGCAGGCCAACGGCATCAAATTTCAAGAATATTCAGTCCGGGCGCTCGCCAAGGCCATGCGCAAAGCCCTGGTGATATACAATGAGCCGGCTTTGCTGCGGACGTTCCGGCAAAACGCCATGAAAAAGGACTTTTCCTGGGAACGAACCGTTGCCGAATATTTGATCGCCTATAAATCCACCGGCAAAGTTGGGTAAGCAGGGTAAACCGTCCTGGGTTTTGATTAAATATAACAAACATTGTGCATCAATAATGCCTCCAAAAAAGCCTCGTTTTTAGAAGTCATGTTAAATTCCTTATGTGGCACGCGATGCGCAATTTGTCGGTGAATCGGTAGAGTTTCAAGCACTCTACCAGTTCACGGCTTTGCATGTTTCACATGGTCGTTCTTACGCAAAAGAAGGACACAAGGACTATGCGCGGGATATTCTCCGTTTCGTCCGTAATGCCCGCATTGTTCCAATCCTTTTGAAACATGGTTTTGCCGGTACTCAAGTACTTGCTGACCTGCAATCGAATTTGAGTCTTTTAAGCGGCGAATGTCATCCATTGGATGTGCCGAATTTTAAAACGGATTTACAGGCCATACGTTCCAGCCTTGAAAATTTGGAGCACCTCATAAATGAGTCTCGGCCACTGATGCCAGAACTCGAAAAAATTTCCTGTGGTGCTGACCGAACCGCAGCAAATCTGGTTGCAGGGTCATCCGTACCGTTTACCCGTGGCGGTGCCGATTACAAGAAAAGCGTGGAAATAAAAGCGAATTGAAAACTTCCGGTCGTTACGGCTGGAAAAAATAAGTCGTGAAATCGCAGGCGGGCCGTTGGGGCAACTACTCTCACGAGTAAGCGATAGCACGCCACCGGCAAGGGTGATGACGAAACCCTTGTCACGAGCCTCAGTGCGGTGGCGGTGACGTGGGACAAGTGCGAGCGAGCAAGGCGAAATCCTGCTCTAAAGATAGTGGATGGAAGCTGTTTGAAAGGTTTGTAGGTCGCCTTGTAGGCGTTAAAGACTCCAGCACGGAGACAACCTCTACCGAAAGTTTAGACGCGGCGGGTGACCGGGTTCACTTTT
>CAIJNQ010000008.1 GCA_903822015.1 uncultured Verrucomicrobia subdivision 3 bacterium | reverse complement strand
GTTCGGTATGGACTGCGGCGGGAAGCGAAGCGCCACGCCGCTTTAAAGCAGTATAAATTCATGCCGGAGTTCGCTTCCCTCGAGCCGCAGGATCGCCACGCTGCGCGCCGCCCCGAACTTCGGCCGCCCCGCGTAGCCGGGATTGAAGTATAAAACGCCGTTCACCGTCTCGCAAAATCGCTGGTGCGTGTGGCCGAACACCACCACATCCGGTTTTTCCCGGGCGATCCGGGCCGCCACCTTCTCCATTAACGCCGCCGGATTGATGATGTGATGGACGAGAAATTTTTTGTCCGCCAGCGTCACGACCTCGGTTTCCTTGAACGCCAGGCCCAGGTCGGTGTTGCCGGTGATGACCGTCACGGGCGCGATCTGCTCCAGCTCAAATGGGATGAACGCGTCGCCCACATCGCCCGCGTGCAGGATGTGGTCCGCGTCCGCGAACAACTCTTTGACCTGCGGATCGAGATACCCGTGCGTGTCGGATATGACGCCGATTTTCATGGTGGTTGCCGGTTTCATCTCTTCACTCTTCACTCTTCACTGGTGTCCTTAAATACTGACCTCTGACTTCTCACCTCTGTCTTCTGCCTTCTGCCTCCGGTCACTCATCACTTGCCCCTCGCCACTCGCCGCATCACGCCTTCGCTTCCTCCGCTTTTTCTTCCGCCTCCTCGTCGTGGGCGCCGGCGGTTTTGTCCGCCGGCGATTCCGCGGCCGCGGTCAGTTTGGCCGCCGCCACCAGCAGCCCGGTGAACAGGCCGCCGCTCAGGAGCGTGTTGCGGAAAAATTCCCACGTGGACGGATAGCCGCCCACGCCCCGGGTCAGCGCCAGCAGCCAGCCGGAAATGGATTTGGCGTATTCCGGATTGTGAAACGGGTTGAAGAACCACGACGCCGTGTTCGTGATCAGGTAGAACAAAATCGCCCCCAGCAGTCCGCCGCCGAGCAGCGCGGTGAAGGACGCTTGCGGCCGGAACCGGCGGCCGAGGAAAATCAGGACGGCATACGCGGCGTAGTTGAAGCCCAGGTTCGCCAGGTTGGCCGCATCCCAGACTTCGACGCCGTGCGCGGAATAATAAAGGTTCAACCCGATATCCGTGACCAGCAGCACCGCCAACGGGAGCCACCACGAGTTTTTCCGCGGAAAATAAACGCCCGCGCAGAAAGCGAACGCGTAGGCCGCGCTGAAATTCGACGGCAGCAGGCCGGGAATCCGTGACCCGGCGAACAGCGCCACGAACACCCACGGCAGCCAGCGATTTAATGTCCCATTCAACACCCCAAGGATAATCCGCCGCCCCGGAATGACAAGCCGCCAAGCGCGCCAGGCAAGTGGCAAGTGGCGAGTTTAAATTCAGCGTTCGGTTCTGACTTCTGGCTTCTGACTTCGCTCTTCTGACTTCTGACCTCTGGCTTCTGCCCTCTGCCCTCTGACCTCTGGCTTCCTGTCACTCGTCACTGTTTGAATTCTCTCTGTGTTCTCTGTGTCTCTGTGGCCAATCCCCTTTTAAAAAATCCGTGTTTCATCCGTGTTTCATCTGTGGCTAAATGTCGCCGTGTCCGTCCGTGCCTAACCTTTCTCATGTTTGAAATCCTTTTTGAAGACGACGACCTGCTGGTCATCAACAAGCCGGCCGGGCTCGTCTGTCATCCGACCAAGAACGGCGAGCTGTCCAGCCTCATCGGTCGCGCCCGCCTGCACCTGGGCATCTCCCCCAAAGCCGCCGGAGCCGATGTTACTCCATCATCCGCTGCTGTGGACGAGTTGGCACCTTCAACCTTCAACCTTCAACCTTCAACCTTTTCGTCACCCGTTCCCGTTCCGTCGCCTCACCTCGTCAACCGCCTTGACCGTGAGACCAGCGGCGTGGTGGTCATCGCCAAAAATTCCGTTGCCGCCGGCGAACTGGGAAAAATCCTGGAGAGCCGCGCCGTCCGGAAAGAATATCTGGCTATTGTCCACGGCCACGTGGCGGCGGATTCGGGGCTCATTGACGCCGCGCTCGGCAAGGACGAAACCAGCCGGGTCTTCGTAAAGGATTGCGTCCGGCCCGACGGCGCGCTTGCGCAGACGGAATATTTTGTCGAGCGCCGGTTTATTGGGCCAGCGGTGGGGCGAGCGTCCGCGCGAGCCGGAATCATTTTGGAAAGTCCCGGGTCCTCCGCTCCCGCCTCCGCTGCCGGAGACGAAATGGCACCTTCAACCTTCAACCTTCAACCTTCAACCTCCTCGTTTTCCCTGGTCCGCCTCATTCCCCGCACCGGCCGCAAACATCAGCTCCGCATTCACCTTGCGCACCTCGGCCATCCCATTGTCGGCGACAAGCTATACGGCGGCGACGAGGATTTGTACCTCGCGCTGGTCGAAGGCCGACTGACGGAGGCTCAGCGCGCCCGCCTGATTTTCGAAAACCACGCCCTGCATGCCTGTTCCGTGAGCTTTGTCTGGCGGGGCAAACCCCGGGAGTTTTCGTGCGCCCCCGAGCCCTGGTTCACGGACTTTTCATCCGCCGATTGCGCTGATTTACGCAGCTAAAAACCATTTTTTCAAATCTGCGTCTTTCTGCGAAATCTGCGGATTAAAATCCGGGGTTGGATTTGACGGAGGATATTATGGACTGCGGCGGGAAGCGAAGCGCCACGCCGCTTTCGCCTGGCCGTGGGAGATGTCAGGAGGCATCACTGGTCGAATTTCTCTCGGTGACCTCGGTGTCTCTTCGGTTAAATTCAGCCTTCTGACTCCTGGCTTCTGGCTCCTGAATTCTGTTTTCATAATCCGTGTTTTAACTGTGGTGGAAATCTTCCGCTCGGTGTTCTCGGTGCCTCTGTGGCCAATCCCATTTTATAAAATCCGTGTTTCTTCTGTGGCCATATATTTCAAGGAATTTGTAGGAGCCGACGTGAGGAGGCTCTGATATATTTTCCCATCTGCGACTTTCTGCGAAATCTGCGGATGATTTTTTTCTCTGCGTCTCTGCGTCACTGCGGTTAAACTGGCGGCGTGTCTGCCATCCCGAAAACCATGCGCGCCGTCGTTTACCGCGGCGTCAGCGATCTCCGCCTCGAAACCGTCCCCGTTCCCCGTATCAGCCCGCACGAACTGCTCGTCCGGGTGGCCGTCTGCGGCGTCTGCCCGACCGACATCAAAAAAATCCATTACGGCACCGTCCCGCCCCCGCGCATTTTCGGCCACGAAACCGCCGGCACCATCGTGCGCGCCGGCTCGCGGGCCCGGCAATTCCG
>CAIJNQ010000007.1 GCA_903822015.1 uncultured Verrucomicrobia subdivision 3 bacterium | reverse complement strand
CGCAGCAACTGCGTGATAAACCGATACCCATAACGCGGATGCTTCCGGCTCAAGGCCTTAATCCGCCGTTCCAGCCGTACCGCCCCAGCCCGGCCCAGACTGAGCCGATAATAACTCGACTTGGCCAGACCCAAGACCCGGCACGCCGCATTGACCGAACACCTTTTCCCCCCAACCAAATGCTGCGCCGCCCGGCGCCGGGCTGAGGGGCTTACCACTTTTTTGAGTTCACCTCCTCCAAAAGCGAGATCTTCAAAGCCAGATCCGCTACCAGCCGTTTCAGCCGCAGGTTCTCCTCCATGATCGCCTTCAGCCGCTTGATATCCGGCACCTCCATCCCCGCATATACCTTCTTCCACCGGCAAAACGTCTGTTCCGTTATGTCATAACGCCGGATGACCTCCCGGGCTGATTCAGCTTTCTCAGCTTCCCGCAGAATCTTCACTATTTGTTCTGGACTGTATCGTTTGCCTTTCATGTCTTGCCTTTCTTTTGCAGCAAGACTCACTCTTTAGCCAGTCCACTTTTCGGGGGTCACGTCAAATATTATTTGTCTCTCCAGTACGGAGTCGTAGGGGCTGGACTGTATAGCGCCGCTTCCATCGAGCACACGGCTCAACTTCCAGCCAATGTTCAAAGCATACAGTTCAGAGGAACATATCCATTCACCGTTAGTTTTAACGGCACTATCATTCCAGTGGTTCTGTTATCATCTCAGACTAGTTTTAACGTCTACGGTGGCGACATCAGTCAGTTCTCCGGACAGACGGGCACCCTGGCTATCACCTCTTACTCACATTTCGCATATTTGGATGATATTCAGTTTTCCCATCAATCCGTTCCCGAGCCAAGTGAGCTTGCCTTCACCGCGCTTGGCGCATTGCTGCTCGGCTTCCGTCGTCTCTTATGGCAGCGCTAAAATCTCCGGGCGCAATTGGCCGATATTCTGGTTCGGCAGTTTTTTATCCAGCGAGCCGGGCAGCATCGTTTCCATCCCCACGTGGCCGTCGCCGAAAGTGACGTTGGCGCGCTGGGCATGGCGGAAATGGCCGTTGGGATAATAATTCGGCCCAATAAAATTCGTGTCAAGCGTCAGGTAATAGAATTCCTCCACCAGCGGATGGTTCCGCAGGCTTTGCCCGTTGTAGGTTTGAAAATCATTGATCTGGGCGGCGTCGGCGTAGAGCGCGGTATCCGTCGGGCGGCGAATCCGGGTCGCATTCACCGGCGGCTGGCCGGAAAGCGAATCGTTGTAGCCGTAGCTGAAAACGAGGTTGGTGGCCTTCAATTTGAACCCGGTCATCACGGTGGCGAGCGCCGGACACAGACGGACGTTACTGCCGTTGAGATAAGGATGCAGAAAAGCGGTGGACAGATCGAACGGGCGATGACCTTCCGCGCCACTGCCGAGCCAGCCGAACCACCATAGCTGGCCGCCGTTGGTGACGCCGCTGGTGGTGGGAAAGCAATGTTCCAGGTTGTCATTCCAGTAAAGCTGGGTGGCGATGCCAAGCTGGCGCATATTTCCTTCGCAGGCGGCGCGTTGCGCGGAAAGTCTGGCCCTGGCCAGGGCGGGCAACAGCATCGCCGCCAGAATGACGATGACGGCTATGACCACGAGCAGTTCGATGAGGGAGAACGCCGACGCGTGGCGGGCCGAGCCGCCCGGGCGGGCGGGCTGGAATGTCTCCACGCAGTGGCGGCAGATGCAGGCGCGATTGCGCAGCGGTTCCGGCACCCGGGCCAGCAGTTCGCCGGGAACCTCCAATTGCGCGCACCAGCAGGGTCCTTTGTGCGTAGCCGGCGAACAGAGCTGGCACTCGTTCGCCCCGCCGCATAGCGGACACCGGTTGGGATTTGGGAAATCAAGGAGATTCATGGCCGGTCGGCGCGGACGCGGTAAAAAGCTGCGCGGGTCGGCGCATTAGTGTCTGGCAGAAAGAGATTCGTGCCGTTGCCGGAGGCGGAGCCGGAAACGTTTGTCCAAGTTTGGAAATCCGCCGTGCTCTGCAACGTGTAAAGCCAGGTGGTGCGACTGATGAACTGAACCTGCCATAGGCCATTTGTAAAACTGCCGGACAAATTATGCACCGGCGGCGGTGGCACAGTTACGGCAAGGTTCGCAATGGTGCCGTGGGCGAGCACGGAATCGTAAAGATCACCCGCGCTGCCGTAACTGCTGATGGAAAACATGTCCGTGGCAAAGTCGCTGTTCGTTGGAAAATAGTCGGTGAGCATCACGGGCGGAATTTCCAGGCAATCGACCCCGTTGGTTTGAAATGTCGCGGTCAGCGTCTGGTTGCCGGCTGTATAAATCAGCGAGACGTGGACGAGTTCGCCCTTGGGAAACGTCACGATCCACGGACTGAAAAGATCCGGCGCGTAATCATAGGCTGTGGAAATGAACGTCGGCACGAACGTCGGGTATATGCTGTTTGTTTTGTTGTTATATACGTAATAACCCAGCGGAAAATAATCCAGTTCGGCCAGATTGACGGCGTTGGCGCGCACAAAACCGGGATCGGTGGCGTCGGTATATTTCAAGAAGCCGAAGCCGAGCTCCATGGGACTGATTTTGCCCGGCTCGTTGCCGCTGATGATGTCGTTCAATTGCAGGTCGAACGCGACGGTGAAATCATCGTTGCGCGTGATCACGGTGCCGAGCGGATGATAGAAATAGCTGTTCGGCTGTGACGAATCCCAGGTGACGGCAAGGTTCTGATTCGTCGAATTCCATTGAAACAGATTGGTGTCGCCAAACACCTGCCAGCCGTCAAGCGACGGATTATTGGTGAAACTTTCGGTGAAGGTGGTGGCAAACAACGGCGTGGCAAACAGTGCGAACAGGCCGGCCAGTGCCAGCGAACGGATTTTTTTCATGGTGCTGATCTTTCAATTTTGCCCCGCGAAAAAGTCGCGGAGCGGTTATTGGTTGAGAGACCAGCGCGGAGCCGGTGGCTTTTGAAAATAAAAAACCTCCAGACTCCGGCAAAACGGGGAATGAAGGCATTCAGCGATTCCTGACGAAAACAATTCGCCGGGCTGGCCTCATCCTTCTCTTTGCGGAGAAGTTGGCCGGGGCAAACCCCGGCCGCGACGAGCACAATCAAACCGGTATCCTGACTTCGGCCTCGAACCTTACTCCCGCCTTCCCGAGCTTTGGCTCAGTGGCATTGGGAGTTTGTAGCCGTTACAGTGGCGCAACCGTCCCGGATTCACACCGGGTTCCCAGACATTTGACTGTGATATTTGGCGGAAAAAATTCCGCCGTTTCAAAGAACTCCCCAGTTCTACGCTGAATAATATTTTTTCCAAGCAAAAACTTTTGCGCGTGGAAAACTTGCTTCACAGCGGCGGCGTTTGCATAATGCTGGCACTATATTTTATGAGTAAAACTCCTATACGTGTTGCGATCACCGGCGCCGCCGGCCAGATTGGTTATTCGCTCCTATTCCGCATCGCTTCCGGCGCGGCGTTCGGCCCGGACCAGCCGGTTATTCTGCATCTCCTCGAGATCCCCGATGAGAAAGCCATGACCGCCCTCAACGGCGTCTGCATGGAACTCGACGATTGCGCCTTCCCGCTACTCAAGGGCCTTGTGCCGACTTCGAACCTCGACGAGGGTTTCAAAGGCGTGAACTGGGCGTTGCTCGTTGGCGCCGTGCCGCGCAAGGCCGGCATGGAACGCAAGGATCTGCTCGGCATCAACGGCAAGATTTTCACCGGCCAAGGCAATGCAATTGCCAGGAACGCTGCGAGCGACATCCGCGTGCTGGTTGTCGGCAATCCCTGCAACACCAATTCGCTCATTGCGGCGAACAATGCGCCAGGCGTGCCGAAGGATCGCTTCTTCGCCATGACCGCGCTCGATGAAAACCGCGCCAAGTCGCAGCTCGCCAAAAAATCGGGCGTGGATGTCACCGCCGTCACGAACCTTGCCATCTGGGGCAATCACAGCGCGACGATGTATCCCGATTTCGCGAATGCCCGGATCAACGGCCAGCCCGTGCCGGACGTCATCAAGGACGAAGCCTGGCTCAAGGGCGAGTTCATCACCACGGTGCAGCAGCGCGGGGCGGCGATCATCAAGGCTCGCGGTTTGAGCAGCGCCGCCAGCGCAGCCAACGCCGCCGTCAATACGGTTTACAAACTCACGCATCCCACCGCTGAGGGCGACTGGTTCAGTGTGGGTGTGCATTCCGACGGCAGCTATGGCATCGAGAAAGGGTTGATCTTCAGCTATCCGATCCGCAGCAACGGCAAGGATTTTGAGGTCGTGCAGAATGTGCCGCTAAACGACTTCAGCAAGGCCAAAATCGCCGCGACGGAAAATGAATTGAAGGAAGAAAAATCGCTCGTCGCGGATTTGCTGCCGAAATAGGTTTCGCCTTTTAATTTTGCCACAGAGACACAGAGCGCACAGAGATTTTTTAACTCTGTGTTCCCGGTGATTCTGTGGCAATTTCATTTTCTTTTCCTTCGCCCTGATTCGGTTTAGTTTCAGCGGCGTATGGCTTTTGATTCCTTCCGCGATTTCGTCAACGCGCTCGACCGGGCGGGCGAACTCAAACGCATTGCCCAGCCCGTCGCCACCGAGCTCGAGATCACCGAAATCGCCGATCGCGAAATGAAATTGCCCGGCGGCGGCCGGGCGCTGCTGTTTGAGCAGCCCACCGTCAATGGCGTCGTCTCGCCGTTTCCCGTGGCCATCAACACGCTCGGCTCGCATAAGCGTATGGCCCTGAGCATGGGCGCGGCGTCCGTGGACGAAGTCGCGGAAGAACTCGGCGCGCTGATGAAAGCCAAGCCGCCGACGAGTTTCAAGGAAGCCATCCAGCTGCTTTCGCTTGCGCTGGATCTGCGCCACGCGAAACCAAAAACGGTGAAAAGCGGTTCGTGCAAGGATGTCATCCACCGTTACGATGCTCCGGCCCCGGTGAAAAGTTGGCCGCAAGCACCTGACGTCAATCAACCTGCAACTTTCAACCTGCAACCCCCAACCCTGGCAAACCTGCCAATCTTGCGCTGCTGGCCGCTTGACGGCGGACGCTTTATCACCCTGCCCTGCGTCGTCACGCGCGATCCGGACACCGGCGAGCGGAACCTCGGCATGTACCGCATCCAGATTTACGACGACAAAACCGCCGGGATGCACTGGCAGTTGCAGAAAGTCGCCGCGCGCCATGGCCGTCGTTATTACGAAATGGGCGAGCGCATGCCCGTCGCCATCTTTATCGGCGGCGACCCGATGTATCCCTTCGCGGCCACCGCTCCCCTGCCGGACGGTCTAGATGAATTCTTGCTGGCCGGTTATCTCCGTAAGAAATCGGTCGAACTGGTGAAGTGTGAGACCAACGATCTGGAGGTTCCTGCCAACGCCGATTTCGTCATCGAAGGTTACATTGACCCGACCGAGCCGTTGCGCGACGAAGGCCCGTT
>CAIJNQ010000006.1 GCA_903822015.1 uncultured Verrucomicrobia subdivision 3 bacterium | reverse complement strand
TGCCGAGCTGGCCGAAAAGATCCGCAACACGCCCGGCTGCGTGGTGGATTCCGTTGTCGTCGGCAACGAGGCTTACAACCGGCTTTACACGAAGATGCGGAGTGTGAACACGCTGCTGGCGTGGGGCCATGCGCGCGTGATCGAGAACCTGCTGGGCAAGCGCTACCAGATAAACCCGCCGCCGGTGAAAGCCATCAGCGACCAGTTTGCCGCGAGCAAGAGCGTGATTGAAAAGGCGCTGATGACGCAGGGCAAGGAACTGCAACTCGTGCAGCGGCACAAGGCGGAAGAAGACATCGCTGTGGCGGCGGCCTCGATACTGGCGCGCGACGAGTTTGTAAAGGGCCTGGCGAAACTGGAGAAACAGTTTGAAATGAAACTGCCGAAGGGCGCGAGCGCGGCGGTGGATGCGGCGGCGAAGAAATTTGTGGAAGAACGCGGCGCGGGCGAGCTGGGGAAAATCTCCAAGCTGCATTTCCGCACGGCGCTGCGGGCGCAAGGCCTGCCGGAACCGCCGAAAACGGAGTGGCGGAAGAAAGCCTAAGGATACAGGCTGGCGGCGTCCGCATAACACTTGGCCACATATTCCATGGTCGGCCGCCGCTCGGGCTTTTTTTCCAGGCACGCCATCACGATGGCCAGGGTGTTGCGCAGGACATCAAACCCCAGTTCGATTGGCGATGGCGGGGTCACTTCCCGGATTTGCTGCTCGATCTCGGCGAGCGTCCCTTCAAACGGATGCCTGCCGGTGTAGGCGTAATAGGCCATGACGCCAAAGGCGAAGACATCGCTTTTAAAACCGTGCGTGAAGTCGGCATCCCACTTCTCAGGGGCCAGGTATCGGGCCGTGCCGACCGGATTTTTCTGCTTGTCCACGATGAACGGCGGCAGGTGATTTTCGAAATAGGAGTGCGAAAAATCAATCAGGATGGTTTCGCGGGACGCGGCGTCGGGCACCAACACGTTCATGCTCTTCAAATCATTGTGAACAATGGGCCGGTCGCAGAGGATGCCGGCGTGCAGGTCAGCCGCCGTTTCCGCGACGCTTTGCAAAAGCTGATGTGTCCGGGCGGGATCCTGGAGCGTGACGCCCGCTTTCACCAGGTCATGTAGCGTCGAGCCCGCAACATATTCCAGAAAGAGCTGGTGTGTGGCGGGGTCATAAGCCAGTTTTTTCCGGATGCGGGGGTGGGTGATTTTATCCAGCAAAAAGTCTTCATTCGCAATATACATCACATCCCAAAACTCCCTGGGTTCCTTAAGCAGAGCCGGGTGCGGATTGCGGGCAAACTTCACCCGGGAAAGTTTGGATACGCCGGCGGCAATTAACAAGGGTTCTTGTCCGGTGATCTGGGGTATTTTCACGCACGTATACTCGACATGGCCCCGGGCGGGGAAGGCTTGATTTCGAATTCAATCATCGCGGGAAGATCAGTGTCAGAAAGGTTTTTCAGGGTCAAGCGGCGATTTGAGATGGTTCCCGCAGGAGGGCGGGTGCGGATTAGATTGTTTCCGGGGCGGGAATATTCCAAAGTAAGTTGATATGGAACAACCGATCCGATGGCCGGAGGGCGAATTCACGCTACCCGCCGCCTTGAGCTTGAATCCGGCTTTGCCCCCGGCGGTGATGCGCCAAAAGCTATCGACCGCAATCGCCGCCAAGGCTGTCGTCCAGGCGCGGAAGGGGAATGGAATTATCCAAGGCACGTTCAAAGCGGTGAAAGCTGACGCCGAAACCAAAGTCTCGTAATGGCGAAACCCAAATTCATCGAGCTACCGGGCTGCGAACCGATTTCCATCATTTTTGAGGATCGCTCCGTGATGGCGATTGACAAGCCGCGCGGCTGGATGCTGGTGCCGGATTCTTGGCGCAAGACGAACTGGAACCTGCAGACGGCGATTGATTCGTCCATCCGCGCGGATGATTTCTGGGCGCGCTCTCGCAATCTGCGTTATCTCCGGCACGTCCACCGGCTGGATGCGGACACGAGCGGCGTAATGCTTTTCGCCAAAAGCGAGGGAGCGATGCGCGCGATGGGCGAGATGTTCGAGTCGCGCCGGATGGAAAAAACCTATCTGGCCGTAGTCGAAGGTGTGCCGAAGCAAAAGGAATGGACTTGCGAACTACCGCTCGGGCCGGATCTGAAAAGTTTTGGCAGGATGCGGGTGGATACCTCCGAGGAAGGCAAGGAATCCGAGACGCATTTCCGCGCGCTGACGAGCAACGAGCGGTTCACATTGATCGAGGCCAGTCCGCTGACGGGACGCACGCATCAGATTCGCGTGCACCTGTCGCAATCGGGCTATCCGATCATGTGCGATGAGCTTTACGGTCGCGTGGAAAAAGGTTTCCGACTAGGGCTACGCGCCGTGCGGCTGGCTTACCGGGACACCTTCACCCGCCGGCCGGTAAGCATCATTGCGCCAACGGAAAGTTTTTTGAAGGAATTCGGTTTCAAGCCGACGCCAGAGTTGGCAAACGAAAAATGGGTGCGGCGTCCTTTTGTGCCAAAAGAGAAAACAGAGGCGGCGCAGCAGCAACGCCCTGCGAAGATTGATCCTGCTCGCGGGGACGCTCGCCCACGACGAAAATCAGGGCGAAGTGACGCGGTAGAAGCGCGTATGGAAATTAGACGCGGTGCGGTCGGTAAAGGTAATTGAGCTGACGGTGGCGGTGAAGTTGGTGAGATTCACCCAAGGAACGGGACTGCCCGAAAGATTGGTGGTGGCCTGGAGGTGGTAGCTGAAGTTGGTCGTCAAGGCGAGGGTGAAGACAAATCCGCTGCTTTGCCAGGACATCGTCGTACCGATTTGCGCCGAAGCCGTGGCCAGGTTGCCCGCCATCACGGCGGCGCTGAATTCGCTGGTGTCGCGGCTGGCCGCCGTCGCCGTCGCGGTGATGGCCTGGCCGGTGTAATTGCCGCTGTAGTTGGTGTAGGCGAACGACGCATTGCCGGAGCCATCGCTGGTCACGCTGACCGTGCCAAGGTAAAACTGGCCCTGACTGCCGGTCAGGTTGCGGTAAATATCAATGAAGAAACTGCTGCTGGCCGTGCTGTTTAATTTTCCCTGAACGACAGTGCTGGTACCGGTGCCGAAGGCGTTGGTGATGACGGGTGAGGCTTGGAGGTCGTTTGCAACGCCGGTCAAGTCAATGCCTTTGCCACCGTTGCTGAAAATGGAATTGCCCCGAACGGAATTATTCGTCGTGCCGGCATCATACAACGCCACACCCGGACTCCCGGCAAAGGCGATGACGTTACCCGAGCCCGCGCCGCCGATTAAATTACCGGTCGCGCCGCCCAACATGACGACATTGGCAAAACCATTGCCAAGGGCATTGTTGCCGGTGATGTCGGTGCCGATGAGGTTGCCTTCAACCAGATTGTTCGTCGTGCCAGCCGCGTAGATATAAATCCCGTAGCTGCCGTTGGCCGAAATGAGATTCCCTGCACCGGGAGCGGTGCCGCCAATCAGGTTGCCCGTGGAACCGAACATCAGGGCAATGCCGGCAAATCCATTGGGAAATGCATTTTTTCCGCTCAAATCGGTGCCGACGAAATTTCCCTGGATCGTGTTGTTGTTCGCCCCATACGTGGCGATGCCGTAGCTGAAGCCCGGACTGCCGGAAATAAGATTGCCCGTGCCGGCACTGGTGCCGCCGATGAAATTGCCGCTGGCGTTGTTCAAAATTCCGATGCCGATGCCGCCATCACCAATGGCGTTCGTCCCGTTGGCGTCAGGGCCGATGAAATTGCCGAGCACGAAATTGTTGCTCGTGCCCGGATCTGAAATATAAAGGCCATAAGAATGATTGCCGGATATTACATTGCCCGCGCCGGGCGTAGTGCCGCCAACGGTGTTGCCGCTCGCGCCGTTGACCAGGTAGAGGCCGTTGCCCTGCGAGGGCAGGGAGGCGGAGCCGGAGACGTTCAGGCCGATGTAATTTCCCGCGATCACATTGTCCGACACGCCAGGGCCGGCCAGATACACGCCCACGTTGGTGTTGCCGGAAATGATATTGCGGGAGGAGGCGTTGGTGCCGCCAATGAGGTTGCCGCTTGCACCGGCAAAAATGCCGATGCCGGCGTAGCTGTTGCCCACGGCGAGGCCATTGGGAACGGAATTACTGCCGCTGAAATCCGTACCGATGAAATTGCCCAGTACGACATTAGCGGTGGTATTGGAAGTGAGAATGACGCCGTATTGCGAATTGCCGGAAATAATATTTCGCATACCCGCATTCGTCCCGCCAATAATCGTCCCACTAGAGCCGTTGCCGACAAAAACGCCACTTAATCCATTGGCGAGCGCGCTTATGCCGCTGGCGCCGGTGCCAATATAATTACCGAGGACGACATTACCGGTCGTGTTCGAGTCGGTGATAAAGACGCCGTATTGCGAATTGCCGGAGAAAACATTTCGTTGCAAAGCGTTGGTGCCGCCGATGAGGTTCCAGCTCGCGCCGGCGGCGATGAGAATTCCCTGATACGCGTTGGGTCCGGCGATGGTGCCGGTGGCAGCAACGCCGAACCAGCAGCCGGAAATTGTGTTGTTCGTCGCGTCCGGATAAAGCAGCGTCATACCATTCCAGTTGAAGCCGGTGAACGCAAGGTTTCTCAACTGATTGCCCGACGAATAGACCAGTATGGTATCCGACGTGAAGGTTTCGGGAATGATTTGCGAGGCATCCACGACGATGACCGGCTGGCTTATGAAACCCGGCTGCGTGGAACCGTCGATCACCATGCCGTTGGCGACGAGCGGCGGCAGGTGGCCGGTGAGATGGATGGTAAACACACCATTGCTGTAGCCAGGGTCACTCACTGGGATATTGAATTTGACCGTCGTGCCGGGATGATCCGTGGCATAATAAATCGCCGCGCGCAAACTGCCCGGCCCGACATCCGCGGTGGTCGTCACAATGTTGGTGAGCGGCGCGGCGGGCGGGCCGTAAAGGTAGGCCAGCGCCGCGCGGTCGCCGGGGCTTAAACAATAATTACCAAGGCGGAACTGGTAGCGCGGAAAATTCGGCGGTTTGGGCTGTTGCGTGGCGAGCATACCGTGGCTCATCGAATCAAAATCCCAGCCGAGGTGCATCACGGATTCGTAATCGTAATTTCCATTTGTGACGGTGGTATTATCGGGAATAAACCAATGCAGGTTAGCCGGCTCGTTGGCAATATTGTTGGTCAGGACGGCGACGTAATTGGTCGCGTCGGGCCGGATGTTTTCGTGATTGAACCCGAACGAATGGCCCATCTCGTGGCAGACCTGCGCGCGACTCAAGCTGGAAATGGAGACGATCTGCGGTTGGTAGCCACCGCCGGACACATAATCCTGAAAGTTGGTGTTATAGCAGAAAAGAATCCAGTTAGGCTGGCTGGTGTGCGGCACGAACTTGACGTCCGCGGCCAGCTCCCATTCGCGCAGGGCGGCGAGGTAGGTGTTGGTTTCTGCGGCCGTGAGATTGTTGGTGAAGGCATACGGCACGATGCCGTTTGTCCAGGGAACCGTGGCTGGGGAGATGCCGGCGTAAAAATTCCCGGCCCAGACCGACCGGCCAAGCGCGAGGAACAAAACCACCATCAGGCGCAAGCCATCCAAATGCGCCGCGCCGGGCTTGCTAATTGATTGTTGGTTAAGGGTGTTTGACATGACACAAAATCACGCGATTCGACGCCGGCCAACAATTTACCCCATTTTCACATTTTGTCATGTAACAAATAAGCGGATAAAATGCGAAAAATAAGGCGCGGGTTGACCGCGCCTTTTTGAAGGCGGAGCCGTTCAGGTTCAATTCGCGTAGTGGACGCCGCAGCCATAGGGCTTGGTCCGGGCAACTGTGACCGGCCGACCGGCAAGCAGTTCCGCTACGGCGGCGCGGACGTAGTTTTTTGCCTTGCGTGGATCGCCGCCGGGCGAGGGACGATCATCAATCGCGCCGGCATATACCAGCGTGCCGTCCGCCGCTATGACGAACATGTGCGGCGTGGTTTTCATGCCGTAAAGATGGCCGATGTCACCCGTGTGGTCATCGATCCAGGCCGTCACGTCTATTTTTTCGGCGGCCAATTCCGCCCGCGCCTGTGCCGGCGTGCGATAACTGAAATTTTTCGGGTTCACGGAATCCACGAGGAGCCACACGACCTGCCTGGCCGTGAGATCACGCTGCAACTCCTGCATCGCGCCAGTTTGGTAATGGTGGTGGCAGAACGGACAGTCGGAATTATAGGATTCAATGACGACAATCTTACCCCGATAATCGGACAATTTGACCGTCTTGCCGGTGATGTCGGTTCCGGTGAAATCCGGCGCCGGCTTTCCGATTTCCACCGCGAAAGTGGAAGCGGCCAAAGCTAGCGTTGTGAATAAAGCTAAAACTTTTTTCATCATTGAAGGTAGCCTGCTTGATGAAGGAATCAAATCAAAAGACTTCGCCGGCGGGCTTTGAGTTCGATTAAGTTTACTGCGCCGCTTGAGCGATGGCGTTCAAAACAATGCCTGGCGTCAAAACCTCCGGCAGCACAATCGGCGGCGCATCGGCATTTTTGGGGTAAACCAGGACCAGCGGCACACCGGCACGATGGTAACGCGAAAGTTCGGCGGTGATGACATCCGGCGTGTGCGTGTAATCCGCCAGGAGGGCCACGGCGCCGAGCGATTTGATTTTTTCGCGGACGGAGGTGATTTCAATGCTCGTCTTCTTGTTGACCTGACAGGTGAGGCACCAGTCGGCGGTGAAATCCACCAGGACAGTTTTCCCTGCGGCACGCGCCTGCGCCACGGCGGCGGCGCTCCACGGCTGCCAATCGATACCCTCGGCGGATTCCTTCAGCGAGCCGCTCGTGGCCGTTTCGATCACCGGATGTCGCCAGTTCAATTCTTTTTCCAGCGCATAGCCATATCCACCGGCAAGCAAAATCAAAACAACTGCAAATGCGATTCTTTTTCGCCCTCTGCCGCGCTGGACGAAATTGCCGAACGTCCAAGCCGCTGCCGACATAAATACCAGGAACACTCCGAGCCACAAAACATTCTTGCCGTAGGTGGCCGTGGCGATGTTGTAAAGCCAAAGCACCGCGGCGAGCATCGGAAAGCCCATCGCGATTTTGAATTTCTCCATCCACGCGCCGGGCCGCGGCACAAACTTCAGCCAGGCCGGGTTCCAACTCAAAACCAGGTATGGCGAGGCTAGCCCGAGACCGATGGTCAGAAAAATCAGCATCAACGTTGATACCGGCTGGGTGAAGGCGAAAGCCAGCGCGCTGCCCAGGATTGGCGCGGAACACGGCGTGGCCAGCGCCGTGGCTAGGGCGCCGTTGAAAAATGCGCCAGACAAGCCGGATTTGGTCGAGAGGTTGCTGGCGACGTTCATCGCACCGCTCGCCAATGTGACCTCAAACACGCCAAATAGATTTAGCGCAACGAGCGTAACCAAAGTCGCCAGCGCGACGAGAAAAACCGGGTTGCCGAACTGCATGCCCCACGCCGCCTGATGCCCGGCGAGTTTCACCGCCACCACCACGCCTCCCAGAACGGCGAACGACGTCATTACGCCGAAGGTGTAAAACACACCGAGCTTGCGAACGTGACCCGGCTCACTCTTTGCCTCGCTGACGAAGCCGAGGATTTTCAGCGCAATGACCGGCAGGACGCAGGGCATGATGTTTAAAATCAGCCCGCCGATGAAGGCGTAAAGCAACATCCGGATGATTGATGGTTTGGGAGCCGCCGGAATCGTAAAGGTTTGGCCGGCGGTGTTTACGGCGGTGCCGGCAATGGCGGCGGCTTGATCACTGACGGGTAATGAGACCTCATATCCGTAACGGCGGCCATCGTGTTCTATGACCATGACGCCGTTGATCGCATTCGGCCAGTCGCCGGAGAATTTCTTCACCAGCTTGCGAATCACAAATCCCGCGGACGGGTTGGAAATTGTTTCGGTCGCGGCCTGAATCTCAAAATTGTCGCTGGCATCCGGGAAAAAATTTGCGGCGGTGATTTGCGACAATTTGGTGTTTGCTGGGGGCGAAAATTCCAGGAGCAACGGCCTCGTGTCGCTTGCCGGCGGATTTTCCCATGCGGCGCGAAACGGTAAACTGCCACCGGCAATCGGGACTTTACTCCGCCACGACTCAATTGTTGCCGCATCGGTAGATCGTGTGGTGTCGCTGCCGACGTTGATCGTGGCTTCGACTTTTGTGCTGCCGGGCACACACTGGTCCTGGCATTCGAGCCAGGAGACATTCGCTTTCAAAACGACCGGACCGGGCTGTGAATTCGTTGCGAACACAAGCGGCACAAGCAGCATCACTTCGTTTTCGTAGCCGTAAGTCGTAACTTCGGCGGGCGGGATAACCTGGGGCAAGGGCCATAGCACTTCCCCGGCGGTGACACCGGCAGGCAAGGTCCATTCGATTTTAGTGGGCAAACCGGCGACTCCGGAATTTTTCCAATAGGTGTGCCAGCCCGCGTCCATCTTCAGGTCCATGCCGGCCCAGATCGTGTCGCCGGGTCTGACAGTTCCGGCCGACAAAAACAGCTGAACCCGGGTGTGGGCAGCGTGAACGACACCCGCAGCCAGAC
Source organism: uncultured Verrucomicrobia subdivision 3 bacterium (assembly GCA_903822015.1). GTDB lineage: Bacteria > Verrucomicrobiota > Verrucomicrobiia > Limisphaerales > UBA11358 > UBA11358. The sequence goes on along the minus strand of CAIJNQ010000006.1, from coordinate 8,960 downwards.
AGACACCCGCCGTGACGGCAATTAAAAAATGTCGCATAAATATTGGATAAGGCATCCGGCCTGACAGTTCAAACTATCAATGACCGGAGGCGTTTAAATTATCGGTTCAGGGAATGATCCTCACCCGGTAAAAGCGGTTGGTTCCGCCAATGGTATCCGTGACGGTGATGGGATTCGCCGTGGCCGGCGGAGGCACATTCGTTAGCACACCCCAGTTTCCGCCGCTGACGCTGTTATTGGTCATTATGCTGTTCGTGAGGCCGATCACGGGATTGAAGGTGAACTGGAATTTGGCACTCGTGGCAACGGGCGGCAGAATAGCAGGTGATGACGGCAACGTGACGGTGAGCCGGGCGGGAGTGCTGGTAATGGCTCCGGCGGCATTGGTCACGACCACCGAATAGAATCCGTCCTGGCTGACCCGGATGTTGGTCAGGTTGAGCGTTGAACTGATGGCATTGGGCAAACTGGTGCTGGTGTTGAAATACCACTGATAACCAATCGGCGATGTGCCGCTGGCCAGCACGTTGAAACTGGCCGAGCCGCCGGCAACCACCGTGACCCCGACCGGTTGATTGGTGATCGCCTCGACCGGCGGATTGGTGGCGGTCTGTCCTGATGAACCCGTCGGATTGGCGATGTTAAGGATGATGTTTTGCGAAATCACCGGATTTCCGGGGCTCACGATGGAGACGGTAATTGGATAAGAACCCGACGCGGTCGGCGTACCGTAAATCACTCCGGTCAAGGCCGACGCGCCGTTCACCCAGGAAGCCACAAACGTAAGCCCAGGCGGGAGGGTGGTGGTCGTGCTTTGGCCGTTGGCCAGCAAAGGTGAATTCGCGGCACCAGCGGACAATATGAAATAGTCGTTTACTCCCGCCGTCTGGCCCGTTGGCAGGGAAATCGCCACGTTGTTGTTGAAATAAGTTCCGGCAATTGCGTTAAAGCTCCCTGATGAAGGCGGGATGGTTAAGATGGCGTTGGAACTGGTGATACTGCCATTCAAGTTGGTGACCACGACACTATAAACTCCAGCATTGCTGGCCGTCACCATGGTTACATTGAGATTGCTGGTCGTAGAACCGGAGATGGTGCCGCCATCCGCCAGTGCCAAGCCGCCTTTGAACCATTGGTAACTGATTGTTCCCGCGCCCGAAGCGACCACATTAAAAACTACAGGAATCCCTAACGGGACGAGCTGACTTGCCGGTTGGGTAAGGATGACTAGAGGCGTCACGACGGTCAGAACGGCACTTCCGCTGGTCACTTTACCAACCGAATTAGTGACGACCACGGAATAGCCGGCCGCATCCGTCACCGAGACATTTGCCAGATTTAGCGTAGCAGCCGTTGCCCCCGAAATGACGCCACCATTTTTCAGCCATTGGTAGGAGAGGGGTGCCGTGCCGCCGGCAGTGACTGAGAACGTTACATTGCTACCGGGTGCCACCGAAATGCCGGCGGGTTGAGTGACAATGGTCGGCGGCGTCAATACGGTGAGTGAAGCGGTCGAACTGGCCACGCTGCCGACGCTGTTGGTGATCGTGACGGAATAATTCGCCATGTCGGCGTCTGATACGCCGGTTAGCGATAGGGTCGAGGTGGTGACGCCGGAAACATTGCCGACGTCCGTCAGCGCGATGCCATTTTTCAACCATTGGTAGCTGAGCGGTGCGGTGCCGGAGGCGGAGACGGAAAATGAAACATTGCTGCCCGCCAAGATTGAGGCATTGGCCGGCTGGGTGACAATGACGGGCGGCAAAAGCACGGTCAGCGTGGCGATTGCACTGGTGATGCTGCCGGCGCTGTTGGTGACAGTTACCGAATAATTAGCCACGTCGGCGGATGACACGGTGGCCAAGGAAAGGGTTGCGGTGGTGGCGCCGGAGGCATTGCCGCCATTGGCCACTACCGCACCGTTCTTCAACCATTGATAAGCCAGCGGGGTGCTGCCGCCGGCGTTGACGGTAAACTGGGCAGTGCTACCGGCAACCAGACTTTCGCTGACCGGCTGGGTGCTGATGCTCGGCGGTGTCGATACGTTAAGTGAAGCAGTCGAACTGGTGATGCTGCCGACGCTGTTGGTGACCGTGACGGAGTAATTCGCGGTGTCGACGGATGACACGGTGGCAAGGGAAAGGGTCGCAGTGGTGGCAGCGGAAACATTGCTGCCGTTGGCCAGAACAAGGCCATTTTTCAGCCATTGATATCTGAGCGGTGCAGAGCCGGAGGCGGTCACGGTGAACGAAACATTGCTGCCCGCCAAGACTGAGGCGTTGGCCGGCTGGGTGACAATGGCCGGTGGCAAAAGCACGGTCAGCGTGGCGATTGCACCAGTGATAATATTGGCGGAGTTAGTAATCATGACTGAATAATTACCGGCATCGTTGGTGGAGACAGCGGCGAAGATCAGTGTGTTTGAATTTGACCCGGAAAGATTGACACCATTTTTTAACCACTGATAGTACAATGCCGAAGTGCTTGAGGCAGTGACGTTAAACGTAACGGGCTTGCCTTGCGCCACGGTCGCGCTGGCGGGTTGTGTGGTGATGACGATCGCGCCGGAAAGCAGGGTCAATGTCGCGTTACCGCTGGTCACACTACCGGCGCTGTTGGTGATCGTGACGGAATAATTCGCCGTATCGGCGGCCGATACGCCGGTCAGCGAAAGCGTCGCGGTGGCGGCACCGGAAACATTGCCGCCGTTGGCCAGAACAAGGCCGTTTTTCAGCCATTGGTAACTGAGCGGCGCGGTGCCGGAGGCGGAGACGCTAAACGAAACATTGCTCCCCGCCAAGACTGAGGCGCTGGCCGGTTGTATGACAATGGCAGGTGGCAAAAGCACGGTCAGCGTGGCGATTGTACTGGTGATGCTGCCGGCGCTGTTGGTGATAGTGACCGAATAATTCGCCGCGTCAGCGGATGCCACGGCGGCCAGGGAAAGGGTCGCGGTGGTGGCACCAGAAACATTGCCGCCATTGGCCAAAACCGCACCATTCTTAAACCACTGATAAGCGAGCGGGTTGCTGCCGCCTACGGAGACGGTAAACTGGGCCGTGCTACCGGCGACCAGATTTTGGCTAAGCGGCTGGGTGCTGATGGTCGGCGTCGTCAAAACGGTGAGAGAAGCGATTGAACTGGTGATGTTGCCGACGCTGTTGGTGATCGTGACGGAGTAATTCGCCGTGTCGGCGGATGCCACAGTGGCCAGGGAAAGCGTCGCAGTGTTGGCACCAGAAACATTGCCGCCATTGGCCAGCACGAGGCCATTTTTCAGCCATTGATAGCCGAGCAGCGCTGTGCCGGAGGCGGTCACGATGAACGAAACATTGCTGCCCGCCAAGACTGAGGCGCTGGCCGGCTGGGTGGCAATGGCCGGCGGCAACAGGACCGTGAGTGCGGCGACCGCACTAGTGACGCTGCCGGAGCTGTTGGTGATGATGACCGAATAATTTGCCGCGTCGGCGGATGAAACGGTGGCCAGTGTAAGCGTCCCGGTGGTCGCGCCGGAGGCGTTGCCGCCGTTGGCCAGCACCGCACCATTCTTCAACCATTTGTAAGCCAGCGGCGGGCTGCCACCGGCAGTGACCGCAAATTGGGCCGTGCTGCCGGCAACCAGACTCTGGCTGACCGGCTGGGTGCTGATGGTTGGCGGCGAAATGATGGCGAGCGCGGCAGTAGCACTGGTCAGACTGCCGACGGAGTTGCTCACCAACACGGAATAATTGGCCGTATCCGTCGCGGTGATATTGGTCAGGGTGAGGGTGGCGGTGTTCGCTCCGAAAATATTACCGCCATTGGCGAGTGATACGCCATTTTTCAACCAGAAATAACCTAGTGGAGCCGAGCCACTGGCAACCACGGTGAACGTGGCATTTTTTCCCGCGAGGACATTGGTTCCCAGTGGCTGAGTGGTTATCGTTGGAGCGGTAGGCGAGCCCGACCCGGTGATGGTGATCGTGATATTTTGGGCCAAAACGGCATTGCCGGGGCTGACCACGGTGATGGTGGTCGGGTAGATACCGGCGGTCGTGGGCGTACCGTATATGATTCCACCAATAGTTGTGGAACCGTTGACCCAGGACGCCATGAAAGTCAGGCCGGGTGGCAGGGTCAGGGTGGTGGTCGCGTAGTTCGTCAGCGTGGGTGAGCTGACGCTGCCGGAGGATACGACAAAATAGTCGTTCCTCGACGCATTATTACCGCCGCCGATGGCGCAGACCACGTTATTGCTGAATGGCGTTCCCACCGTTCCGCTGAAAGTGCTGGGTGATGTATAGACCGAGGTTGATCCCGAAACGGCATCCACGACTCCCAGCGTGGCGGCTGAACCGATTGTCCAGCGCAGGATAATGGCAAAACTCGAGTTAGCGGCCGGACTGGTCACGATGTTTCGCAGCAATGGCATGAGCTGCAACGCAGCGGCCAAGATCACGGGTAAAATCTGGGTGAGTCGTTTCATGATGAGACCGGTTGGAATTGGAATTAATTACGGCTAATTGCAGCCGCAGCCGCCGCCGCCCACCCCGCTGCCACCCGTGGCCTCCTCGCGGGAGAAGTAGATATGCTGTATCTGCCCGGATTGAATCGGGCTGCGGTCGCCTTGCATGGTGTAGTCGGTGAGTGTACCGCGTTCCCAAGGTTTTACGTTGACGCAGCCGCTGGTTAACAGCAGCACGGCAAGGCCGCCGGCAAAAATAACTTTTATTTTCATGGATTGGCTTTTAATAGGGATTCAATTTGTTCGACGTACTCTTTCTGGGTGGCGATGCCGTGAAAACCGTTGTGCAAGTATCGGATCTTGCCGGCACGATCGATGACGAACGAGGTGGGCATCGTCTGTGGTTCGGCCGTGGCGACGAGCTGATGTTCCGCGTCGCGAACGACGGTGAAAGCGACGGGATGGTTCTTCATGAAGGCGTCCATCTTGCTGGCCTTCTCATCCACGCTCACGGCCAGAATCACCAGGCCCTGGTCCTTGTATTTTTTCTGGAGTTCGTCCATGACTGGAAATGATTCGGCACAAGGCCCGCACCACGAGGCCCAGAAATCCAGGACCACAACTTTACCCTTGAGCGAATCGGGCAGGGTGCCCTCGAGTTTAAAACCAGTCAGGTCGGGGATCGGGTCACCCACTTTCAGAGCGGCGTTCGCCGGGGAAAAGCCGCAGGCGAACCAGGAGGCCAGGGTGAGCGTGCAAATAAAATTAAACCGGGACGTATTCATAGAATTTTTTGGTGTAGAACTGCGTTATGTGGTTGGTGACGACACCCGCCGCACCGGGATGGGTTTCGATGAGTTGGAGTCCTTCTTTTTCGCCCAGGATGAATACCGTGGTCGAAAATAGACCGGCGATCGTGCAACTTGGCGCGATGACGGAGACGGCGCGGCAGCCATTATTTGCCGGGTAACCGGTGCGCGGGTCGATGATGTGGCTGTATCGGCGGCCGTTGACCTCAAAAAAGCGCTGGGAATCGCCGGAGGTGGCGACGGCATGGTCGGTCACGGCCACACCCGTCCAGCATTTATCGGCGTTGTGCGGGTCTTCCAGACCGATCCACCAGAACTTTCGGTCCGGCGCATTGCCGCGCACCCGCACATCCCGGCCGAAATCGATCATCACATTGGAAATCCCCCGTTGGATGGCGAGATTCATCACGCAATCCACGGCGTATTCCTTGCCGATGCCGCCCAGATCAATGCTCATTCCGGCGCGCGGCAGAAATATGCCACCGGCGCGGCGCTCGACTTTGTTCCAGCCGACCAATTCAAGCGCGGCCAGGACGCGGTCGTCGGACGGAATGACATGCGGCTGGATTTTCCAGTTCCACAGCTTGATCAACGGCAGTGAAGTCGGGTCGAAAGCCCGGCGGGTGAAAAAGAAAAGATCCTGACAAAGGGTGAAAATCCGTTCCGTTTCGGCATCAATTTCCACCCAGTGCTCGCCGGCTGCGGCGTTGATGCGGCTGATCAGACTATCCGGGATGAAACGCGAATAACGCGCCTCAAATCGGGCGGTCCATGCCACGACCTCGCGCTGAAAATCCCGCGCGACCTCGGCGGAAACACCGTGAAAATGCACCCGGCAAAGCGTGCTCATGGCACGGAATTCCAGCCGGTGCAGACCTTTATCAACCGATGTTCGGGCTGATTGCCGGACGCGGGCAAGCACTTGCTGGGCTGAATGGGAGTCAGTCATCACCATAAAATCGAGAGGCCGGCGGTGTATACGTTGGCTCGCGGATACATGCCGGAATTGGTCTGTCCATCTAGTCCATACATCGCATAGCGGTGGTAACCAACAACCACATGCAAGTGGTCACTGATGGCGATAGCGGTGATCTGCAAACCGTAATCGATGGTGTAAAGTTCAGAGAGACGATAATCCGATGAGTGTATACCAGAAGGGTTGCCGCCGGCATAGGCCCCGGAAAATGTGATGGCATAGAAACTGGCGGCGGATTGTTCATAACCACGAATGTAAGGCTCAATGACGATATGTTTGCCGTTCCACTCGTGCCAAGTGAGTTCCAAGGTATTGGCGTATATTCCGTAGGAATCATGGTAAAAGCGATAGCTGCCTTCCAGACTAGCATCGAGATCGTCAAAATGTTGCGTGACCGAGGTGAAAAGAACTTCCTTATTCCGATGCGAGGGGCGTCTTTCAGGAACGCCGATGTATAGTTGAGAACCGTCAGGTAAAAACAAACCGTTAGGAGCAAATCCCGCATAACGGTAAGGATCGCTCAAATAGCCCGAATCGTTGCCGAAGGTGAAAGCGGTGTTGAAGATCGTTTTTGGGGAAAGAAGTTGGGATATGCCGACCATTGCTTCGGTGGCATACTTCGGATTCCAGGTGGTCCGGTTGGCTTCCCGGGCGCGATCAAAATTTTGTGAAATGCCGTATTGAAAGGTGGTGTTCTTTTCGTTAAGTGCGATCGCATCGGCCAGCGAACCGCTGTAGGATTCATAATCACTTTCCAAACTGTGGGCGAAACCGGGAGTGACGGTGTGATTGGCAAGTTGCCAGTCCAATTCAATGTTCTCAGCGCGCCGGATGTCTTCAAGGTGGGTCAGGTTTACGTTTCCAGTATTTCCCCCTGAAAGCGTTCCGGTCGGCGTTGAACCGGAGACGCCATCGTAAGTAAATTCCCCCTTGGTGGTGATGGCATCGGTAATTTTCTGGTCGAAGTAGGCCGTATACGTATTGACCGTCATACGGTTGTTATCTTCCTTGTAATATTGGTAGCCCCCATCAACCTGGCTTTCGGACTGGGCACGCATTCCCCAGAATAACTGAACGAGAAAAGCCAGCCAAAGTTGAATTTGAAGACAGCGTCTGTAAGATTTATTGCCAGAGGTGGTGTAGTTTATTTTCACAAATTTCACAAATTAAAGTCAGTTTCAGGGTGATTAGCTTAATTTTACAACGCAATTAGGGCTTAGGACTGATTGAATCATTCATTATTTTTGCTATCGTTTCCTTAACCGCAGCAGTGTTAAGCAAAAACCTTGCCAACCAGTATAAATCTGCATTTTACGATAATTTAATGAGTTCTTTTCAGAGATTGCCGGTGAATATTCGCCAAATAAAACGATAATTTGTTGCCCGTAATTCCGTTGCTCGCATTCTTGCTCTAGACACAAAAAAGCTGCGTTTTATTTATTGCTGGAAAGCGTCGGCGGTTTCCGCCAAGTTATCGGCTCGAAATTATGGATGTAAAACTTCCGAAGCTTGGCGAAGGTGCTGATTCCGGTGTGGTGGTCAATCTCTTTGTCAAAGAGGGAGACACGATCGCGAAGGATCAGGCCATCATGGAATTGGAAAACGAAAAGGCCGTCGCCTCGATCCCGTCCACGGCGGCGGGCGTTGTGACCAAGATATATGTGAAGGCCGGCGACCGCATCAGCGCGGGCCAGAAGATTCTGTCGGTGGGTGGCGACGCGCTGGCGGCCGGCGCCGCAGCTCCCGCGGCGCCCAAACCTGCCGCAAAGAAAGTGGGGGCGCCCGCCGCGCCGGAGCCCGAGCCGGTGGCGGTTGAAGACGAATCGCCGGACATCGAAGAGGAAGTTTCCACAGCGGCAATTGCCACCTCGCCGTCTATCCGCAAGGTGGCGCGCGAATTTGGCATTCACCTCGGCAAGATTCGCGGCAGCGGTTCCGGCGGACGCATCGTCAGCGCCGACGTGCGCGGTTACATCCAAAGGTTGATGAAAGCCGCCGCGAGGCCAGCGGCGGCGGCCGCCGCCGCAACACCGGCGAAACCGGCCGCGGCGCAGGTTGATTTTTCGCAATGGGGACCGATCCTCAAAAAGCCGGTCACGCCGTTACGCAAAGTCATTGCCCGGCGCATGTCCGAAAGCTGGAGTTCGGTCGCCCGCGTCACGCAGTTTGACGATATCGATTTCACGCGCCTCGGCGAATTGCGAAAAAAATACGCGACTGCATACGAAACCAAAGGGGTCAAACTCACGCTCACGCCGTTTGTGCTGGCCGCCGTCGCCGGCACGCTGCGGAAACATGCCATCTTCAACTCCAGCCTCGACGAAGTGGCGAGTGAAATCATTTTGAAGGAATACATCCACCTCGGCATTGCGGTAGACACCGACCAGGGATTGATGGTGCCCGTCATCCGTGATGTGGATAAAAAATCCATGTTCGATCTCGCCAAGGAATTGGAGTTGCTGGCGGCCCGGGCGCGCGAACGGAAAATTTCCGCCGATGAAATGAAAGGCGGCACGTTTACCATTTCCAATCAGGGCGCAATCGGCGGCGCGCATTTCACACCCATCGTCAATCTCCCGGAAGTGGCGATCCTCGGCCTCGGCCGCGGCGCGCTCAAGCCGGTGGTGCGTGACGGCAAAGTTGAGGTGCGACTGATGACGCCGATGGCATTGAGCTACGATCATCGCGTTATTGACGGCGGCAGCGCCGCCCGGTTCACGGTTGATCTGCT
>CAIJNQ010000005.1 GCA_903822015.1 uncultured Verrucomicrobia subdivision 3 bacterium | reverse complement strand
TGAGGTTACGACGGTTGATCTCGACTCCGGTAGGGAGTAGGTGGGAGTTACGCAGCGCAGGCCAGAGTTAAATTTTGCTGGCACTTCCGCTGGCACTCGTCTGTGGAAGTTAACCAAACCCTACAGTTCCAACTGGTTAGGTTTGGAGGCGGGAGTCGGAATCGAACCGACGATGCAGCTTTTGCAGAGCCGTGCCTTACCACTTGGCTACCCCGCCACGGGGACATTAAGCCTAAATTTGTTTCGCACCCGAATCAAGTTAAGTTTCACGCTTAATCGCGTCTTAACCGGCAAAGCCCAGTTCCCGCCGGCGTTTCCACAGTTCCCGCGGCTTGAATATACCCACGGGCGTGATGATGCCGGTGATCAATTCGGCCGGGGTCACATCAAAACCCGGATTGCGCGCACCGCTCGTCGGATTCGCCACCCGGACGTAGGCGCGCCGAGCAGATGCTGGATGCTGGATGGTGGATGATGGATTGGAAACCATGCCCCATGCGCCAAGAACTTCGTGCCCGTGCCGTTCTTCAATGGGAATATCGAAGCCACGCTTCAAGTTCCAGTCAATGGTTGAGAGCGGTATGGCAACATAAAAGGGAATTTTGTGGCGCGCGGCCAGCACGGCTTTCGTATAGGTGCCGATCTTGTTGGCGACTTCGCCGGTGCGGCCGAGCGTGCGGTCGCTGCCGACGATAACCAAGTCGATCTCGCCGCGCTGCATCAGGTGGCCGGCGGCGTTGTCGGCGATGATCTGGTGCGAAATTTTCTGCTGCGCCAGTTCCCACGCGGTGAGCGTCGCACCCTGGGAACGCGGGCGGGTTTCGTCGCAGAAGACGTGAAATTTTTTGCCCTGCGCCTGGGCGGCATACATCGGCGCGGTGGCAGTGCCGATGTCCACGAACGCGAGCCAACCGGCGTTGCAATGCGTCAGAATCTTCATGCCGTCACGGATCAGTTTCGCGCCATGCCGGCCGATCGCCTCGCAATGCTGAACATCTTCCCGGGCAAATTCCTCGGCGGCGGCCAGCGCAAGCGCTTGCTGTTCCGCCACCGTTTGACCGGGAGCCATGTGACGGCGGACGTCGTTCATGGCGTTGACGGGGTCCACGGCGGTGGGCCGCGCGTTTTTCAACACCTGATAAACCTTGCCGATGTGGGCGGAGAATTTCTTCAGGTCGCGACCGCGAAAGGCGAGCGCGCCCTGCGCCAGGCCGTAGGCGGCGGTGGCGCCGATGGCGCCGGCCCCGCGCACAATCATGTCGGTGATGGCGGCGGCGGTGGCGCGGAAATCCGGGGTGGCGACGATTTTGAATTCGTGCGGGAGCAGCCGTTGCTCGATCAGCCGGACAGAATTCGTTGCCGCGTCAAAGGTGACGGTGCGGTAATGCCGGGTGCGCCCCCGGACGGTGACGTTCATATGAAAAATTTAACCACAAAGAACACAAAGAACACAAAGCTTTTGACACGAATCGCATTAATCAGCACGAATCCGTGAAATTAGTGTCTAAAAGATTTTCCCTGTTGGGGATTCACGCCATCCGCAGCTTCCCCGGCGTGATGGTTAGCGCCTTGTGGCCGTCAGGCAGCGCAACGCAGTGCAGAAAAATGCCGCCGCAACGAATTGCGGCGGCGGATAAATCTATCCGACCAGAATTATTTCCGGCGGCGAAGCTGCCAGAGCATGCCCAGCCCGCCCAATCCGGCCAGGGCCAGGGTGGTGGGTTCGGGTGTGGGGACCACCCCTTGAATCATAAAATAGCCACCCAGCGTGCTGCCGTTGATGACGCCTAATTCCGTATTACTCATCGGCAGGAACGGACTGTCAACGCCGTTGGCCGAGTAAACGATGCCATTTTGACCGCCCACATTCTCATAGGTCATGCCCATGAGGACGGTATCGCCGGAATTAAAGGTAGAACCAAAACTGTAGAAGGGCAAAGCCCCGCCGAACGCGACGATCTCGTGGGCATCGGTGTCCAGGATGAACAGGCCATCGCCGCCGACGGAGCTGTCGAGCCGGAATCCGGCTTCCTTGCGCGGACTGGCGGGAGTGCCGGTCAGCGTCAGCGACAGGGAGACGCTCCAGTACTCATTATTCTGGAAGAGGTGGTCGGTGAGACCGCCATCGCTGGAAAAGCGCCAGTCATCGCGATTGGCGAAGCCGGACGGCGCCACGACGTTGCCTTCGCTGAAAGAGACGAGCGAGGCATAGTTGTTAACGGTAGCGAGGGTGGCCCCGGGGTAATCGTTATAGAGACGCGTATGCAGGATGTCCGAATTGATCGCGGGATCACCGGTGATGCTGATATTCTGGAAGGCCGCGGATCCGGAGTTAACCTGGGCCGCCGCACCGTAGGCGGCCGCGAGGCAAAGGCCGGCGAATGTCAGTTTGCAGGTGGAGGGTATTGATTTCATTTCTGATGCTTTCTTTTGGCTGGGTTAACCGAGGGAATAAAGGAATCGCAAGATTTGGAGGTTCACAGCCAGGGAACCAGAAAAGGTGGCGACCCCGGGACGGTGACAGATGAGCTGTCGGGGGTGTAAGGTAAATCGTCAGTTAATTTTCGCGCCGGGGAAAGCGCGGCAACGGCCGGTGACAGAGTTTGCTGCTTCATAGTCGTAGAATGCGAGCGATCTCCGGCAACTCTATTGCAATCGCCTCCGGCTGGCTATGGGGTGAACACCCCATAGACAACGACCACCATTTACCCGGCGGTTTCACCGTCACGATCCGGGGCGACCGGGGCGACCGGGGCCGCCGGAGGGCGCAGCGCGAGCGGCGCCGGCTGCCGGGGTTAAATCTTTATGGACAACCGGGAACGCCTGAAATAGGGTCGAGCCCATGAGCTTAGACCGGCAACAACGCCCGGGGTCGATCATCTCTTAGGCGGCTAAAGGACGCATCAGACTTATCATGAAAAAAATCGAATATAAAATAGTGCGATACGAGGCGGGCGTCGGCGAGCGACTCACCGGTGACAGGTTTGGAGAGGGTTTGACGCGAGTGCTTTCGGAGCAGGGACAAGAGGGTTGGGATCTCAAAGAGGTCATTCAGCAAACCGGAATGGAGAACATTCTGGTCTTTAGCCGTGAAGCAAGCTGACAGGCTCCACGTCTTCGCAAATCGTCTTTCGCAAATCGCATTTTTGCTTCAGCCTTCAGCCGCTAGAACCACCGCAACTTCCATCGCTACATTGCCTCACGTTACTGCCAGCGGGCGAATCGATCCGGAAATCACATCGGGATGCAGACAGATATGGTTTTTTCCAAAAAGAATCATGTTCGGACAAACCGCAGCCCAGCGGCTCAAACATTCATGGATATCGTGGATTCCAAGGAAATACCGGACCTGACACGTGGTCGTGTCCGGAAATTCTTTCGGTTCCACAGGGAAACCGGGTGACAGATTATGCTTTGCCATTGTCGTAAAATGATTTCAATCCCGGGTGGAATTTATTTCAACTGCCTCCGGCTTGCCATGGGGTGAACACCCCATGACCAATTCCTAAAACCCCTGCAGCTTTCGTTGCGTGATCGTCCGCGCCTTCGTCGCCACCAGGTAAATCAACGCGTCCGCCACGTCCTTGCTTCCATCAATGTCGGTATAAGTTTATCAATTCACGCGACAGGCCGACCCGGGAATATGGCCGTTAAAAAACGATCAGTTGTGAAAAATTATTTATTTTGGCCGGCTTGATTTTGGCCGGCGTTTTCCTCACCGGCTGCGCCTCCACCCCGACCTACAAACCCACCGTCCTTACCCCGACCGAAGGCGCAAATTTGTAGTTTGAAGACGTGGGGTTTATTTCATTCCACGGCGGCTATAAACAATAGCGAAGACGGATGCCGGCTATCCCGCCGGAACAGAACCCCAACTGGTCCGGCTCTGGTTGATCCAGGAATGAGAGAGCTGAACGTTTCCGGCGTGTATTCACATTCATTCCTTACAGATATTGGGCAGGTCGAACTTAAAGCGATCCTTCAGGCAGATCATGCCTACCAGATACATTTGGAACGGAAGGAACGGCTCATGACCTTTTGGGTTGAAGAGGTGACGAGCCATGAGCCAGCGAGCGAAAGGCAATCAACCAACGCAACCGTCTATCTGGAACCGGGTTCCTAGCCCGCCCACTCCTAAGAGGCAGTCTGAAAATTCCAAGGGGTGCTGTTTTTGCGGAAAAGGCTGGTTGGCGAGGCAAGACAAAAGAGAATATCCCTTGTGGATCTTCGACTGAGGAGCAACGAAGCCAGACGGCCTTGTCCGCAAAAACCCTCCGGGCGGGGGGTCTTTTGTCTTTGTCCGGCGTTGGTTCGGTCGTCACAGCCCGCTGCGGGGATGCTCCTCCCTCGCCGTCTTGGCCAAAGCCAAAATCCCTCGCCGCAGCACCCCTGGCAATTTTCAGACAGACTCTAATCAAATAAATCGAGTGGCAATGGCGCTCTCAAGAGTATGATCACAATCCCCGCGCCCGCATCACCCTGATTGTTCCCAATTTTGTCGCCAGCAGCGGCTTTAGCCGCCTAAAAACGAACCAAACCGCCGTTGGGGCGCCCAAGTCCGTCTTAACGCTTCCGACTCGTCCCAGGTCAACCGGCTTTTTTCTTGAGCCGCGAGATTTTTTCCTTGAGGGCGCGGTAGACCGGCTGGGCGCGGAGTTTTTTCAGGTCGGGATCCTTGGCGAGCCAGGCGAAATCGCGGTAGCCGAGGCTCAAGGCCTTTTCCAGGGCCGCCACGGCACGATCATACTGGCCGGTGAGCGAGTAGCTGCAGGCGAGGTTGTAAAAGACGAGCGAGTTCTGCGGTTCAAGGTTCGCGAGGCGCTCGTCCACCGAAAGGCCCTCGGGGAATCGGCCGCGCTGCGTGTAATCATCGCCCAGCAACTGGAGGGCGTCCACGTAGTTGGGGTCGCGGCGGACGATGCCCTCCATGAATTCAATCCGCGTATCGAGATCGCGCTGGGTGGCGCGGCTCATTTTTTTTCGGGTGGTGTTTTTGGCCGGCATACGACGGAGGCAGTTTTTCCAAGGCGGGCAGCCAAGTCAAGCCGGAGGCGGGGCAAAACTGAAAATCCACGAATGGACACCCGGATACGACGGGGGAATTGAGCTGGCGGTCAAAATCGAATGCCGACAAACTTTGGGCAATGCCAGTCTATGCGTTGACGACCTTTACGGGAGCCTTCCTGCTGTTTCTGGTGCAGCCGCTGATTGGCAAATACATCCTGCCGTGGTTTGGCGGCGCGCCCGCCGTCTGGACCACCTGCATGTTGTTTTTTCAACTGCTGCTGCTGGCCGGCTACGGTTACGCGCATTGGTCCGCGCGCCGGCTCATACCGCGCGCCCAAGTCAGCTTGCAACTGATCCTGCTGCTGGTGGCGATGGCGCTGCTGCGAAATGTTACACCATCAGATGCGTGGAAGCCCACCGACGGCGCGAACCCAACCCTGCGGATTCTCGGACTGCTTTTGACCAGCATCGGCCTGCCGTATTTTGTCCTGGCCGCCACCAGTCCACTGATGCAGCACTGGTTCAGCCGCACCAGCCCCGGAGTTTCGCCATTCCGGCTCTATGCGCTTTCCAACGCCGGTTCGATGCTGGCACTGGTCAGTTTTCCGGTTTACTTTGAGACCCACTTCACGCGTCCGGCTCAGGCCCAGCTTTGGGGCGGCGGGCTGATTCTATTTGCCATCAGCTGCTGCGGCTGCGCGTGGAAACGGTGGCAGACGCGAGCGGTGGCCGACATCCCCACCGCCAAAGCCAAAGTCCGCCCCACCCAGCCACCCGCGCTCCACCTTCCCCCTTCCACCTTCAACCACCTCCTGTGGCTGTTGTTGCCCGCCTGTGCGGCAACGCTGCTGCTGGCGACGACCAACCTGATGTGCATGGAGGTGGCGGTGATTCCGTTTCTGTGGGTGCTGCCGCTGGCGCTCTATCTCTTGAGCTTCATCATCTGCTTTGACAGCCCGCGCTGGTATGGTCGCCGGCCCTTTGCGGTGGCGCTGGTTGCAGCATTGGGCGGCATCGGCTGGGCCTGGTTCAAAGGGGCGGATGCCTCCAGTTCGCTGGAACTGGGCATTTATGCGGCGGGCCTGTTTGTCTGCTGCATGGTTTGTCACGGCGAACTTTACCGGCTCCGGCCCGAGCCGAGCCGCCTGACAGGATTTTATCTAATGATCGCTGCCGGAGGCGCGCTGGGCGGAATCTTTGTGGCCATCATCGCCCCGTTGATTTTCAAAAATTATTATGAATTGCACTGGGGACTTTTGCTATGCGGCCTGTTGTTCCTGATGTGCTGCCTACGAGAACAGAATCCTGGCGGTCCCAACAAAATCGGCGGCGGTCGTAAAGCGGATGGGCATAGACTGCGAACCGCCGGAGTCATCATTGTGGTGTCGGGCCTGGCGGCTCTGGGCGTCGCGTTGTGGGTGCTGTCTTCCGGCAAAATGACGGAGGCGAACCGCCAGAATAATTCCGAGGTCAAGACGCAGGTTGAAAAGACGCGAAATTTCTACGGCGTGCTAACGGTCAACCGGCACGAGGCGGCGGGTTCAAAAACGCAGCTCATGGAATTATCCCACGGGCGAACCCTGCACGGCATGCAATTCACCGACCCGGAGCAATCCCGCTGGCCGACGGCCTATTACGGAGAAAACAGCGGGATCGGGCTGATCCTGCGAGCGCTGCCGGCCGGGGACCGGCGCCTCGGCGTGATCGGACTCGGGGCCGGGACGCTGGCCGCCTATCCGCAAGCGGGTGACACCATTCACTTCTATGAAATCAACCCCGAGGTGCTGCGAATCGCCAACGAATGGTTCACCTATCTGACCCACTGCCCGGGCAAAGTAGAAATCACGCTCGGCGACGCCCGGCTCTCACTGGAGCGGGAACCGCCGCAGAATTTTGACGTGCTGGTCCTCGATGCCTTCAACAGCGATGCCATTCCGGTTCACCTGCTGACCAGGGAGGCGTTCACCCTCTACGCGCGGCACATGAAGCCCAACGGCCTGATCGCCGTGCATATCTCCAATAAAAGCGTCAATCTGGATCCGGTGATCGCCAATCTGGCCCGTGAGTTCAACTACCGGATGGTCATCGTGGACAGCCCGGCGCCGCATGACGAGCCGTGGATCTTGAGCGCGTCCTGGGCGCTGCTCGCGCGCGATGAAACGGGCGCCGACCTCCTCAACTCACCCACCATCCAACTGTGCAGCCGACCGCCCCGGACGAATTCCGTAATCATCCCGCTGTGGACGGATGATTTCGCCAGCCTGTATCAGATTCTCCGCACCGAGGGCGCACCGCAAGTAGATCAGGCGTTCACGGATGCCCAGGGCGAAATCGCATTGAAACTGTATCAGCAGGGCGACACGGCGGGCGCCATCGCCCGGTTTCGCAGCGCCTTGAAGACACTGCCCCGCTCGCCATTTTTGAAGAGCAACCTGGCTTTCTTGATCGCCACCAGCGCCGACCCAAAGCTGCAAAATTTTCCCGAGGCGACGCGGCTGGCGGAAGAAGCGTGTGAATTAACGCACTACCAGACGCCCGCCTACTTGAGCACGCTGGCGGTGGTCTATTCGGAAACCGGGCGTTTTCCGGAAGCCATTCAGATGGCGGAAAAAACCACGGCGCTGGCAAAGGCCATGAACGAGCCCGAACTAGCCCAGCAAAATTTGGATTTGCTGGAGCTCTATCACGCCCGGCGACCGTTTCATGAGACGATTCGGCGGTAAATTAAATTAAACAGGATAAACACGGATTTGGAAACGGCGCCGCAAAATCAAAGACGGCGCGCCCGGAGTGACGCGCCCCACCTTCCCCAACGAAGTTCGAGGCAGGTGGGCATTGATGAGTGCCCAACCTGATACGCCTTCAACAAATGGGCAGCGACGCTGGCGGCGGCCAACATCACCGGATCAAGATCGCCCAGGTTGCACCCGCAAGGTTGGGATTTTAGCCCTTCAAGCCCAGGTTGAACAGACACGCCCGTTTCGCCTGAAAAACGGCATCGCCGCCGTCCGGCACATAATTATGCGGAATGGTTAGGTAATGCTTTTCCTGTCCATTTTCCACCTTTATAAAACCAAAGCCCTTGGCATCGTTGAAGAATTTGACGGT
>CAIJNQ010000004.1 GCA_903822015.1 uncultured Verrucomicrobia subdivision 3 bacterium | reverse complement strand
TCTTCCGGCGGCTCAAAAGCTATCGCCGTGTCTTTTGCCGTTTTGACAAGCTCGATACCCTTTTCTTGGGCTTTATCGTCTTGGCACTCATCGTAGAAGCTTTTCGCATTAGTGTTAACAGGCCCTAGGATTTTGCCGGTGGCAGGTGGGCGAATTTCATGCCGACCAGGCAGACATCGTCCTCGAATTCGCGGTCGGTGGCAAAGGTGCGGATGGTTTCCAGCAGGTGGTCGAACATCTCGCCGGGCGGATTGCCCAGATGGTTCTGCACATCCACCAGCAGCCGCTGTTGCGAATACAGCTCTTCATTCGGTCCTTGCACCTCATAAAGGCCGTCGGTGAACAGCATCAGAAAATCGCCGGGGGCAATGGTCGTTTCACTGGTTTCGTACGGCGGGTCGTCAAACAGGCCGAGCGCGGGCTGGCCGTACCCGCAATCATTGGCGAGGGGCGCAACCGATTTTTTCGCCTGGCGGATGATCAGCGGCTTGGGATGGCCGGCGTTGGCAAAACGCACGATTCTCGTCTGGCAGTCGGCCACAAAATAAAACGCCGTCGTCAGCATCGGCGAGCCGGTGTTTTTCAGGATGGCGCAGAGATCGGAATTCAATTTCCGCAGAAAACTCCCCGGATCGCGGGCGAGCGGTTTCAGCTCCTCGGCCAGCGCCCGGATCATCGCGGTGACCAGCGCGGCCCGCACGCCGTGTCCGGCCACATCGCAGATGAATACCCCCACTTCGGATTCCGAAAGCGCCGATACGCTGAAAAAATCGCCGCTCACGGCTTCGGCGGGCTGATAGCGGTGCGTGAATTGAAACGCGCTTTGTTCCGGCGGTTGGCCGGGTGGGAAAACCGGGTATTGCTGCGGCAGCATGGCCGTCTGGATTTCGCGCGCCATGCGGAGGTTGTCCTCCATGAGCTGGTTTTTGGCCCGCAGTTCCTCGCGGCTGCGCGATAGCTCGGCGGTCGTCCGGCGGATTTGTTCCTCCGCGTATTTACGCTCGGTGATATCCTCCACCGTGCCTTCGTAGTACAGCAAATCGCCCTGGGTGTCGCGCACGGCCCGGCAGTTTTCGGATATCCAGATGATGGTGTCGTCCTTGCGGTAGATTTTTGACTCGAAGCCGGTGATGGTGTCGTTGGCCTGCATCAGCTGGACGAACTCCTCGCGCCGGCCGGTTTCCACATACAATCCGCGGGCAATGTCCGTGATGCTGGCCATCAGTTCCACCGGCGATTCGTAGCCGTAAATGCGCGCCAGCGCGATGTTCGCGAGCAGATAATGGCCGTCCGGCGTCGTCCGGAATATGCCTTCCACCAGGTGATCGAACACGCCGTAGTAATTGTCTTTTTCCTCGATCAACGACGTCCGCTCGTGCTGGCGTTCCACCGCGCAGTGAATGGCGTGCTGCAGCAGATGCGCGTCCATTCCGTCCCGGGCCAGATAATCCTGCGCCCCGGCGCGGACCATTTCCGTGGCATAGCTTTCGTCACTGGTCGGGCCGAAGACCACGATCGGTAGCCGCGGTTTTTTTACGGACAGCAAGCCGACCTGCAGCAGGCCGTCTTTGTCCGCGGCGGGAAGGTCAACCAGAATGGCGTGGTAGGGATGATTGCCCGAGAGTTTGGCGGTGGCGGAATCCACCGTCGGTGCGGTGGCCAGCGTGCTGGCCTCGGCCAGCATTCCGGCTACCGTCTGCGCGAACGATTCGTCACCGCCGATGAACAAAATTTTAAACGATTCTGATTGCATAATGCGACCCGCCTTCCCGGAGGGGTTGACCGGTCCCTTGCCAGCCCGTTGAGCATACAAGTTTGCCGTCCACCCGCAAGTGAGTTGCAAGCCCCGGGATCGGATTCCGCTTTTCAATGCCGGCTGGCCGACGTATTTTGGCTGCCCTGAAAAAATGCCCGCTGTTTTCATCAAAACCTATGGCTGCCAGATGAATGAGCGCGACAGCGAGGCGGTTGCCGCACAGCTCGTCGCCAAGGGCTATACCCTTGCCAAATCGGAGGCGGTTGCGGACGTGGTCTTGCTGAATACTTGCAGCGTGCGCGATTTTGCCGAGCAAAAGGCCATCAACAAGATGCAGAATATCGTGGGCTCGGCCCGGAGCCGGCAGCGCGATCAAATCGTTGGTTTCATGGGTTGCATGGCGCAGAGCCGCGGCCAGGAGCTGATTGATAAGCTGCCGGACGTGGATCTCGTGCTCGGCACCCAGAAATTTCATCGCGCCGCCGAATACCTGGATGAACTCCTCGCCGGCACGCGCCAGAAAATCGTGGACGTTGCGGTTGAGGCTAAAAGTGAGGCGACCATCCGCGAGCATCTGCTGAATGGCAGCGCCAAGACGTCCGTGTCCGCTTTTGTCAGCATCATGCAAGGCTGTAATCAGCATTGCACCTTCTGCATCGTGCCCAGCACGCGCGGCGCGGAACGCAGCCGCACGATTCCCGACATCGTCGCCGAATGCCGCGAACTCGTTTCCCGCGGCGTGCGCGAAATCACCTTGCTCGGTCAGATCGTGACGAGTTACGGCCGGCGGGAAAAGCGTGACGAATTTAAAATGACGGGCGACCGGGACGACGCCTCCCGCCTCCCGCCTCCCGCCTCCCAACATTCTCCCTTCGTTCAATTGCTCGATGCCGTTCACGAAATCGACGGCCTGGAACGGATTCGCTTCACCTCGCCGCACCCGAAAGGTTATGGCGATGATCTGGTCGAGGCCTACGCCCGGCTGCCAAAACTGTGCGAGAGCGCGCATATTCCGCTGCAAAGCGGCAGCGACCGCATCCTGAAATTAATGCATCGCGGCTACACCCGGGAAAAATTTCTCGGCATCGTCGCGAAACTGCGTCGCGCCCGGCCGGGCATCGGCATTACCACGGACATCATCGTCGGTTTTCCGGGCGAGACGGAGGAG
>CAIJNQ010000003.1 GCA_903822015.1 uncultured Verrucomicrobia subdivision 3 bacterium | reverse complement strand
CTGAACAAGATTGATCTCGTCGATGACAAGGAATTGCTCGACCTCGTCGAAATGGAAATCCGCGACCTGCTCACCAAATATGGTTTTCCCGGCGACAAGACGCCCGTCGTGCGCGGCAGTTCCGCCGCGGCCATGGCCGACAAGCCGGAAGGCGAGAAGGCCATCCAGGAATTGATGGACGCCATCGACGCTTTCATTCCGCTCCCGGCTCGCGAAATTGATAAGCCGTTTTTGATGTGCGTCGAGGACGTGTTCAACATTGAAGGTCGCGGCACGGTCGTCACCGGTCGTGTGGAGCGCGGTGTGCTCAAGAAGATGGAGGAAGTCGAAATCGTCGGCCTCAAGGACACCCGCAAGACGGTCGCCACCGATATCGAAATGTTCCGCAAGCTGTTGGATTCGGCGAGCGCGGGCGACAATGTCGGCGTTCTGTTGCGCGGCACGAAAAAAGAGGAAGTTGAACGCGGAATGGTTTTGGCCAAGCCCGGTTCCATCAAGCCGCACACCAAATTTAAGGGCGAAGTCTATGTGCTGACCAAGGATGAGGGTGGCCGTCACACGCCTTTCTTCACCAACTATCGCCCGCAATTTTATTTCCGCACCTCGGACGTGACGGGTACGTTGACCCTCCCGGCCGGTGTCGAAATGGTCATGCCCGGTGATAACGTCTCGGTCGAGATCGAATTGCAGAAGTCTGTCGCCATGGACAAAGGCCTCAAGTTCGCCATCCGTGAAGGCGGCCGGACCATCGGTTCCGGCATCGTGACGGAAGTCATTGCCTGATCGGGTTTGAATTACGGGAGCTGGGGATTGCACGCCCCGGCTCCCTTTTCGTCCAAAAATGAAACGGTTTGACGGCATAGGGCGTTAGCTCAATTGGTAGAGTAGCGGTCTCCAAAACCGTTGGTTGTAGGTTCAAGTCCTACACGCCCTGCCAGCCGGAGAGGTGGCAGAGTGGTCTATTGCGGCGGTCTTGAAAACCGCTTTGGGCGAAAGCTCAACGGGGGTTCGAATCCCTCCCTCTCCGCCAGCCTCGGTTGGGGCGGGGCGGTGATGGGAAAAAGTGCGCGGGGTCGCGCGGTGAGTGGGTAAAATTTGTGAATAATTTGACTAACATTTTGATTTGGGTCGTCGTCATCGGGGCTCTCTTTGGCCTCTTGTGGTGGCAGGGACAGATCCGGCGGCTGGCTGTTTATTTGCAGGAAACTCGCGAGGAGCTGAGAAAGTGCTCCTGGCCCAGTTGGGAGGAGCTCAAGGGTTCCACCGCCTTGGTGATCGTTTCTATTGGCTTGCTCGGTGCGTTCGTTGTGGTGGTGGATTTCGCCATGAACATCGTTTTCATCAAGCTCAATCTCTGATCATGCGCAATCAATGGTTCATCATCCAGACGTTGTCCGGCCAGGAAAATAAGGTCAAGGACAGCATCGAAAAGCGGGTCAAAACCGATGAGATGCAGGATTACGTCAAGGAAGTCCTCGTGCCGATTGAAAAAGTCGTCGAGGTGCGCAACCAGAAAAAGACCGTGTCCAACCGCAAGCTCTGGCCGGGTTACGTTTTTGTGGATATGGTCCTGCTCGATGAGAACAACCGGATCATTGAGGAACCTTGGTATTTCATTAAGGAAACGCAGGGCGTGATCGGGTTTGTCGGCGGTGAGCCGCCGGTTCCCACGCCGGCGGCCGAGGTCGAGGCGATCAAGGCCCAGATCTCCGCGTCGGAAGAGACGGAAAAACCGAAGGTCAATTTTGACGTCGGCGAGACGATTAAGATCAACAACGGTCCGTTCTTGAATTTCAGCGGCGTGATCGAGGAAATCGATCCGGATCGCGGCAAACTCAAGGTCACCGTCAACATTTTTGGCCGCAATACGCCGGTCGAACTCGAATACTGGCAGATTGAAAAGGCTTAAGGAATTTTATGGCAAAGAAAATTACAGGTTACATTAAGTTGCAGATTGCCGCCGGTCAGGCCAATCCTGCGCCGCCCGTTGGCCCGTCGCTCGGTCAGCACGGCGTCAACATCATGGCGTTCTGCAAGGAATTTAACGCGGCGACCAAAAACGACGCGGGTCTCGTGATTCCCGTCGTCATCACCGTTTACCAGGATAAGTCGTTCACCTTCATCACGAAGTCGCCGCCGGCTTCGGTGCTTCTGAAAAAGGCCGCCGGCATCACCGCCGGTTCCAAAGTCCCCAACAAGGACAAGGTAGGCAAGGTCACTCGTAAGCAGATTCTGGACATCATCAAAATGAAGTCCAAGGACATGAATTATTCCACCGAAGACGCCGCCGTCCGGATCATCTCCGGCACCGCGCGCAGTATGGGAATTGAAGTTGTCGGTTGATCCATAAATTAAACCGCGGGAGAGTCGAAAGCTCGCTTGCACCGCACCAAAACAAAATGCCCAGTAAACGATTCAAGAAAGCCCTCGAAGTGGTCGACGCCAAAAAGGCGTATCCGTTGAAGGACGCCGTCGGCGTTCTCGCCAAATTCCCGAAAGCAAAATTTAACGAGACCATCGATCTCGCGTTCCGCCTCGGGGTCGACCCGAAGCAGTCCGACCAGATGGTGCGCGGCACGGTTCCGCTCCCCCACGGCAGCGGCAAGACGGTGCGCGTCCTCGTGTTCGCCAAAGGCAACGCGGCCGATGCGGCCAAGGCTGCCGGCGCGGAAAATGTCGGCTTCGAGGATATGATCGCCAAGTGTGTCGGCGGCTGGACCGATTTCGACGTGGCCATTGCCACGCCGGAGGCGATGATTGAGGTCCGCAAACTGGGCAAGGTGCTCGGACCGCGCGGCCTCATGCCGAATCCCAAGACCGGCACCGTGACCGAGGATACGGCCAAGGCCGTGAAGGAAGTCAAGGCGGGTCGCGTGGAATTCAAGACGGACAAGGCCGGTAACGTCCACGTCATCGTGGGCAAGGCTTCGTTCAAGCCGGAACAGATTGAGGAAAACGCCCGCGCCGTCATTGAGGCCGTCGTCAAGGCCCGTCCGGTGAGCGTCAAGGGTGCGTTCATCAATTCGTGCACGCTGTCCGCGACGATGAGTCCGCCCGTGCGTGTGGATATCCGTGAGTTCGCCAACAATTAACTGAATTTTTCCCATGCGTGCTGAAAAACAATTACTGACAAAGGAATACGCCGCCCGGTTGAACACCTCCCCGTTCTTCATCGTAGTCGGCTATCAGGGTCTCAAGGTCTCTCACCTCACGGAACTCCGGAAACGCCTGAAAACGGCGGGCGCCGAGATCCACGTCGTGAAAAATTCCATCTTCCGCGTCGCGGCCAAGGAAGCCGGCGTTGCGGAGTTGAACGGCTCCCTCACCGGCCAGATGGCCGTGGTCACCGGGCAGAAGGACATTTCCGCTGCCGCCAAGGTTCTGAAAAATTTTAGCGCGGAGTTTGACAAGCTGAAGATCAAGTTCGGCTTCTTGAACAATCAGCGCCTCGAAGAGGCGGGCATTGTGGCCTTGGCGGACCTGCCGAGCCTCGATGTGCTGCGCGCCAAGATTCTCGGCTTGCTGGTCGCTCCGGCGACCAAACTGGCCACTGTGATCAATACCCCGGCCGTTCAATTGGCCCAGGTCATCAAGGCCAAATCCGAAAAGGCTTGAACCATTTCCGGTTTGAAACCGCGGGTTTCAAGCCGGGGAAAACAACAAACAACAACAACGTAAATCGTCGGTTTGCAGGCCGTGAACTGAAATTCGCCGGGGCCGCGGCGGACGACGAGACGATCGAAGGAAAAGTAATATGGCTGACATCGCAAACATCGTGGAAGAATTGAGCAAGTTGACGGTTTTGGAAGCCGCCGACCTCGTGAAACAACTTGAAACCAAGTGGGGCGTTTCTGCCGCCGCGCCTGTCGCGGTGGCCGCTGCCGGTGGCGCTGCCGCTGCGGCTGCTCCGGCTGAGGCGAAGGACGCGTTTGACGTGATCCTCGTTTCCGTTCCGGCGGATAAGAAAATTGCGGCCATTAAGGCTGTGCGCGAAATCAAGGCCGGCCTCGGCCTCGCGGAAGCTAAGGCGCTCGTCGAAGGCGCTCCCAAGCCCGTGCTGGAAGGCGCGAATAAGGCTGACACGGAAGCCGCCAAAAAGAAGCTTGAAGAAGCCGGCGCCAAGGTTGAAGTCAAGTAATTGTTGGTTTACCGGGGCGGCGGCGTTTTGCCGTCGCCCCTTTCCCGCCCAAAGGTGCGGGTGCCGTATATTTAAATTTTGAGTCACCAAAACGGGTTCGTTAAAGCAGTTTTTGTTATGGCAGGTTCGTCGTTAAACACGGCGTGCTTGCCTTGTGTCGTTGAGTAAATTTACCGGTCCGGCGCTGTTGCCGGACCCAACCAGAAAGTCCAAATGCCATCGCGAGTCACAGAACGTATCAACTTCGGCAAAATCAAAGAGATTGTCGTGCCCCCGAACATGATTGAATTGCAGACCAATTCCTACCAGGAATTCCTGCAGGCCGACGCCCACGGCAAACGCGACAAAAATGCCGGGCTGGAATCCGTTTTCCGCGAGGTGTTTCCCATCGAAAGCTACGATGGCAAATGCGTGCTCGACTACAAATCCTACGATATCGGCGCGCCCAAGCTCGACTGGCTGGAATGCCTGCGCGAAGGCTTGACCTACGGCGCCCCGCTTTACGTCACCTTCGTCCTTAAGGAGGAGGCCAAGAGCGGCAAGGAGGAAAAGGTGTTCATGGGCGAACTGCCCCTGATGACGCCGCAGGGCACGTTCGTGATCAACGGCGCGGAACGGGTCGTCGTCTCCCAGTTGCACCGCTCGCCCGGCATCGCGTTCGAGGCCGCGCAGCATCCCAACGGGAAATTGTTGCACAGCTTCCGCGTCATTCCCGATCGCGGCTCCTGGTATGAGGCGCAGTTCGATACCAGCGATTTGCTGTACGTTTATCTCGACCGCAAAAAACGCCGCCGTAAATTTTTGACGACCACGCTGTTCCGCGCCCTGTCCTTCCTGGATGTTGAAAGCACTATCAACCTGAAGAGCAAGGATAACGGCGAGAAAACCCGTGGCTCGGATGAGGAAATCCTAAAGTTGTTTTATGAGATCGAGGAGCTCTCCATCAAGGAAGCCGAGAAGCTCGAGGATCTGCCCAACCGGGTTTTGATCCATGATGCCACCGACGAGGAAAAGGGTCTGGTCGTCGCCCGCGCGTTTGAGCCGCTGTCCAAGGCGGTCGTCAAGCAGATTGCCGAACTCGGCATCACCAAGATCAAGGTCGTGGACACTTCGGTCGACGAAGGCGTCATGATCAAATGCCTCAAGAAGGATCCGGCGAAAAATGAGGAGGAGGCGTTAAAGGATATTTACCGTCGTTTGCGCCCTGGCGATCCGCCTACCGCCGCCAACGCCCGCGCCCTGCTCAAGCGCTTGTTCTTCGATCCCAAGCGCTATGACTTGGGCCGCGTGGGCCGTTATAAGATTAACCAGAAGCTCGGCCTCAAGGACAAGCAGGAATCGCGCATCCTGACCAAGGAGGATTTGGTCGCCGCCACCAAGTATCTGCTCCGCCTCAAAAAAGGCGAGGGCAGCGTGGACGACATCGACCATCTCGGCAGCCGCCGCATCCGCACGGTCGGGGAATTGCTCTCCAATCAGTGCCGCGTCGGTCTCGCGCGCACCGAGCGCCTCGTCAAGGAACGCATGACGTTGTT
>CAIJNQ010000002.1 GCA_903822015.1 uncultured Verrucomicrobia subdivision 3 bacterium | reverse complement strand
TGCGCCGACGCTGGCGAGTTCTTCGTTGGTTTCCACGTTCACTATTTTGAACTGTTCCGCATGCATGCCGGTGTCCGCCCGGAACGACAGCTTGCCGAAGTAGCGCTTCTCCATCTCGATGAGATGTTTCTCGTCTTCGGTCCGGAGCCGGTCCAGCACGGTTGGATGGACGACGATGCGGAGTTGGAAGTCGTTCTCGTCGCGCGTGCGTTTCTTCAGGATTTCTTGCAGTTTGCGCTGGATTTCCACGCTCATCGTTACGACGCTCTTCACCTTGCCGCGCCCCTTGCAATACGGACAGTCGTCATAGACGGCGGAGCGGACGCTTTCGCTGTGGCGCTGCCGCGTCATTTCCATCAGGCCCAGCTGCGAGATGGGCAGAATGTGTGTCTTGGCCTTGTCGCGGCGCAGGCCGTCTTTCATGCGCGAATACACCTGCTGTTGGTCGCGGCGCGATTTCATGTCAATGAAGTCGAGCACAATCAGGCCGCCCATGTTGCGGAGGCGCAGCTGCCGCGTGATTTCCTCGGCCGCCTCGAGGTTTACTTTGAGTATCGTCGCCTCCTGGTCGCGGCTGCCTTTGTGCCGGCCGGTGTTCACGTCAATGGCCACCAGCGCCTCGGTTTCATCAATCACAATGTAACCGCCGCCCTTCAGGTGTACCTGGCGGGAGAAGGTGTTCTCCAGCTGCTTGCTGATATTGAACCGGTCAAACACCGGCTGCGCTTCCGTGTAGAATTTGATTTTATTCGCGGAGCGCTTCGAGATTTTGGAAATCATCTCGCGCATCCGGTCGTAGGCTTTTTGGTTGTCCACGACAATCCGCTCCACATCCTCGGTGAGGAAATCGCGTACCGTCCGTTCGATCAGGTCGGGCTCCTGGAACACGCAAGTCGCCATCGGCTGTTTCTTCATGCGCTCTTGTATGCCATTCCATTCTTCCAGCAGCAGGGCGAGGTCGCGCACGAAATACCGCAACTGTTGGCCTTCGCCGGCGGTTCGCATGATGACGCCCATGCCGTCCGGGATGGCGAGTTCGCGCAGGATTTTTTTCAACCGCTTCCGTTCCTCCTGGCTTTCTATCTTGCGCGAAATGCCCGACTGGTCCGAATTCGGCAGCAGGACGAGATACCGTCCGGGCAGAACCAGATTCGTGGTGATGCGCGGCCCTTTGGTGCTGATGGGGCCCTTCGTGACCTGTACGATGATTTCGCTGCCCGGCGGGTAGAGCCGGGGGATGTCACGTTGCGTGATTTTCGGTTTTTCGCGCCTTTTGCCTTCGCGCTCCACGATTTCCACGCCGGAGTCGAACTGGTTCGGCACGATGTCCCAGTAATGCAGGAACGCATTTTTCTCGAAGCCGATGTCCACAAACGCGGCTTTTAAACCGTCCTCGAGATTGCGGACTTTTCCCTTGAAAATGCTGCCGACCAACCGCTCTTCGGTCGTGCGCTCAATGTTGAATTCTTCAAGCTTGCCGTCCTCCGTCACCGCCACCCGCGTTTCCAGGGTTTCGGCATTGATGATGACTTCTTTGTGGATTTTCTTTTCCGGGCGGATCAGGCGCTGGACCTTTTTCACGAGGTTGGTCGCCACCGATTTGATCGACTCCACGAGGCCTTTCGGCTGTTCCTTGATCGGCACCGGTTCGAATTTCTCCTCCTGCACTTCCGCCGGCGTTTCCAGATGTGGCTCGCGGAAATCCTTTTTCTCCCCGTCATGCTCGTGCGGTGTGGCGGGTTCCGCGGGCGCGCCCTGCGGCGGCAGGCCGGCGGCGATGTTTTCGGCCCGCTCGATCTCCTGCGTGTGCCGTTTTTCAAACAGGCGTTCGTCGCCTCCTTGTTCCGCCACGACTTCGGCGCGCGCCTGCGTGGCGTCGCGGTCGGTTTTCTGCGGGTTTGGCGCCAGCCCGCCTTTGGGCTTGAAACGCATTCCGCGGCGGCGCCGCGAGAAGTTGTTGTTGCTCATATTAATATCCTCTTCGATGGATGTGGACGTTTTGCATCAGGCCCAGCGCGATCAACGAGCATAACACCGAGGATCCGCCGTAACTTAACAGCGGCAGTGGTATGCCCGTTACCGGGACGATGCGAATGTTCATGCCGATATTGATGAAAACGTGGCTGAACAGGAGCGTCACGACGCCCACCGCCACAAGTTTTCCCAGACGATCGCGCGCCTGGCCGGCGATTCTCAATCCTGTGAAGAGAACCACCGCATACAGCGCCAGCACCAGAACGGAGCCGGCGAATCCTTCCTCCTCGGCAATGACGGAGAAAATGAAATCATTGTGCGCCGCCCCCGGCGGCAGAAATCCCAGCGCCGTCTGGTCGCCTTTGCGCCAGCCCTTGCCCAGCAGCCCGCCCGACCCGACCGAAATCAGTGCCTGCCGGACTTGGTACGACTTTTCAAATTGCAGCCGGCGCGCCTCGGACTTTTCCTTTGCTGTTGCGTTGCCCGCCGCAAAGTTGGCGCCGAAATAAACCAGCAGGCGCTGGCGCTGGTAATCCTGCATTTTGATCCGCCAGCCGGGTGGGGCGAACAAAACATCGGCGAGCAGCAGTGTGCCCAGGATCCCGGCCACCGCGGCCAGTCGCAGCAGGTATTTCAGGGGCGTGCCGGCGACGAACATCATCACCAGGCCGGTCGGCAGTAAAACCAGCGCCGAGCCCAGGTCCGGTTCTTTCAAGATCAAACCGAATGGCAGCAGCATCAGGCCGATGCCCTTCCAGAAAATGGCGCGCTGTTGCAGTTCGTCCGGCGGCCGGCTCAGGAAATTTGCCCCCGCCAGAATGAAGGCCAGCTTGGCGAATTCCGACGGCTGGAATTGGAACGGGCCGAGGTCGATCCAGCGTCGTGCCCCCCACCCGTGCGTCGAGCCGATATGCGGTATCAAAACCGCAATCAGGCACAGGATCGTGGCCCAGTAGGCCACGAATGACCAGCGTGCCAGCGTGTGATAATCCGTCAGGCAGATTCCCGCCGCCGCTCCGAGGCCCAGCGCATACCAGATGATTTGTCGCATCCAGATCTGGTCGTACCAGGGCAGCAGGGCCGTCGTGGCGTTCGCCATCGTTGCGCTGCACACGAACATGGTGCCGATGAACATCAGCACGGCCAGCGCGGCCAGTTGGATTGGGTCCGGCCGGCCTTCGCGTTCTTTGGCAAAGCAGGGGGTCATTTAGTTTCGCGCCAGGGTCTTGGTCGTGGCGGCGTTTTGCTTTTTCAAAATCGTCTCGTAAATATCGTGCGCGATCGGGGCGCAAACTGTGCCGCCGGAACCGCTGCCGGTGGATTCCACCATCACCACGACGGCATATTTCGGATTTTCATACGGCGCGTAGGAGGCGAACCAGAAATTATACCCGGTTAGTTTGTTGCTCGCGTCCTGCACCTGCGCCGTGCCGGTCTTGCCGCAAATGTGCAGGCCGTTCACCGCCGCCGCTGTGCCGGTGCCTTCGCTGCTGTTCACGTCGGCCAGCATCGCGTCGCGCAGGATCTTGAGGCTGCGCGCATGCACGTCGAGTTCGTTGCGCACCCGGCCCGATGGAAAATTGGTGGCCGCTTCGCCGGTCGCCGGGTCTTGTGGTTCAATCCGGTCGATCAGCCGCGGCCAGAGCACTTTCCCGCCGTTGGCGATCGCCGAAACCATCACCGCCATCTGGATGGGTGTCACCGCCACCTCCCCCTGGCCGATGCACACGTTCGCCGTGTCGCCGTCGCTCCAATTCGCCTGGATCCGCTCCTCGTCGGGGAAATCCCCGCTGGTTTCCTGCCGGGCAAAAAGTCCGGTGCGCTCCCCCAGGTGAAATTCCTTGCCGATGCGGAGGACGTTTTCCACGCCGGCGTGCTCTAGGCCGGCATTGATGAAATAGGAATTGCTGGAGTGGATGAACGCTTTCTTGAAATTGTAATCCCCCGGCGGTGCCGTGTCTTTGATCCGTCGCCGGCCCACGTATATCATCCCCTTGGCCGGATTTTCCGGGTTCGCTTCCACATGGTATATCTCCGCGGGGTTCAAGCCGTTCTCCAAAGCTGCCAGCGCGACGACGGTTTTGAAGATCGAGCCGGGCGCGTAATTTTCATAGGTCGCGCGGTTTTTTTCCGCCGTCAAATCCTGGATCCGCTGCCACTTGTCCTGCGAAATGCCTTGGGCGAAATCGTTCGGGTCGAACGTCGGCGACGATACCAGCGCCAGCACGTCGCCGCTGTTGACATCCATGACCACCACCGCACCCCGCACGTCCGCGCCACGATGCCGGATGAGCGATGCCTCCGCCGCCCGCTGGAGATCCAGGTCAATCGTCAGGACCACGTTGCGGCCGGGTTCCGGCGGGTCCAGGATGTTTTCTGACTGGCGGTAACCCAGGTTGTTGACCAGCACGGATTCCGCCCCGGCGTGCCCGCGCAATTCCGTGTCGCAGCGGCCTTCCACGCCGACCACGCCGCGATAATCCGGCAGGCGGTAATTGAAATCCGCATCCTCGCCTTCCTGCGAACTGTCGTCGTTGCGTAAATAGCCGAGGAGATGCGCCGCGGTGGCGCCCGACGGGTAAACCCGCGCCGCCTGCAAATCCAGGTTGGCCCCCAGGCCGTTTGTGAATCGCTCCTCGAAGCGTGCAATCTGGCCGGGATCAAGGTTCGGCAGAATGGTGAACGGCAGCGCGAGCCGTGTCTGGTACGCCCGCTCGAATTTTGTGGTGTCCAGCGCCAGCGGTTGGCCGAGTTGCTGGCCGACCTGCGTGACCAGGTTGTTCGCGACGCTCCAGCGGGCTTGCGCCCGGAGTTGCTGCAATTCCGCGGTCGTTAAGGCAAAGGCTTTGCGTTCTGGCTTGGTCAGTGAGCGGTTCAGTTTTATTTCCTGTGCCGCCAGGGCCCGCTGACGTCCTTCGCGCGCCTGCCTGTACAATTGGTTGTAGGCGGCGTCGAACGGTTTCCGTAAATCGTCCAGGTAAAGGCTTAAATTAAAGCGCGGCCGGTTTTCCGCCAGCACGCGGCCTTCGCGGTCGAGGATTTTTCCGCGGATGGCGGGTATCCGCACGGTGCGATAGGCCTGCGTTTCCAGGTGTGACTGGTATTCGTGCGCGGAGACAACCTGCACCCACCATAATCCCGCCAGCAAAATGCCCAGCCCCGCCACGACCACTGTTGCCACCAGGCGCAACTGCGGGTCGTTCTTTTTGAGTTCGTCAAAGATGAGCATGTTAATTTCTGCCCCGCAATATTTCGCGGTCGGGCCGGAAGCTGCTTTCGGTGCGTGGCGGGTAGCCGAAAGTGCGGTTGCACCGGTCAAGCAGTGCAAAAATCACCGGTGTCGCCAGCGCGCCGCCCGCCGTCATCACCAGCCATTGCCAGAGTGAACCCCAGCCGAGCAGCGGGTCTTTGCCCCCGGTCAGCAAAAGCAAAACGGTCAGCCCCGGCACGCTGGCGCTGGCGACCGTGCCGAGGACGATCTGGGCAAACGACAGTTCGCGCAAAATAAATTCGCGTTGTGACCGTATCCCCCAGCCGACGATGAACAGCGGCAGGATGGAGATGCCCAGCGGATTTGCCGAAAGCGCGTCAAACCACAGCCCGCCGGCTACCGCCAGCAGGGCGACCACGGTCACGCTCGCGTTGAGCGCCGCGTAAACCATGATGGCCGGCAGCAAATCGACCTGCGCTCCGAGCAGCTGCCGCAGGCCGGGAAGCGTGGCTTCGCCAAACACCGCGAGAAACGCGGTGGCAAAAATCAATGCCGTGTTCAATGGATTCATGGGAACAGCACCCAGACTTGCTCGAGCGCGCCGAGGTTGGTGGCCAGCCTGACGCGGGCTTCCGTGTAAAGGCCGAATTCGACCGGCCGGGCGTCCACCACCTGCCCGACTGGAATGCCTTTCGGGAAAATCCCGCCAAGGCCGCTGGTGACGACGCTCTGGCCCGGTTTCAAGCTCGCGTTGCCGGAAAGATAGGTGAGTTCCACCAGCGAATTGTCCAGCGGGCCGCTTGCGCTGATGATGCCGGTGTCGTGCGCCGGATTTTCAACCAGGGCGGAGACCTTGCAGTTCGGATCGCCGATTAATACGACCTGGGAGTGTTTCGGCCCGACGGACGTGACATGCCCGACCAGGCCTTCGGCGGTCAGCACGGGCATTTTTTCAACCACGCCGTCGCGTGCCCCGACGTCGATTTCGACGGTGCGCCACCAGTTGGCTGGGTCGCGCCGGACGACGTTGGCGAGCTTGAGTTTCCAGGGCGTCTGCCGCTGCCAGCCGAGCGCCGCCCGGAGCTGGTCGTTTTCCCGCGCCGTCGCGCCCCCCTGCACCGCGGCCACCCGGAGTTGGTCGTTATCGCGGCGGAGATTTTCGGTCAATTGGAGCAGCTCGCGGCGGGATAATACGGCGTCCGCCGCGGCCACGGGAAGTTGTTGGGCCGCGCTGGCTAGGCCCAGCAGCGGCAAAAACAGGCTGCCGATGGCTAGTTTCAGGCGGTCGGTCACGTGTGGCGGCAGGCTGAGGATCAGCAGGGCCGCCAGCGTCACCGCGCCGGGCACGAGATAATTTTTTTGTTTGCACATTCCTGCCTCCGAGCTTGTCTCGGAGTTCAGGCTGAACTGGGTTCAGCCGCTGGCAGGTGA
>CAIJNQ010000001.1 GCA_903822015.1 uncultured Verrucomicrobia subdivision 3 bacterium | reverse complement strand
AATCCACTGGGCAAGACTCAAGCCGAGGCCGCAGCCGTCCACCGGATACCCTTCGGTCTGCAGCGCCTTGCGGATGAACGAGGCGGTTTTCTTTTCATCTTCGACGACGAGGATGCGCATGAAGGAGATTAAATCACGATGGCGGGTCCAGTAGAATCATTTCGCTACGGCCCGCATGGCAATGGGCGCCGGTGAATTCGTCGAGTGAGATTTCAGCTGGACCGTGCCGTCGGACTCGACCTCGGCAATGCAGCCGACGCCGGGCGCGTAAAGTTTGTATTCGGTTTTCCCGTCGGAAGGTTGTTCCCTCACCTTGACGCAATCGTGAAACGTTCCGGCGGGGACGGTCACGGTTTCGGAAGTGGAAACCAACTCATCCTGCTCGATCGAGACTTGCGGCACGTCTTCGGAGCGGAATTTATCGCCGACCTGCGGATGCGCGGGAAGCAGCACGCCGGGCGTCAGCGTGTCCCGGCCCAGCAACCACGCACCGGAATGGCCGGAGATTTTGCCGTCCCGGTATTCATCCACATCCTCCCCGAGGTAATACACGTTGCCGTCGTCATCCTGTGCGAAATAGTCCAAGGTGACTTCCGCCAGCCGGCCCCCGGCATATTCCCGGTCCTCCACCGCCAGGGCGGCGACCGTCTGCCCGCCTATCCGGAACGTCTTTTTGACCTCGGGTTTTGCCGTGCGCTCGACCCGTTCATCCCGGCTTTCGAGAATATCCTGTTTGAGCGACGCCAGAGGCAGATACGAATTGGTGATTTCCCGGGGATGCGAAAAAACCGGCGCGGCCTTTTCGCCAGCCCGGGCGAGACCGAAGCCAGCGGACGAGATGGCAACAGTCAAAACAACGGGTAAAAGGATTGCAGTTTTCATTTAAAAGGCGGCGTTTGGCCAAACCCGGTTAATCCTTTTCCTTAGCCTGCTGTTCGGGCGTTTCTTGCTCGACGGACACAACGTCGCCGGTCAGCGCATCCACGGCAACCTCCGAGATGTCCTTGGAACCCGGGGTGGTGATGTCAAACGACCAGATGAGCCTGCCTTTCTCCTTTTCCAGTTCGCCTTCCTTGATCGTGCCGCCGGCAACTTTGGCCAGGGCGGTTTGCTGCGCCTGCGCCCGGCTGATTTTAGCCTGCGCCGATAATTCAGCCTGTTCCGGTTTTTCGGTGGCACAACCGCTCACGCCAAGCGCGACCAGCGCGGCTGCCATTAGTCCGCTGATGATTATTTTGTTTTTCATATTTTACCTTCATTTCGCGGACTCGTTTCCGCGCCAGCAGTTGAGCACGGCCGGATGACAAGACCCTGAACGGCAGATGAATTTTTCGTCATCTTTATTCCGGCCCATAAACCAGAATCTTGAAACTGCCGGGAACGAGCTTGCCGCGCCGCTGGCCTTCCGCCGGCGCCTCGAACTTCGCCGAGGCCAGGAATATTTTGTGCGTGGCCGGATCAATCGTCATCGTGCGCGCGCTTTTTTCGGTGGGCAAGGTCTGCACCACGGTCAATTTGTCGCCAGCTTCTTTCGCGATGGTAACCGTGCCGTCGCCGCAGGAGGCAAAGGCGAGATGCGTGCCCGGGTCAAAGGCATTAGCGTCCACGCCATCGCCGATCGGCACGCTAGCGAGAACCTTTCCGCTGGTGCTATCCACCATCACCATGAGTTTGTTGCCGCAGCCGAGGAACAGGCGGTGATTTTTTTCGTCGAAGGCCATGCCGGAGGCCTCTTCGCCGGGAGCAATCGGCCAGCGGTTCACGACGGCGTGCTTCGCGGTATCGATCGCGACGAGTTCGCTTTTGTCCTCAAGATTGTTGAAGACGAGACCGGCCTTGGGGTCGGCGGCGCAAAACTCGGGTTTGCCGTCGAGCGGGATGGTGGCAACCACCTTTGCCGTCTTCGCGTCAATGACCGTCGCGGAGCCGCCGCGGCCGTTGAAGGTGTAAAATTCCTGCCGACCCGGCTCATACAGCATCCCGTCGGGATTCGCGCCGGTATCGACCTTGGACAAGATCTGCAAGGTTTTCAGATCCACTATCGCGCCCTTGTTTTCGCGACCGCAGGTGACTAGGCCGCGATCCAGTTCCGGCGCGACGGCGATGCCGTGAACCCCGGGAGTGTTGGTGATATCGCCGACGACCGCGTCCTGGGCCAGGTCAATCACGACGACTCGGGTGGCATGCGAGACGTATAGCCGCTGCGCCGCCGAATCCACGGTCAGATAATCCCAGCCGCCTTCCCCGCTGATAGGAATAGCCTTGATGAAATGGTAAGCAACGTCCGCACGAGCGGCGGCGATGGAACAGAGGAACAAAACCGACAACAGTATTTTTTTCATGATTTATTTTGAGTAAGTTTGTGCTTAAGTCTTAACCACCGGGGCGCCCCGGAAAAGCCGGCGTCCATCGTCACAGCCGGGAACAGCGGCGGCGCGAACCGCAACCCCAAGCCGGACCGCATCATCACTGAGGAACAGACCTGTGTTTCAATCCTTACAAGGTTCCAAGCGCAGGCTGTGATAATCATTACTTTACAATCAGACCCAATGATTAAGCAAAACCAAAATTAATTCTTAATGAAGGCCACATGACAAAGTTGTCATTTTCAATCAGCAACATGAAATAGCAGGGTAGCGTCCGGGTTTGGCATTTAAATAAACGAGAGAGTCCGCCTTCCGGTTGGATGCCGGTGCGTTGTGAACGCCATACTTAGGTCACGCCCCGGCAGCGGTTGAGGTCTATTAACCGCTCCTATTTACCTTCCAAAATTGGACACTTTGGAGCACTGGCGAGCTTCGAGACCCGACCAAACCAGACCAAACCGGACCAAGAAATGAAATATTTTTAAAATGGGGCCAGGGGCCAAAGGTAGTGACGAGTGACGAGTGGTGAGGAGGCATAAATTTGCGAATTACGAGTTGCGCATGGTGGGTTGCGGGTGGCGAAAGCAGGATCCAGAATCCAGCAGATGCGGGTTCATTAATTCACTCATTTTTGAATTAAAATAAATGTCTATATTTGGGACACTTTTTGTAAGTGCTTAATAGAGCATCCAAATTACGACCGTTTCGCTACCAAAAAGGGGCCGAAAAATTTTGGTCCGGTTTTTCGGCGCGACCTAAATAAGCACGCAGGTCTGCGCCTTCAGAACATCGATGTGCGACCGGACGAGTCGGCGATTTCAGGACCGGAAAGGCTGGAGAACCGGCAGACTGGGAAGCCTGCCCCACACCCGAACATTCCGGTCATTTCCTGCCAGTGACGAGACATCTTTTTGCGGTTAAGTTTCAGGACCCGATCAAGCCCGGCGGCGGCGGCTGGCAGGAACTCTGAGCCTCCACCCGGACGGTTGGTATCACGCCAACACAGGTTAGCAGCACAGCCAGGACGTAAAGTTGTGGAAAGCGATGTTTCATTTTTCCCCCGGTTTTTGAAGGTTTGGCGGGTTCCGCGATTCTTTAAGCGAGATAATAAAAACTATGAGGGCAGGCACAGGTAAAGTCAAATCATGGCTTTCATGATTAAAAAGTTCCCCCGATCATCATTTTGACTTTATTTTGACCTGGTCAAAACGCAAAAGGCGCCTGTGTTTACGGGCGCTTTTTGCGTTTCGACCCTTCAGGCGTTGACACCCCGTGCTTATTAACAGATAGGAAATTGCTTTTCATGCGTTTTCATTTACTTGACGCTTCGCGGGTAAGAGGAACCATAACTACAAACAAAACGATGACACGACGAGCGTGACTGCGACCAACGATTTGCCGCAGGCCTTTATATTTTAGCGAAAGCGTGAATGACATTGCACAAACGAGTCCTGTGATTGCCGCCAGACGACCAAAAATGAGCCGTGCCGAACCCAAAAGCAAGGCCCGCGAAAGCAGATTCAGTGCGCTCATCGATATCGGCTCCGTTGAGTAATTAGGCGGCATATTCATCTTTTCTACCGGTGCCGCACTTCCAACAGGAAATAAATTGCGGCTCTAAAATCTCACCACACTTCGGACATTTCCAAGGTTTGCCAACCGACTCCAACAACTCCACTTTTCTCTTCTCTTCACCAAGAAACTCTTTTGCAGCATCATAATTCTTAGCATGTATCTGCAAATGCGTCACATTAACCTTACCATTCCACCCACCCGCCAGATTAGTTGTATAAATTCTCGCCGAAATACCGTGAGCCAGCAGTCGCTCAACAAGCATAATGTTTTTTACACTACTGCTGGGTTCTACTTCTAAAAGTGGAATCCACTCATCCGATTGCGCTCCAGTAGTCGGAGGCAGAAAATCATAACCATGTTCGCTCTGTTGCATGCTCTGCATTTCTACTTGCTGTGAAATAGCCGCAGTCGGTTCAACAGTTGTCTCTTGATCGATGGGACATTTTTGAACATCGTTCGGATATTTTGCCCCACAGTATGGGCACGTTTTCATGCGTCATTTACCAGCAACCAAAAAATGAGCCGCGCCGAAACCGCTAACGCTGCCTGCGCATGCGGAATCATTGCGCCAATCTGTGTCGGCTCCGTTAGGCTTTGCCTCCATATTTTAAATCCGTCTGCGTGGTTGCGGATGAAAAGTCTTCCCTTCCTTCCGCCACTTGCGGTTGTAAGCAGCCTGCATACAACTGTAGATACCGCCGATGCAAGCTCCGAGACAAACTGATAGGAAATTGCTTTTCATGCGCTTTCATTTACTTGACGCTGCGCGGGTAAGGGAGAATTGGTTTTCGCCTTCCATCATTACAAATCCAACGTGCCAACCCCTGTCGCGGGCGTCAACAGGTGTTTTTATCTGAAATTGTGAAAGCTGACACGCTGAAATGCTGAAATGGCGAGTCATGAGACTGGAAAGAATGAAAGCCCGGCGTGGGCCGCGGGCTTGTCAGTATGCGGATTTCAATCGGTTAGCACATTTTCGTAGTCGGGCATCGGATCCACGTCGTCGAAGGGGACGCGGATGTAATTTCCGGCGTCCCCCGGGGCGGAGGAACAGGCCGGAGACGGGAGGCGGCAGGCTTGAGGGTCATGCCAGGCGCCCAGGTGGCGGAGGATTTTTTCCACGACCCGGCGGTCATCGATCAGGGCCAGGACGCGCATGGGGTGCTGGCAGACCGGGCAGCGCAGCGGGTCAACATGCCAGACGCGCAGGATCAAGTCCCGCCAGCGTTTGGAGGGCAGTTGTAGCGGCGGCGGCGGGCAGGAGTCAGTTGGCAGAAGTCAGAGGTCAGTAGGCA
Organism: uncultured Verrucomicrobia subdivision 3 bacterium; assembly: GCA_903822015.1. Classification (GTDB taxonomy): domain Bacteria; phylum Verrucomicrobiota; class Verrucomicrobiia; order Limisphaerales; family UBA11358; genus UBA11358. The sequence continues at coordinate 29 of CAIJNQ010000001.1, read as the reverse complement.
GTAGGCAGTAGGACCGACCACCGTAATTT